>DUKH01000218.1:28137-39769 GCA_013329415.1 Methanosarcinaceae archaeon | reverse complement strand
TTTTAATTGTGGTTTTAATTGTATCATTATACATTCAGCAGTTTCAGCATCTCATTGATCTCTGTTGTTGGGAGCTGGCATTCGTGGTTCTTGCAGACGTATGCCGTGGCTTTTCCCTGGATAGGGGCCTGAACTTTAGTATATACAGCCAGTTTTATTATCTCAGGTTCTTTTCCTTCTTTTTCGGGCCTGAAGACCAGCACTTTGTTCGGGATAAAGTAGTTCCGGACTTCATCAAGCATGTTTTTTGTGTCTGATGCTTCCGGTTTTCCGGCGATTATTACCTCGTATGTGGGGCCGGCTTCAAATTCAAGGGCGGAAAGGAACTGAGTATAACCTGAAGGGATCTTCCGGATCTGGTTTGAAAAAGCCCTCTCCAGGCTATCTGCCATGTCCTCAAGTTCTGGGTCTGCAGTAATGCGGGCAAGGCGCAGGAGGTTTAACATCTCCACGGAATTCCCGGACGGGATCGCCGCGTCCATGAACTCCTTTTTTCTGAAGATCAGGGCTTCGCTGTCGTCTGCGGTGAAAAAAAGCCCTCCCTGGATCGGGTCCCAGAAGTGTTCCAGAAGTTCTCTGTTCAGGGAGATTGCGGCTTTGAGGTACCTGAGCTCAAACCCGGCTTCGTAGAGTTCCAGAAGGCCGTGGATGAGGAATGCATAATCGTCGGCTGTCCCGGAAATCCCGGCAACCCCATCCCTGTACCTGTGAAGCAGCCTCCTGTTGGGGCTGTAGAAGGTATTCAGGATGAAGTCTGCGGCTTTTTCGGCAGCTTCCAGGTACTTTTTTTCTCCGAATGTCTGGAAACCTTTTGCAAGGGCCGCGATCATCAGCCCGTTCCAGTCGGTCAGGATCTTGTCGTCCAGGCCCGGACTCTTGCGTTTGCTGCGGGCGGCATAGAGCTTTTCTTTAGCCTTTTTGATCCGGGATTCGATGTCCTGCTTTGGGACCTCGAGTCTGCTTGCAAGGGTGTCAGTGGACTGGACAAGGTAAAAGATATTAGTCCCGGTTTTCCTGCCCCGAATTTCTTCTTCAAAGTTTCCTTCCTCTTTCAGGTTGAACATCTTTATGATCAGGTCGGCTTCCTCGGGGTCAAGGACTTCCCGGATTTCTTCCAGGGTCCAGAGGTAGTATTTCCCTTCCTCCCCGTCAACATCCGCATCTTCCCCGCAGTAAAAGCCGCCTTCGGGGGAGGTCAGGTCCCTGAGGACGTAGTCAAGGATTCCTTCGGCCGTTTCCCTGTACAGCTCTTTTCCGGTTACCTGATAGGTTTCCGTATAAGCAACCGCCAGGAGGACCTGGTCGTAAAGCATCTTTTCAAAATGTGGCACCATCCACATGTTATCCGTGGAATAGCGGTGAAAGCCCGAGCCCAGGTGGTCGTGGATCCCTCCCTTCTGCATGTAGTGGAGGGTGTGTTCCACCATGTGGAGGGCTTCCGGGTCCCCGCTGCGCCTCCAGTGGCGAAGCAGGAAGAAAATCTTGTGGGGGGCAGGGAACTTCGGTGCCTTTTCGAATCCTCCGAAATCCCTGTCAAAAGATCCCAGGAGTTCTTCGTAGGCTTCCTGCAGTATCATTTCCCCCAGGCTTTCCCCTGCCGAGTCCGTGATCATTTCCTGGATGGTTGAGGTTATTTTTTCTGCCGAGTCCAGCACTTCTTCGTGCTGGCGTTCCCAGATTTCTCTGATGCGTGGCATCAGTTCCAGCATCCCTGTCTGGCTGAAGCGGGTTTTATTCGGGATATAGGTGCCTGCGAAAAAGGGCTTTTTGTCCGGGGTCATGATGATGTTCAGGGGCCAGCCGCCTCTTCCGAGAATGATCTGGCAGACTGTCATATAGGTGTTATCAATGTCAGGCCGCTCTTCTCGGTCTACTTTTATGGAGACAAAGGCCTCGTTCATGAGCTTTGCAATTTCCTCGTCCTCGAAAGACTCGTGCGCCATCACGTGGCACCAGTGGCAGGTGGAGTAGCCGATAGAAAGGAAAATAGGTTTGTTTTCCTTCCTCGCCTTTTCAAAAGCCTCTTCTCCCCAGGGATACCAGTCCACGGGGTTATAGGCATGCTGAAGGAGATAAGGACTCTTTTCATGGATAAGGCGGTTTGGATGTTCTTTCTTTTCTTTTCCCATTGCAATTCCCCCCTTTTATCAGGCTCCTGTTCCCCTTCGGGCAAGTATCCTGCCTTTCAGGAATTTTAATTTCCCAATACCTCCCCCGGTAAGGATCAGGGAAGCCATTCTTAGCTCCCTTTTTCCTGGCGGTTTCACATAATCCTGAAAGTGCTCCCTCCCCGGATCCAAAAGCGCTTCATCTTCCGATTCCCTGATCCCCTGCAGGTGGATCTTGCAGGAATGGGGATTCAACTGTTTAAAGATAATGTCCGTTCCAACTCCCCCAATTTCACACAGATGATTCGATCCAGTTTTCTATTTCTGGATGCTCAAGGTTTATACTATTAGGTTTTTGGATAATGGTTATGAATGATTATGAGTACTGACCCCGGATAGTTTCATAAATATCAGTCACTAATGAAATTCTGTTGTCAACTGAACTCATATATTTAATGAAATTCTATTGTCAGCTGAACTCATATATTTAATGAAATTCTGTTGTCAACTGAACTCATATATTTAATGAAATTCTATTGTCAGCTGAAATAATTTTTAAATGGAATTGTTTTGTTAAATGAGATCATATGTTAAATGAAATTATTTTGTTAATTATGTTGATCTCTATCCCGATTGCTCTCTGTCCCAAAGCCTAAATATCAAATGCCTGAAAAAAAATTCGATTATAAAATCCCCATTTTAGATAGTAATCCCCTGAATATCAATATATCGGTATTTCAGGAGGTTTAGCGATATTTCAATGGGTTTACAGGTATTTTTAGGGCTCAGACTTCTTATACCCGGCTTTTGAAATTTTACCGCCTGAAAAGCATTGTCCTCAGGCTGTCAGCGGCTATTGCGGCTCTGTCCGCAACATCGCCGATTTTCTCTACGAGAAAAGTCAGGTGGCAGATCCCGGCTCCTCCAAAGATCTTTTCGTTTGCGAATATCTTTTTTAAAAGTTCGCTCTCTATAAGGTCCACCTCATGTTCCAGTTTTTCTACCTGGGGGACAAGAGCCAGGGTTTGCCTGATTTTACCTTTATCCGGATTGTTGAATATTTCGTAGAAACTGGAAACAAGCTCTTCGTAGACCCTGACAGTCTCAAGAGTAGCCCCTGAAAGCCTGAGAAAACCCGTTTTCATGTCTTCAGGGAGGGAATCGGCCCGGAGAGTCAGCCAGTAAGCGGCACTCTGGGCACTGTTCAGGATTTCGTCCTGCTGGTTTAAAAAAAAGAGGAGGTCTTTTGCGTCTACCGGCAGTAGCAGGGAAGACGGAAGGGTTTTCCGGATCTCATGCTTTATGGCATCGGCTTCTGTCTCTATCAGGTCAGCCTCGGAACTTTTAAGTTCCACAAGCTTCATGTTCCCTGAACAGTATGCTTCCACCCCTTCTTTCAATTTCCCGGCTGCAAGTACCCCCTTTCTGGAATGCTCTTTAAAGGGAAGCGGAGGCACTTTTGAAAAAGGCCCTAACAGGGAGCGGACAAAATCCCTGTATTTCATATCTTTTCAACTCCCCGGAAGTCCGGGATATTCCGACAGAGGTGTCTCCTTTCCCCTTAATTTTTTTGAATTCCCCGTTTCTCCCATAAAATGTTTCTCCCGTTAAATTGCGGTATATAAATATAATTATGTGCCTGAATGATATGAACCTTCGCTTTCAGCTGCCTCTGACAATGGTATTTGCAGTATCTGGAAATGGGTCCGGTCGCTGTTCAAGCCACGATCCAGGCCGCTGTTCAATCCATGGTTCGGCAGTGTTTCAGGCAGTGTCTTTATGACCAGGGAATTTTATGAATCCTTATGGAATTTTCCAAAGACCTCTCTTCAGGAAAATCCCTGTCTTTTTATCGGCCTGAGATGTCCGAGCTCTTCTAATTTTTCTTCGTATTTTCCGGCGCCGAACATCTTTACGATTTTTGAAGCCCGGGCCGAGTGTTCCCGCTTCTTTTCGGCTCTCCTCACCTGGTAGACCCGAATAGAACGAAGGAGGTCGATTTTCCGGAACTCGGGCCAGTACGGGGCGCAGAAATAGGCCGCACATTCGCTTCCGTTAGCCTGCCAGGGCAGGAAGTTGGAAACCCGCTCGTCCCCTCCCGTCCTGATAATAAGGTCTACGTTCGGGACTGCCAGCCCGGGAGACGGATAAAGGTGGTCTGAGATCAGGTTTTCGCTCACTTCCTCAAGGGAGAGCTCTCCCCTTGAAACCCTGCATGCGATTTCCCTCACGGCCTGGATAATGTCCTGTCTCCCGCCGTAGGCAATGGCTACGTTCAGGTAAAACCTGTCGTAGTGTTCGGTCGCCTTTTCTATCCTGTCAATTGTCTTGTTCAGGAAATCAGGCAGTTTGCTCCTGTCCCCTATAACCCTGATCCTCATCCCTTTTTCATGGGTCCGGGGGTCCTTATAAAGTTTCAAAAACTTCTCGTCAATCAGGTTGAAGAGCCCGTCAACCTCCTCTCCGGAGCGCTGGAAATTTTCAGTAGAAAAAGCATAGAGAGTAAGCTGCCGGACCCCAATCTCATGGCACCACTCAATCACCTGCTCGGTGGTCTCCGCTCCCATGGAGTGCCCGAAACTGTGGGCTTTTCCTAGCTGTCCAGCAAACCTCCGGTTCCCGTCCATGATCACCGCGATATGTGCAGGGATCTCCGAGTGATGAATTTCTTTTGCGAGCCTCCGCTCGTATTCCCGGTAAAATACACTGAAGGTCCGGTTTTTCAAAAATCTGAGCCCCACCTTAAAGCCGGAGCTTATTGATCTAATTTTTAAGCTTCTTATGCGTTTTCCCCCTAATATATAAAGCTGGAAAATCTGTATAGTTTTTATCTTATTATGTACTCTGATACTTTCTTTTATTCAAGGTATTTATAATTTCTTTTGGTAGGGGTTCTCTGCAAAAATAAGCAGTGCCATTATTCCAAATTCGGCATCGAAATTCGAAACACTGTATTTGAACTACTTTTTTAATTCCTTTTTTAATTTCTTTTCTATTCTTTTTCTATTTCTTTTCTATTCCTTTTCTATTTCTTTTCTATTCTTTTTCTATTTCTTTTCTATTCTTTTTCTATTTCTTTTCTATTCCTTTTCTATTCCTCTTGTATTTCTTTTAAACTCCTTTTAAACTTCTCCTTTAAATTCCTTCTTTCGAAAGACAAACTAATTATGGCCTTTTTGAAGCCGAGCAGCACTCTGGCAGAATAAAATAAGAAGCTCAAAGAAATTCATACAAAAAAGAATGATAATAAGGGGCAATAAACCCTGGTAAAAGGAAAGTAATATGTTGCGGCTCAGTAGTTTTCAAGCACGGAGCCGACGATAGTTTTGTAAGTGTCTTTCAGGGAGTAGACATTATGGTCTCCTGCCACGTTAATGCTCAGGATCCCGAGCCTGGTATTCATAAGCCCGACCATGGCTGACACCCCCCGGTAGCTTACTTCGAATTCCCCACTGTCAAGGAACTCATATACTTCACCGGTGGTGAACTTGTCTCCGGTCAGGAAGAGATTGAGCACAACCTTGCGTATCCCGCTCTCGTCCCTGCCGAGATACTTAATCAATCTCGCTCTTACCCTTTCTTCCGTAGTCTGCAGTTTCTGACACCTCAGTTAATGATAAATTTGAATTATTATTGGTATTGGATTATATTATATGTTACTATTTGACTCTTAGCTATAAAGGTATGCGACCTGTTTTTCAGGGCAGTGAGAATCGAATACCCTATATCCTTATCGTTTATATATTTTAGGATTACTTTTTGAGGATTGGTTACATTAAAGTATAAATTCGGTCTGTGTTGTCAAAATTAAAAATAAGAAACTTCCAGGTTTCAGGAAGTTATGGGGTTTCCGGGTTATAGGTTAATTTTGATATGTTTCTCTCAAGAACTCAATATAGGTATAAAGTAATTTTAAATCTAAAAAAGCATTAATTCCGTTCTTATTTCTCTCAGCCAGAAGTATGGTTGGTAAAAATGTTATTCAATCTTTCAAACAGGTCTCCTGCAAAATCAAAATTTAGCAAGCCGCTTCCTTTTCCGTTCCTTTTTAGGTCAATTTTATTTTTTTAAATAAGCTCTCAACATATCGTTATTATACCCGGTCATCATGACTTTTTCAGAAACATTTTTCAGGAACTCGGTTTCCAAAACTATTTACTTATTTTTAACCATTACTTCTTATTAAAGTGTGAAGACACAAATTTGGCACATACAATTCTTCATGGGTCAGACTTTTCTTAGCAGTCCCCTGAATTGTTCCCCCGGTTGGGTGTAATTGGCCGTTTTTACGGTGCAGGCGCTGCTCAAAAATTAAAAAATTGGCTGGGTATAAGCTTTTGGGATAAGTTTTGCTATAAATATGGGGTAAGTGGGTTTGTAATGTTAATTTTCGGGCATCTGGTCTTCACGGTTGGGGTTTTCTTCATGCTTGGGCGCATTCTTCCGGCACTGAAGGACAGGCTTGACTACCGTTACATAGCTTTCGGAGCCCTGCTACCGGACATTCTCGATAAACTGGTCGGTAGGGTGATCTTTGCCGAGACTCTTGCAAATGGGAGGATTATCGGGCATACACTTGTTTTCTGTCTTTTTATTGCATTGCTGGGTTATTACCGGTACGGGAAGAGCAGGGACACAGGTGTGTTACTTATATCGGGAGCCTGTTTTTTCCACCTGCTTGAAGACCGCATGTGGAAGACTCCCTATACCTTTTTCTGGCCGGCTTTTGGCTGGGAATTCCCTGTGGGCTGCTATTATGGGGGAGTGCTCGATTACTTCCTGAAAATGGGCAATATTGGCTTTGTCCCGTCTCTTTGCATCTGCTTCATAACCGAATTTACCGGTTTCATAATCGCGGTACTCATATCTGTAATTTATCTGAGGCACAGGTTAACTCATTGAGTTTCAAGTGCTTGTTTTTATAGGGGTTTAACAGATATTTTGTAACGGATATCTCGTGAACAGGCATGGAAACTGAAAATTCAAAGGAAGCGTCTCCGATTATTCTGGAAGCATCTCCGCTTACTCTGGAAACTACTCTCCCGAAAAATATACCCGACTTATGGTGCCGGAATGACGTTCTTATATTTCTGGTTGACCTGGACGATTACGGTACGTTGAGTGCGGAAGGCCTTGACTATATGGAAAAGGAAGACCTGAAAAAATTAAAAACCGGATATTTCAGGAAAAGGTACATTACTTCCAGAATGGTTCTGAAATGTATTCTGAGCCGCATTCTTGAAGAAAGGTCCGTTTCCGATATAGCTAGTTATAAGGACGAATACGGAAAAGTCCATGTACGCAACCATGAAGAATTACATGTCTGCATCTCATATACTGAAAATATTACCGCCCTTGCAATCTCAAAAATTGAGCTTGGAGTTGATATCGAGGTTAGAAAAAAGCGGTCTCTTTCAAACATTTCCAAATATCTTGATAAAATAACTTTTCAATCCGATAAATCCGGAAATGATCTGGATATTTTTACGAAGTGGACCCTGAAAGAAGCGTATTGCAAGTTCTCAAATAAAAGCATTTTTTCCACTTTTAACAGGGAACTGGACCTTACTAATGTCGCTCATTCAAGCTATATTATAGACAACGAATACATATTTTCTCTCATTACTTCTGAAGGCTGGGATAAGATCAATATAAGCCTCCTCGAGAGAATAGCCTGTCCATGAGAACTTAATCTATCTATGAAAACTGATTCTATACTTAAAACTGTGATTTTTGGAACCCCAATTCTTACTTTTGTATTCTACCAATTCCTACCACATTCATGCTGATACTGATACGTTCAACTCACATACTAAAAAGTACCTTTTAATGCCTGATGTAATCTTTTTCTTTTTTATTTCCTGAGTTTTGCGGGGTTCTGTAAGGGACCTTTCATAAAGGTTTGCCTTTCAATTTTTCAAAAAACATTAGTCCTTAATCTTCTTCAGAAATTTTATTTCAATATTCTTTTATTTTGTTGGGTTGTATAGCACTTGCTGGTTTCTGGGTATACAAACCTTTCCTTTCAGTCATAAATTATACAACAAAGAACTGGATTCAATATATCAAAAGGCAGCGTTAATACAAATTTAACTGCCGGGGGTGCATTTTTCAGTACCTGTAATTATTGAAATATGACAGATTCAATAGTGGGTGAAACAGGGATATAAGTTTATAAGAATAAGTCTCACCGGGGTTGCTGTTTATCTTTCTAGCGTTTGATAAAAGGTTGTGATAGAGACTGTTGTAATATGAAATGGGGGAACAATATGCCAACTTGCATGGAGGGGCGATATCCGGGAATGATAAAATGAGTCATATTGCCTGGATATGGAGCACAATGTAAAGGGTGACAGGGCTGAGACACGGCTAATAAATGGAGATTATATAAATTATTGATAGGGGCACAACGTAACAAATGATAAGGGGGACAATATAAATAATTTATACGAGAAACAATATAAATAATTTATATGAGAAACAATATAAATAATTGATAATACGTAAATACTAATGGGGATTACTCAAATATTTACAGGGATATTAACACAATGATATACTAAAGTGTATACTACTCATGTTGTTTTATCCACTATATGAAATTAGGGGGGCTAAGGTCGAATGGAACATATAAAGAATGATATACTTGATTATCTGAAAGACAATTCTTTTATGGACACGAACATTGGCTTGAACGATAATGATTCTCTCACCCAGAACGGCATCATGGATTCGATCGGGCTGCTTGAATTGATGGACTATATCTGTGAAAAATATGACATAGAAGTTCCCGAAGATATGCTGACGCCGGAAAATTTTGACTCACTGCAGGGGATCACTAACCTGATTGTCAAACTGGTGAAGTGAGAGATATGAGACTCGATGCTTATATCACGGAATATGCCCAAAAAACTCCTCATCAAATCGTTCTGGAAGAAGGCAAAATCTCTATCTCCTACAGCTGTCTCGATGAAGATATAGATATTATTGCTTCGTCCATGGGGGACTTCGGGCATTGCAGGTTTGCAATCCTGGCAGAGTCCGGCATACAATACATAAAGATTCTCATGGCAGTATACCGGTCAGCCAACATTGCAATACCTCTTCCGATCGAATTCCCGAAATTCAGTCTGGAGCAAATTCTTGATAATGCCCACGTCAATAATATAATTGCAACAGAGGCACAGTACTCAAGATATGGTGAGGACTTTTTTGGGCGTTTTGGGACGGTTGTTATTGTTTCAAATAACACTTCAGTAAAGACCCTGCGTAAAAATATAGTAAATGAGGCCAACAATCCGGAACTGAGGCTGGTGCTGTACACGTCCGGTACGACAGGCACTCCGAAAGGGGTCATGTTAAGTGACCGAAACTTGATAGCAAATGGAGAATCGATTATCAAGGTTCTCGGCATAAATTCCGGTGATAAGGGCGCACTGGTAATATCTCCGCACCACGCTTTTGGTAATTCCATAATCGATTCCCACCTGATGGCCGGGGGGGCTGTCAGAATCGGAAGCATGAATTTTATGGAATCTACATTCAGCCTGATTAAATCGGGGGTGTCCGTATTCTACGGAGTGCCAAGTACTTATCGGATCCTCCTCCGCTATCCAGAGAGGTTCAAAAAGGCATTTGAAAATGTCAGGACTGCCGCATCCGCAGGTGGGGGAATGGACGCATTAATCGTTAAAGAGATAAATGAGTTGAGTCCCGGTACGGTGATTCTGCCGATGTACGGGCAGACTGAAGCTACAGCACGCCTGGCCTACCTGCCACCGGAGGATGTGTCCGAGTTCATTGATTCTATAGGCAAGCCGATTCCTGGCGTTATGCTTGACGTATTCGACGATGAAAACAGGTCGGTAGGGCCGGACATAAGGGGTGAACTGGTTGCCAGGGGCGAGAATATTCTATTAGGTTACCTGGACGACGAGATCGCCACTGAGAAGAAGCTCATAAATGGGTGGATGCACACGGGGGACCTGGCACAGAAATTGCCCAACGGTTATTTCAGGCTGCTTGGCCGCAAGGACGATCTCATTAAAATAGGCGATCATCGCGTGAATCCGAGGGAAATTGAAAAACACATAGAGAATAACACGGAGGTTTCCAGGGGTTTTGTCGTACCGGTTTCCCACGAGCTTATGGGGACTGCGATTAGCCTCATGGTCATCCCGAAGGAAGGGACAGAAGTCGATGCTCTTTTTTCATTCTGCCGGAAGAATTTGCCCGGGTACCTGTGTCCCAGGGAGATTCTTTTCATCGACCATCTTCCATTAAGCGAGAATGGGAAAATATCCAATCGGTCAATTATAGGGGAGTACCAAAATGTCAAGAATAGTGTGTAAAAAGTGTGTTCTGGACTCGGATATGCCAGGCATAGATATCAATGAGGAAAGCGGGCTCTGTCACTTTTGTGAGACGTATGTCCCTCTTTCCGCGAAGGAAAAGAGTGACTATCTGGTGAAAATGGAAGAACTCTTCAAGGAATACGGGGGCAGGGGTAAGTACGATGTGGTCTTTGCACTTTCAGGGGGCAAGGACTCTTCATACACGCTTCACAAACTCAAAAAAGAGTATCCTTTCCTGAAAGTCCTGGCTGTCCAGTTCGATAATGGGTTTATATCTGACAACGCGGTGGAAAACGCGAAAAAGATATGTGAGCTTACAGGATCCGATTATTTTAAACTGACGATGGAAAATGAGGTCCTGTACGAAACTTTCCGGAAAGCTGCGGAATCCCGTGATGCATTCCCCAGGTTAGCCAAATACAGGGCGAGCGACATATGCAACACCTGTATCAGTATCATCAAGCAGAAGTTGATAGAAGAGGCTATTGTTCAGGATGCACCTTTCATTATGTTTGCCTTCACCCCGGGACAGTCTCCTAATCCCATAATCTCCCTGCAGGCTAATTTTATACGGTGGTCCAGGAACATTTTTGAAAAACAACTTCTAAATATTGGTGTTGAAGATAAGGGTGAGAAGTTCCTGATTAAAAACGAGGTTATTGAAAATATGGGCAAGGAGGGACCGAGGATGCTTCATCCTCTCTGTCTGTGGGATTATAACGAAGGTCAGATACTGGAGGCCCTGGTGGAGATCGGGTGGAACCCTCCGGATCTCAATGACAGCAATTCAACCAACTGTACATTGAATTCTTTTGCCTGCCAAAACCATCTGGAAAAATACGGGATCCACCCATATGCCTTTGATATAGCAGGAATTGTGCGAAGCGGGGATATGTCAAGGGAGGAAGGCCTGGAAAAACTCCACCAGGAGCTATCACAGCCATTGATAGAGGAAGCTGCAAAGAAACTAAATTACAGGTGAATGTTTCTCGAAACCTGTTACCTTATATTGGTATCTGATACCTTATATTTGATATCTGATATCTGATCCATTGCCGTTCAAGATCTGGAAACGGGTTGCTAAAAATATAGCTCCTGCCGGTTGAGTAAAGAGCATTTCAAAATTAACGCTATCTCCTCAAAATAAGTGGTAGCTATTTATCTCAAAAT
>DUKH01000218.1:0-27810 GCA_013329415.1 Methanosarcinaceae archaeon | reverse complement strand
TAGCTATTTATCTCAAAATCAATGGTAGCTATTTATCTCAAAATCAATGGTAGCTATTTCCTTAAGATTAATAGGTGAAATTACTTGCTTTATAATATAATGTCAAACCTTCTAATGCAATTTCAAACCTTGTAGCACAATATGTCAATCATCCAACCATTGTGGGGGTAATATCGTGCAAGTTATGGATATGCAATTAAAGGACATGCAAATAATGGACAAACTTAACGGAGACATTGAAAATCTTGCAATGAAGCTCAGGGGCTTTATCAAAGACCAGGTTGCCGGTTTTAAGAAAAAGGGGGTAGTCATAGGAGTTTCGGGAGGAGTGGATTCGGCCGTAGCTCTAACGCTTTCAGTACAGGAACTTGGAAAGGAGAGTGTTTTCGGCCTGCTACTTCCTGAAAAAGAATCGGCTCCTTCGAGTAGAACTCTTGGGGCAGAAATCTGTGAAAGCCTGGGGGTGGCTTATGAAGAGGTCCCTATCTCTCCTATACTGGAATCCCTTGATATCTATGAGAAGAAGGACCGGATCATAAAAAGGACCTGCCCCGAATATGATCCCGGGGTCCACAAAACGTCCCTGGTACTGCCTGATTTCCTGAACCAGGGATTATTGAACGTCCCTTATATACAGCTGATAAAAGCCGGGGAAACAGTTGGAAAATACAGGTTGAAGGCAAGCGATTATCTGGAACTTATCGGACTGCAGAACGTCAAACAGAGGTCCAGAATGATAATCCAGTATATGTACGCTGAGAAGATGAACTATGTAGTTTGCGGCACGACCAACAAGACAGAAATGGTCCTCGGCCAGTTCGTGAAATACGGGGACGGAGGTGTGGATATTGAACCCCTGGCGGATTGCTATAAGACCCAGGTCTATGCTCTGGCAAAATATCTTAATGTCAACGAAGAAATTATACAAAGGCCGCCAAGTGCTGACACCTGGAGCCACTACACCTCTGATGAAGACTTCTACTGGCGCATGCCCATTCATGTAATGGATCAATTACTGTATGGTCAGGAACGTCAAATGCCCGTAGAAGTAATTGAGAAGAACACCGGACTGTCCGGAGAGACAATACTCAAAGCTCAAAGGCACATTTCTAGAATTAAATCTACTACCGAATATGTGCGGGCAACCGCACCTATCTACTCTCTGGACAGTTAAGCCGCAGTTTTTTCCGGATGGTTGCTTCTCATGGGCGCCTCTGGATAGTTAAGTACATGAGGTAAGTATAGGAGGAGAAATGCTCACAGGCAAAGTGGTACTGGTAACAGGCGCAAGTCGGGGGATTGGAAGAGCTACAGCCTTGCTGGCAGCAGAGAACCACGCACATGTGATCATAAACTACAACCGGAGTGAGGAACAGGCAGTCGAACTTGCGGCCCTGATCCGCGGGAAAGGGTTCCAGGCTTCGATTGTCAGAGCCGATGTCTCCTCCGAAGCCGAGGTCAGGGCCATGTTCCGGGCTATCCGAGAAAAACATTCCAGGCTCGATGTGCTGGTAAACAATGCGGGAATCATGCAAAATAACCTTCTGATGCTGAGCAATACGGAACTCTTCGACCGTACCATCGCGACTAACCTGAAGGGAACTTTCCTGTGTTCGAGGTACGCATCAAATCTGATGAAGAAGCAGGGGTCCGGCAGGATTATCAATCTATCTTCCACCATAGGACTCTATGGGAATGCCGGGCAGACAGTATATTCTGCAAGCAAGGCGGCTGTTGTCGGATTTACAAAATCTGCGGCCAGAGAACTGGGCAGGTATGGCATAACTGTCAATGCTATCGCACCCGGTTTCATTGAAACTGACCTTCTCAAAGAGCTCAAACCTGATCTCAGGGAAAAAATGATTTCCAATATCGCTCTCGGACGTGTCGGTATGCCCGAAGATGTTGCAAAGGTGGTATTATTTTTGAGCTCGGATCTCGGGGAGTATGTTAGTGGAGAAGTCATTGTGGTCGACGGCTGCCAGATGATGTGATTGTGGGCCATAACAGCGTTTATAGTGCTGTTATGGCTTTTGTGTCAGGATTTAGAGTAAGTAAGTTTAACGGTTTTTTTGAAGGTCTTTAGTGATGATGTGTATTCTTTTTCGAATTCGACCTCATTTATGGGGTGAATAAATCGTGTTGAAAATTGGTCAATTAAGTAGCTTAAATTCCTTAACCGGTGACCTATGAATAGGATTTTATTCATCTTAAGTAAACAAAAAAAATGTAATCTATAATCAAATTTATCATTTAACTGACTTGCCAGACATGTTTTTTTAAAATAACCTTTTTCTTGCTATCGTTTTTGGGTAATTGCTCAAAAATTCACAATTATTATCTCAACTGAATCTTCGGGAAAGTGAAGTTGAAAGCTTCCAATGAAGGCATGAGGCCGAAATATATGGGACATTTTGAAAAATATGTGGGGCATTTTGAAAACACGTGTTTGAATGGCCGGGGAAGTTTCCAGAAAAACGATCGCAGAAAAAATTGTGGAAATTGAAAAGACAGCTGCGGAAAGTGGGATTTAATGATTTTAGAGTAATTACCCATCCCCGCAGAAAGTTTCGGCTATTTGGCTGAAGCAAAATACTACGTAAATTCACCTCGATCCCAGAAACTTTCATCCAATAAGCACACTTTTGAATCTTATCGATTCCTTATGGTGCAATGCTCTGCAGAGGATGGGATACGCAAGTTACAATCCAGGGACAGGATGGTATGTCCTGCAGGTTCCGGAAAATCCTATTACTCAGCCATGGTTAAATCCTGTAACACTTTTTGAATCGTAAATTTTGTTATACATTATTAAATCGTCCCATAATGTACCTTCCTGGTAATGATAAACTAAATTACCTTCCCATGTAGATCCAGATACAAATTCTTCACCAGGTGCTGAATATAATTTCAAAGGTCTTTTCTCTAACTCGGATTCTCTTATCAAAAAGACATCATCCGGTTCATCCCTTAAAATTTTCTTGTTTGTACTGCCTACCTCTATAATATGGCTTTTATCTTTGTATTCGGAAAAGGAAAAATAACGAGAAGTCACATAATCAGCCATCACATATCCTTCAGTGACAGAAGCGATATGGTCAAAACTTGTCTCTTCTTCATTGGTTAAATAATACGTATAAAATGGTCTTTTAACTAAAGGATTATCTGAAGCAGTAAAGTCATTTGATACGGTTAGGAATGTCATTGATATAAACAGTATTACTGCAAAAACTTTTAAATATTTTTTGGATTTCGAGTACATTTCATAAAATCCAATTGAACCGGTTAATCCGATAAACAAAAAAGTATATTCTCCAAACCTTGCAAGATTAAAATTACTGGCAAGCTTATTAAAAAGCAAAGTCGGGCCAGGGAAGGTGATAGCCACTGTAAAGAGTCCTAT
Source organism: Methanosarcinaceae archaeon (assembly GCA_013329415.1). Taxonomy (GTDB): domain Archaea; phylum Halobacteriota; class Methanosarcinia; order Methanosarcinales; family Methanosarcinaceae; genus MTP4; species MTP4 sp9310u. Next base: position 24,407 of record DUKH01000218.1, on the reverse strand, counting down.
CATGCAAAAAATTTTTCCAAAAGTGGGTGTCCTCTTTGATTGCAACGTTGAAAAGAACCCAATTATTACAAAAAGTAACAGCGGAGTATATTGTAAATAATTAAACAATTCACTTAATGGTGTATAAAATACAGATTCTGTTAGTACTCCGGAAGGTGCAGACCTCGTGATGTTGTACACTAAAGTCTCAAACAATATTATTCCGTAATATAACCAGTAAACTAATGTCATGCATATTGCTAAAATTATAAACTTGAACGATAGAAGTGATTCATCACTCTCCTTATTATAAATTTTTTCCAGAATATAAATCGCAAACAGGATCGATAATACAAATGGCATTGAAGCCGTGTGGAATGCAATCAACGAAAAGACAAGGATGATAGCTGCGAATACTTTTGCCGGATTGTGAGGGTCCAGTAAGACTAATATTAGCATAATCTCTAAAAATGACACAACGCTCCTTGGAATCGATTGCATCCCATAAAGTATAACCTCAGGGTAAATAGAAACAAATAGCGCTGATAACAATGCGATTTTGCTATCTTTAAATATTTTTATTGAAACAAGGTATGAGACTACAGGTACAAAAGAATAGATTACTCCATTTGTTAAGAACATTATTTTTTGAGCAGATAATGAGATTCCAAGGACATTTTGCATAAATGCGCATAAAATATGCCACAGGGGAAACGGTTTGTATACATCAAATATTTCAGTTACAAATGCGACATTTATTACATTTTCAATAAGTTTCAAATGGCCAATCGGATCTGTTCTTCCAATGAAGAAATCATAATTTAGAGTCACTCCCCAAATTATATTTACAGTTAGGATCACCATTTGAAGCAGGATAATGGGCACTTTTTTTTCTGACACTTCAAACATTAGTATTTCCAGCAATACTAAACCATACATGACTGCAATGACCAGATAATAGGCAAATGGTCTAACATCAAATACTTGGAGCAGGCTTATTGAAATAAAAAAGAATATAAAATAAATACTGACAAAAGAGGAAAATAATTTAGGATTAAATGTCTCAAAGCTGGTTTCGTTTCCTCTTAGTTTAATGTGGATTATTGGTGCCAGAATCATAGGGACTGCAAGATAGGTTCCCAAAAGAGAAAGATTACTCTGTCCAAGAATTAACGGAATCGTTACTCCTGCAACTCCTAAAATAGGTAGCAGGTAGAGAAAAGTTTTACTGATTAGTGTGAAGTTATTCAATCTGGCCATACAGTTCACATCTGAATCATAGTCACAATTTCAATTTTAGTTAATTGACCAACTCAGTTTCAAAACCCGGTGAGTTAGAACCAGTTTTCTCGGTAACACTTACTTTCCAGGTAGCTTCAATGCCGGAATCGCCCAACTAATGGAATTTGATGAAATAAAGCATCTTCAGCTCCAACTAATTATTTTTGATAAAAGAGCTGAGACCTTCGAGAATGTCTAATCTCTATGGTGTTTTTCCTCCCCCCAAAAAGGAAATATGAGATATTAGGTGTAATTGCTTCCAAATTAGTAGGCAATCATAATTACTCTCGAGAATGTTTGATCTCTCTATGGTATTTTTCCTCCCCCAAAAAGGAAATATGAGATATTAAGTGCTCGCAACGAAATAACCTATGCAACTTATTATTCATTGTAACTTCAATTGGATGCCTTGATTTTGAAAATCAAGATGTTCAATCGGAAATATGCAGAGGTTTTTTTGCAACGAGTCCGAAGTTCAATTATTTCCACATTCGAAAGCCATCACTTCGTGTAATTACTCTCAAGAACGTTTAACCTCTCAATGATAATTTTTTCCCTTCCCCCAATAAAGGAAACACGATATGTCAGGTGTAACAGGTTCCGTTTCGGACTATTACTTTATGCAATGTATGGAAGTTTTGGTATATATAGTTTTATGAAGTATACTCTTACTAACGCTGTGAATATTAAAGAGGTGGATGTGGCAATTGCCGCTCCTGTTATTCCGTATTTAGGTATCAGAAAGATATTAAGCACCACGTTCATCAGTGCACATATTAACGATATTTTAAACATGACATTCACTTTTCCTATACCTGGCAGGGTGCCATTAATAGAAGAAATGGGACCATATATCAAGCTACCAACTAATAGAATTAATAGAGGTTCGTATGCCGATAGAAAATCTTCTCTAAATAACACCTCTATCAAAAATTGGCCAAGTAGTAATATTGAAAGCGAAGCAAATAAGGTGATCACGAAAACTCTTAGTACACTAATTTTTATTAGTTTGTTTATATTTCTATAATCATTTTTCCCATGGTAATTTGCTATAGCAGGTGTTATTATTTTTTGAACAGAGTCGGGAATTAACCTTAATCCTTCTACAAAAAGTATCGCAACCGCATAGTACCCAACCTCAATTTCATTCATGAAATGACCTACCATAAGGCTGTCAATCTGTACATTGAGCATCCCTATGGAATCTGCGAGGACGATGTAGAAGCCGAACCATAAGACCTTTTTTAAGACTGTGCGCAGGACCGCCTGTTCAGAAGCAAAGTACTCTCTGATAAGGATCAATGATAATGGTCCTACCACAATTGTCGGTGCAACCAAACCGATTACAGCACCTTTAACACCCATGTTCAGAAGCATCACCAGGGCGATTGACACAGCCATCACTGATCCATGCTGGGCGATGTTCACAATGGCATACCATTTCATCTTACGTAAACCATTCAGAGTACCGAGGACTGCTTTCTGCATAGCTATGAAGGGAAAGCATAATGCCGTGATCTTCAGAAGATCAACCATTTCAGGGTTGTGGAAGAACTGAATCGAAATAAATCCTGATAGCAGGTACATCAACACACTCATAAAAGATCCGGTTACAATAGACCCAACGATTCCAGAGGAAACAAAACCTGTGATCTGAGGCAGGTCATCATTATATTCAGCAACGTATTTAATCAAAGCTGAACTAATTCCGAATGCGGCATACTGCATGCCGAACATGTAGATGGTAAAGACCAGGGTGTATAAGCCGAGTCCTGAGGGTCCCAGTTCTTTCCCCAGTACTATTCTAAGCAGCAGATGTGCAAAAGAGGCTGTTGCAAGACTGATGAACGACCACTGGACATCTTTCATCGTTTTGCTGAATTTTAGATTGAACATTGGATTGACCTTTGAAATCTAAAAGATAAGTAGTGATACATTCACATTCTACCATATAAAAGTTTGAGGATCTAAAATCAGAATTTTAACTTAAAAACTTAATAAGTCGTATGGCTTCCTATGATCATAAAAGCTTCTTGAAACTTTACGAGAATCAAGCTCATCAGACCCATAAACGTTATTCATTGAGCCATAGAGTATTATAGCCCTTCTTAATTCCCCTGTCATCGTAAAAGAACTTGATAGGGCAAAACTTAAGCTCTCTAATGCACCTCAAAGATGTAGCATCAAGAAGGAATAAATGCTGTTCCAGGTTTCCGATGGCTTTCAAATCTCATCCGATATTCTAATGTAATATTTTAAAGAGGACCAGACATCCCTATATACCTTTAATAAAATATTCTAATTATGCCCTATCCAGCTGCACATGTTCTATTCTTTGTGTTCTGTATCTGTGCAGTAGCAGTCTATGTTACTGCGGGGGAACTCTTCCGCAAGGAACTTTCCCCGAGGGGCATCAAACAGATCCTATTACTACTATTTGTGGGGGGTTTATGTTCTCTGTTCCCGGACAGCATAGTCGTTTATAACTTTCTCATAAATGGAACTCTTGAACACTGCCGGATCGGCCCGATCCCGACACATTCATTATTATTCAGTTTTTCTGCAATCCTATTTGGAGCGTTTATCGGATATGTAGTATATCGGAATTTCGGGAAAGCCGTATATATGAGCCTTTTTGCCGAGGCTGCGTTCCTTTCACACCTGTTGCTAGACGATATTGATGAAGGCGGCGTGGTTTATTTTTATCCGATATACAATCAACCAATCAGTGTGTTCTCGTATATGGGTGTGGGTTTTTTAGAAGTTAATTTAGTCCATTACTTGATAGCATCTTTTGTGTCTGTTTTCTTTATTTGCTTTATAATTATGATAACATTGTTTGCATTGAATCATTTTGGTTTCGAGTTCAGATATAGATCTGAAAAGTGATCTCTATCTCGAGTTCCACATAATTTGAAACTTTATATTTTTTCCGGCGGGCACAAAACGTGGCCAAATAACTCTGGTGGATAAAATCATTTAGCGGAAAAATAAGAAGAATTCCGTCATTAAATAATTCATTCCTATTGTAAATCCGGATTGGAATTATTGTATGAAATTCCAAAAATATTTTTAAAAACTGTAAACTGGGTTTGCTTGGCAAAAGCCGGAGAATATTACATCAAAAGAGAATAACCAAATTCATGAAAAAGTTAGGGATATTAATCTAAAGTTACTGTTAATCAATTGATAATCTGCCGCTACATTCGCGGATAAAAAGGGTGACAACTGTCAAAGCTTGGTCTTAATTCTACCGGTAACATCCGGTCGCGAGGGCGAGTTACTGTCCGTGTCTTGAGAAACAGATTCATTAGATTTATTCTGATGGATTTGTGATTCTTCATTTTGCTGATGGTTTTCATGAAATCCTCCCCAGGACTCAACATCCAGCTTTTTTACAACTCGAGCCGGGAATCCCAGAGCAAGACTATTCGGAGAGATATCACGACTAACCACTGATCCAATTCCGATTATAGAATTTTCCCCGATTTCAACCCCTTGAGTGATTATACATCCTGGATTTACACCAACACCCCCCCCGATTTTTATGGGGGCCATGCTTCTTGGATAAGCATCTCCAGTGGTTAAACTGCCTCTTGTGTGGGCAGACAGTATACATCGATCCCCAATTTCGGCATAATCTCCTATAGTGATTAATTCAGGGTGAATCCTATCAAAAATCACATCATAACCGATGTATACATTTTTACCTATATTTACGCCTCTCATTTTATGAAATTTCGCTCTCCAGGAAGGGACCGGAAAACACGAGGCAAGTCTTTCCAAAACCCAATTTTTGAAATATTTCATCCCAAACAGGATTTTATTACTCTGATAATAGTCAGCCACTTCTCTATAAGTTATTTTATCCCTGTCAGATATCACGGTAGCCCCCCCCATCTTACGGTGAAAATTACATGTCTCACTTACAATTACTCTTCCACCAATAAATACATATTTCCTGTACCCTTCTTTATTATGTCTATCAAAGTGACAGCACCATTTATTTTGGGACAAACTTTCTACTGGTTTTTACCCCCTGTTTACAATTTTTACGAGCAGTGATTTTTTGATTTCTACCGCATCGTTAGGACACAATTCGCGACAACAATAACACTGGATACATTTTTCATCGTTGATTCTGAGTGCATCTCTCACTTCCTCAATGGCATTTGCCGAACAGTTCAAAACACATGCTTTGCAAAGTGTGCATTTTGAAGTGTTGATGAAGGGCTTTACTGTGAAATGCCTCCTGAGAGTCTTTCGGAGAAACGGCGGTATTAGGGTGGTGATTCCACCGGTTGGCTTTTTGAAACTGACCTTTACCTCCTCCAGCGGAATTCCTAAAAGCTCAGGATGCCTGGCACCGAATCCCCTTGCAAGGGCGGCTCTGTTTGTCGGGACCTGCATCGGATCAAAACCGATGAGTTCCGATGCTACCATATCCAGTGCCACACAATCATAACTTGCCAGGACCACCCCCGCATATGCAGGAGTACCTCTCGCAGGGCCATCTCCCTCCATTCCGACCACACCATCCATTACAGCAAGATGAGGTTTGATAATAGAGTAGATATCTACAACCGCCTCCCCGAAAAGTTCATGGTCTTCCAGGAAATGCGCCTGTTTTCGGATTTTCCTGGGGACAGTGCCAAAAAAGTTTTTGACTGCTCCTGTATAGAGTGTGAGCTCATGGGTCTTGAGCTTCGGAAGGGAAATTATCACATCTGCCTCAAGCACGGCCTTTGATATGTACAGACGCGAAAACTGCCTGGCCCCGGGTACATCAACCTCGACAAAACCAAGGGTCTCAAAATTGATGAGTTCCGCACCGAAACTCGAGGCAGCAGCTTCAATACCCGATACCCTAAACGCTTCCGCAGTGGCAGTTGAATCAGGCCTTGTAACTCCGGCCCCATCTCCTACAAGCGGAATACCCCCTGCCTCTGAAACCAGTTCACACATCGCCGATACCACTGCAGGGTGAGTGGTGACTGCATCTTCCGGGGGTCGAATGGCAAGTACATTGGGTTTAAGCAGCACACGGGAACCCGGAACTATTAGATTCTCAAGGCCGCCGATCAGGTTAAGAGCTTCTTTGATCGCATTTTTTACGTCTGAATAATCGGAGCAATGCACGATGGAAACTCTGGTGTTCATAATCACACATCGACATTAAGTTTTGAGATCTATTTTATAAAGGCCTCTTTTTTGCCTTTTTTACGGAATCTTACGCGGTGGCACGAACACTCCCAGTTGATTGCAGCGGGGTGTTTGTAGTTTAAATGTTGTATAAAAAATATGTCACGTGCAACATTTAAACTACAACAGTTGTTTTTCTCGACCTTTTTTGTCAGAGTAAGCTTCCATTATAACTTAGTAGTTTTTTTGTATGTGGGATAAATTTTTATCTCCAATTTTGATGTGCAGGGATAAATATGCTCTTGAAAACTGTCAGTGCCCCTTCCCAAGGCCTAAATACTCAATATTGGCAATACTTGTAAAAATATTTTTACAATCCACTACCACCGGAGATTCCATTAGTTTGGTGAAATCATTGGTGTTTATTTTATTGAATTGATCATGATCAACGACAAATATCACACAATCTGCACCTTTTAATGCATCTTCCATGTTCTTTTCAGAACAGAACTCTCCGACATCAGTCTTTATCGATTTCGCATAAGGGTCATAATCCTTGACGTGGGAACCAAGATTCACAAGCTCTTCTAATATTTTTTTAGCAGGTGATTCTCTTGTGTCAGCAATATTTTTCTTATATGCTATTCCCATCACCGTGACTGTTGATCCGTATATTCTCTTTCCTACCCTTTTCAGACCACTTTCATCCAAATTCACAGCGTGTATTTTCATGTAATTATTGATCTCACCGGACGTTTCAATAAATCTCGGTATAAATCCATATTTTTTTGCCTTATATGACATATAGAAAGGGTCCAGGGGAATGCAATGGCCTCCAATCCCGGGGCCCGGGTAAAATGGCATAAACCCATACGGTTTTGTCGATGCAGCATCAACAACCTCCCATGTGTCTACATCCATTTTTTCAAAAATTAAGGCTAATTCATTCACGAGAGCAATATTGACATTTCTGAAGATGTTCTCTACAATTTTTACTGATTCAGCTGTTCGAGCATCTTTTACATTCACAACCTTGTTGATAATGCCTCCATAAAGCAAAGATGCAATTTTAGTACATTCTTCATTAATACCCCCAACTACTTTTGGAGTGTTGGTAACAGTATATTCCTTATTTCCAGGGTCGATCCTTTCAGGAGAATAAGCAAGACCAAAATCAACTATGGCTTTAAGTCCGGAATTTTCTAATATTGGAAGAACAACTTCTTCGGTAGTTCCGGGATAAGTTGTACTCTCTAAAATTACAAATTGTCCTTTCCTCAGAACATTAGCAATTGTGCTGCATGAACTCTTTATGTAACTCAAATCAGGTTCGTTCTCATTTGCTAGAGGTGTCGGGACACATATTATTATAAAATCACATTTTTTGAGATCTTCACATTTATTTGTTGGATAAAATGACTTATTCAAATGAACGTTTAAAACTTCATCAGATACATCCTGTATGTGGGAGGTTCCCTTCAGTAAATGGTTTACCAATAAGTCATTTACTTCATACCCTACTACATTGAACTTTTCAGAAAACGAGACTGCAAGTGGAAGACCTACATAACCGAGGCCGATCACACCGATATTTGCCGTTCTATCTTCGATTTTTGTAATTAGTTCTTTCATGGCATTCCCCCCACTCATGATAAAAATACTTCAATTCTTAATTATGTTGTCCTACGAGATCAAACACGAGATCAACCATAAACTTTGTAACATCGATCTTATCTGCCAGCAACTTCTCCCGTTTAGTTTTTCCTTCTTGCCTCAAATTAGGATCTTTCAATAGTTCGATTGCCTTATTAAATGCCTCTCTTTCCATTGATTCTGGATCAGTGCAATTATAAACCAGGCCATATTTTTCCTCTTCCTCATCCATGTACCCCAACCTCAGAGTATTAACATAAATCGCATGAGTGCCCAGGATAGCACATTCAGAAGCTGTCGTTGCCCCTTCCCCTATGTACAATGTGGCATAATACAACAGGTCATGCAATTTTTCCGGAGAAATTTTCATTTTATATTTTTCTAACTCAGGATCAAGTTTTGCCTCTGAAGTGATCAATACACGCCCATATTTTTCGAGCTCTTTTACGAATTCCATCTTGTTCTGTATTCCATGCTGACCAATATCATGGCTTGCACCCCAGGATACAAATCTCAAAATTATTAAAGTGTCATCTTCAGTTAGTCCAAGTTCTGTGAGAACCTCCGGGTTTGGGGTGAAATAACCCGGATGCAAGTATGCAAGTTCATGGTAACCATTGTATAGAACATGTTTTTTGCCCAGATCTTTTGTATAACATTCGGGAGTGCAAATACACGATACAAAGGGAAAAGATGCATAATTGATAAGTTTTGCATGTTCTGTATCCGTAAAACTAATTGATTTTGCTTTTGTGATTTTTGAGACGTGTGCGCCAAATATATTCCCAATACCAACAATAATATCTACATCGTACTTTTTTTGTGTTTTGTAAGTTTTCAAATCCCCCTTGCTTAGAAGCTTTGCATACCCAAATAGGCCATTGGCGCTTTTTCCATAAACTTCATATTTAAAATTATATTTATTCAAAAGGTCTAAGGAAACCTCCTTATCAACCGTGTTTATAACCACTTTATGATCACGTTTTTGCATCTCCCAAATAAAATTTTTAAAAAAATGCACATGCGCAGGATGACCAATATCAACCAGAATTTGCATAACTCAATCCCCATTATTAATTTTCTACATTTGTCCACTAATCACGTTAACTCTTTGAATTTCATAAATTTGCCCGGTTATTTACTAGATCGATTCTCTTATCCAGATATTTTTTTGTTCATGCCTGAATGAGTAGGGACAGTCAAGTTTTTAGTTGTCATCTTTTCAGCTACTGGGAAATCTGGAGATTTTTCATTGAGCAGGTGTGAAGTGAGTCTTCAAGATATGGAATTTTCAAAAAATTCATTTACATTTTTGTAACTCGTAAAGGCATAACCGGAAACCGATGGGATATAGTGCCAGTCTTCAATGTCGACTGTAGCCGACAACGTATTATTTCTTATCCCCCTCATACGCTGGCTCTCACTGTTACGTTTCATCAAAATCTTCTTTCCGATATTGACTGCCAGATCCGCTGAATAATATAAGCCCCATCCAGCAATACTTGAAGACCATCTCTCTGGATGGGTTAAAATATAAAAATTATTATATTCTCCCTTCTTTATCAACTCTATAAGATCCTCTGTTGTATTTGCAAAGACCTGTTCATTTTTGCCGGGAATATAATCCCTTATATTGTTTCTAAAGCTCCACGTTCTTCCGGTATCGGATAAGTAGTTGAGATCATCTCCTGCGGAGAGGTAGGCTTCCCCGATTATTTCGAAGTCCCTGAAATCATGGGTATTCCAGAGGTCAAGGTTATTGTATTTTGATAGGGGTCTTCCGTGCATGGAGACCGTTCTTACCTCACAAATCTTTCTGAAATCGCCCAGACGGGATCGGAACAGGTCGATGGCTTCTTTGGGATCTCCGTCTGTCTCACTTAAGGTCTCGTAGTGATAGCCGATTTCATGACCCATGTCTCTGATCTTGCGTATGATGTTGGGTTTGAACACGCTTTTGATTGACCTGAAATAGTATGTTGCTCTTATGCCGAGTTCTTGTTCAATCTTTGCAGTCGTGAGAGAGTGTCCCGGCATTCTGTCAACATCGTGGCGCATCAATATGAAACGTTCCGGATGCTTGTTATTCAGGTATTCGGTTATTGTTACCGTGGGGTAGGTACTGGATATTGCCTCACAGAGTTGGTGAAACCTATGGATCGTGAAATCATGTTCTTTAATGGTCAACATTAGAGATCACCACAGTTATTTTTTGTGGATGTTCAAAGCCATTTAACTCAACCCAACATATGATGTTTGCAATGTTCATTCTTGGTCATCTCTTTCTCAAACTTACAATTTTTTCCTCTAATGTCTCAAGGTTCCATCTGGCAGACATTATTTTGATTATCGGCTCCTTGTTTTGGGTTCATCGTTGCTTCTGAATCTTCTCGACAGGTCCATTGACAATATTGTTCACTATTTGGTGCCTGCAACCTGCTGTTCACATCTCTTGAGTTCTTCTAATCATCTTTTTTATAGGTAAACCTAAGATGACCATGTGACTACGTACTGCTTTGAGAGTTGTGCAACTGTCCATATGGCGATCTCTCTTTAAAAGAGGTGAGAGTCTCCCCACAATCCCCGTTAGGTGTCTAAGTTAGATTCGTGTCCCTTCCCCTACGCCAGGGACTTAACTTCTAGCTCTATTAAACACTGAAAAAATTTTATATTTTGGAAGATAAGTTTGGACATAATTTCGAATTCGCAGGCAATAAATCCCCCATTTATTCTGCAAATTTCGGTTAAAAATATATCTGCTTACTTATCTTGTTCTCAAAGTTATATAACTAATTGCAAAATACTATTTGTAAAAATAAATAATTTTGGAAACAATGTTTCTGAAAAATGTTGTCTAAAACTATATATATTAAAAAGCGAAGGCAACTCTTCATTTTGGACAAAACAATGTAAGTAATCTTCTTTTCCAAGAATCTAAAGCGCAAACATCCAGAGGTCTGTTTGCTTTAATTATGTTGAATGTGTTTGTTTTTTCTCTGGGTTGTGTAATGATTGCTTAAATTCGAATCCTCAATATCAATCTCATTAGGCTGATTTTGCTTGCGCTGAACAGCGCAGGCGATTCGGTAGGAAATCCTGATACTTAAAATTAGTCTCTAAAGAATAAAGGAACTAGAGGCTTTGTAAAAAACGTTCATCATGTACCTTTTCTAAAACTAAAGTTCAATTCATAGTCACTCAGCAATTAACTAATATTTTTATTTTTTCATCAAATTTTTTCAATATTTAATACAATTTTAGACTTTATATTTCGATCCCCCTTTCAAAAATGAGGTGATTTTTGCAGCAACTAATAATATTTATTAAATCTGTTGTAGACACAAGCCCAAAAAAATCGATGATTTTGGCTGAATTCCACAATTCTCCAAAAACTCCTGGCGAAATTCATAAAAAAATCATGAAGTTAACATATTTTTCAGTGATATCTCATGGAAGGTTGAATAATTAATTAAGAAGATAGGGCAAAATGAACACCGAAATGTATGAATAAAAAAATTAAGTAGCTTTTTTTAGTGGGGGGTCGAAATGTATGATGATCTCAAAAATAATTCCTGTTTTTCAGCTTATCTCTCCAGATACAAAAACTCGGGAGGAGATTCCGGAAATAATTCCTGTGAAAAAAATCAGCGTTTGGAGTTTGCATAAGAAAAGACGTTGAATAAAATCCACGCCCCGCAGCAGACCCAGAAAATAGGGCCGGCAGTACTTATCAAGAACTCACCCGCAGCGGGATTTTCAGGATTCATTTCAATATACAGGGACCCGGCAGTCATAAGCAGAAAGCTCCCTACGGTAAAAAAAAGGAATACAAACCTTGCTCTGGATGCCTTTGGATCGGGGCGGGAAAAACTGTTCATAAGCTAACATTAACATGAGAAAATAAATAATTTTTTAAATTTTCCGACGGTCAACAGCGTGAAGGCCTACATGTAACTAAACATGCTAAAGTATAAAATGAAAAGCTAAAATATACCTGAAAAGGCGGGCGTTAACTGTTCATAAAAAACGAGGTTGCGGATTGAACTTGTGGATTGAACCTGTGGATTGAACTTGTGGATTGAACTGGAGGTTGGTTGAGAATCTCCAAAAAGATAACGCCCTAATTATTCACACGGAATATATATTATATAAAGCATTTCAGTTATATATATTTATAAAAGAATATATTACAAATATATATAATCTACAATTATAACAACTATATTTATATTCATTTTGTTAATACTCACTCCAGTTTATGGTACAGGCTCAGGTCCGTGTTTTCCCGGAATATTTATTATTGAAATAAAGGAAGGAACCCCGCATTTCCGTGTGCCCCGGAGAAAACGGGAACTTTCCTGAACTCTCAAAGTTTGTAAATTTTTGCTGCGCTGAGAGCTTTCTGAACCATTGCTTCAATATCCAGCTTTTTTTCCTCAAGAACAATGAGGTCATATCCTGCCTTAACCTCGGGGTGTTCGGGAACCGCGGTGCAACCCCCTGCAGGCCTGGTGGAGATCTCATAGGTCCCTATCCTGCGGGCAATATCCACTATTTCACTTTTGTCAAAGGCGATCAGGGGGGGGTAGACAGGAACCGCAAGCTGGTAAATTTCAGCGTACATGTTGGCAGCTGTCTGGGATGCAACCTGTCCCAGGGAAGAACCGGTAATAACGCCGCTTGAGCCTTCCTTTTTCATTATTTCATAAGCCTCCCGGTACATCATGCGCTTGCAGAGAAGGCAGGTATTTTTCCGGTCACAGGTCTCAATGAAGGCACGAAGGTTAGGGCCGTGAGGAAGTTCATAAGTCGTGAACTGGTGTCCCGGTGCCCAGGCCTGAAGCTGGCGGATGCAGTCAAAGGCACGTTCCCTTGCGGCGTCCTCGGCGTAGGGGGAACCGTTGCAGTAGACGGGGATGATCATGACCCCGCGTTTCATCAGAAGCCATGCCGCAACAGGGGAATCGATACCTCCGGACATGAGCACCACCATGCTTCCCTGGGTCCCAAGGGGAAGGCCACCTACGCCAGGGAACGTTTCCAGGTAAATATAAGCAAGTTTCTGCCGCACCTCTACAAAAATCTCCTTGTTCGGAGAGGTCAGGTCCACCCTGGAAGTCTTTCCTTCCATTTCCAGAGCTTCCCAGACAGCGTCACCGCATTTTTTTCCAACATCTGCTGAGGAGAAAGGATGATTCCCACTTCGCCTGGCCCGGATGGCAAAGGACTCCCCTTCCAGAATAAGCCCCGACCCAAGGGCAGCACAGACCCCGGCGGCACTTTCAAGGTCAGGCTCTGCGGTCACTGCAGGGGAAGCCGAGACAACCCCAAAAACATCTGCCGCTGCCTTTGCTGCACGGTGATCGGCAGTTTCAATGAAGATCCTGCCCCATTCCCGCCTGATCTGAGTAAACTCAATGTCCCTGGAAGCCAGCATCGCTGCTATGTTCTTCACAAGGACTTTCTCATACCAGTTCCGGACCCCAGTGCTTTTTAGAGCAAGTTCTCCATACCGGACAATGATGACGTCAACAGGAGCCCCTATGTTTCGGGGACCTGAGATGGAACCGGAATCACCACAGGTCTCTCCGGAAGCAATAACCTTACTTTTGCTCTTGTTTCCGGGCCCGCTAGCAGAACCGGTTTCAAGAAAACTTTCGGTGTCAGTAGAACGGTCTTTCATAGATACTAACGAGTAAGGACGACATGGGGTTTAAAGCTTTCAGGAAAAAAGAATTTTTTCTGGTAGAGAGGGAAACTCAAGAAGAAAACAGATCGAAAATTTGAGGAATTAGAGGGACCCATTACTAAAATTGGACGAACAAGAGTGAAAATGGTGCGGATATCTCCAAAAACGGACCCGCTTACTCTAAAAAGAATAAAACTTCGGAGACCCGAATTCTTAACTATACTGCTGTTTCTCGATTTATTCAAAATGGGGAGATTATAAAAAACGGGGGCATGAGGGGTGTACAATTATTCCGTATTAATAATATACAAACTGCAATATTATTTTTGGAAAATCTATATAAGTTAGTAAGTGCATAGTAATGTATGGTATTGTGTAACATGCACAATATCATAGACATTGGGTAAGACTGGGAACATTGCCCACTATCGGAACGACGCAAGCAAAGAGAAAACAACCACGCCAGGGGTGGAGTACCAATGGATACTCTGAAAGGGCTTGCAGGGAAATCGATAGTAACAGCTGTTGCATTTTACAGCCTGTTGCTTGTTCTGTTCCCTGTGGGCTGGATCGTTTTGCTCGGGACTGCCGTTCGGAAGCCGAGCACTGATAAAAGATCTGTAGAAACGAGAATCCTTGGGGCAGACATTGATGTCTGAAACCCGAGATAAGGGCATGGGTGTCAGAAACATAACAAGGAAACCCGAAAGGGAATCTAGCCAACATTCTCGTCGCTCAGCACCGGTGTCGAAACAAACAAGGAAACCCGCAGGGGTTCTCTGGTAAACATTCGCACCACCCTCTTGTAATCTGCAAATTGGTTTCAAGCGGGTGTCAGAAGTAAACAAGGAAATAGCAGCTTCAAGCCATATTCGGCAACTCACGGAATTAGAGGCAGTTTCGGAGGGATACCGAAATCAACGAGGAGCCGCAGTTTTCAGGAAACATTCGGACAACCCACTTTTTTTTATTATTATATTTTTGTTATATTTTATCTGCATTAATTTTTATTTTACCCTTATTTGTTTGATTTTTATTTGTTTTGGTATTGTTTCGATGATTGATCATACAGGTTGATCAATTTGAAACGAATTCCTATTTACGAACATACTTATGTAAAACTTTAACTTCCTGGCATCACAAAGGATTTCCCCGGTCCGGACAAGGATCTCCGGGTCAGCCAAAAAAATCAGCCCAGGAACCTGGAAATTTACCCCCGGTATGCACTAAATTACAGAGTACACACAGGGAGTTGAATTCGGAAAAGGCCTGACACTGACAAAATCATTTTTACTTTGTCAATTATTCATCCTGGTTCCTCGAGACTATTATCCTTTACTCCCAGGTTTATTCCCCGGCTTCGGGGATGTAGTAACCTGTCCGGTTAGATTCATCGGGATCTTTATCCGACTCGTTATCCTGTTCTTCATCAGTCACTTCATCCGGTTCTTCGTCAATCACTTCACCAGCTTCCGGGATGTAGAAACTGTCATTTTCACCAGTCACTTCATCCGGTTCTTCGTCAATCACTTCATCCGGTTCCTCGCCTGCTTCCGGGATGTAGAAATTGTCGTATTCATCCGGTTCGGGGACATAGTCTGCAGGCAGGGGATTTGTGGTCATGTTTTCGGTCACGTATTCCGAGAAGTTCGCTGAGCTCCCATACCACCTGTTCGGCAGGGCAAAGTCAAGGTCTCCTCTGTAAGTATCAGGGAGGAAGAGCTTTGTTCCCCTGTCTTCAAGAGCTCCCACAAAGCCAGGGTCAAGACTATCCAGCTTGCTCTTAGATGCTGAAGCTTCATCATATTTTTTTATACGGTAAAGGGCAAAGCGCTTGTTGTAAAGAGCTGGAGCCGAGTTCGGGTTGATTGCAAGAGCCCTGTCGTAGGACTCAATTGCTTCTTCGACTTCTCCCTGCACGTTGTAAATGTAACCTTTATTGTACCAGGCCGTGATGCAGTCGGGCTTTAACTGAGCTGCTTTATCGAAGGATCTCAGGGCAGCTGTATGGCTGCTTCTTGCATAGTAAGCGCATCCTTTGTAATACCAGGCAGCAGCGTTGCCGGGATCATATTCCAGGGTTTTGTCATAACAATCGATGGCTTCCTGATACCTCTCGAGCTTGTAGAAGGCAAAGCCCTTGCTGTTGTGAGCATCGGCATTTGCCGGGCCAAGTTCGAGGATCCTGTCATAAGAGCCGATTGCTGTCTCGAAATCCCCGAGTTCTTCCAGGGCCTTAGCCTGCCTGTAAATTACCTCCCTGTTACCCGGGGAGGCATCAAGGATCTTCCCATAGCATTCAACGGCTTCCTCATACCTTCCAAGCCCTTCGAAAGCCGAAGCTTTCTCGGCCAGGGCTCCGGAATTAGCAGGTTCAAACTCCAGGATTTTATCGTAATCATCCAGTGCTTCTTCAGACCTTTCCAGCTTCACGAGTACTGAAGCCCTGCCTTCCAGAGCCCCAGCATTATTCGGCTCAGACTCAAGAAGTGTATCGTAACAGGAAACTGCTTCCTCATACTTTCCAAGGCTGGCAAGGACCCGACCTTTCTCCTGGAGGGCCATGGCATTGTGGGGATCAATTTCAAGCACCCGGTCAAAGTAAGTTATTGCCTCCTCGGACCTTCCCAGGCTGTTAACAGTCGATGCCATCCCGTACCAGGCAACGTCGGATTGAGGGTCCAGATCTACGGCTCTTTTATAACATTCCATGGCTTCCTCGTTCCTGCCAAGCAGGTCAAGGACCGAACCCTCTTCATACCAGGCCTCGGTGCGCTCCGGGTTGATCATAAGAACTAGCTCATAAGAACTCAGGGCATCTTCATACTGCCCCAGTTCTCTGCAGACGGAAGCTTTGCCGTACCAGACAGAGTCGAAACTGAAGAGGGGGTCCAAGAGCTCGATATTTTTGGGGTTATACTCCGTTCCATACTCCCCTGAATCCGGTTTCTCTGAGCTCAGGAGATATGCCCAGAATCCTCCGGCGAGGGCTCCTTCAAGGTTGACATCTCTGCTTTCTTCTTTCGTGGGACGGGAAACTTCGGGTCCTGAAAGCTCCGCACCCTCTTTAACCTTGAAACGGGCAGGGGCATATTCCGGGTCGAGCTGGAGAGTCTGGTTGTAACAGTCTTCAGCTTCCTCGTGTTTGCCAAGCTGGTCCAGGGCCAGGCCTTTGTTATACCGGATTTCAGTACTTTCCGGGGCAAAGGCCAGGAGACGGTTATAACACTCGATAGAAGCATCGTATTCCTCAAGCCGGACAAGGGAAGACGCTTTGCCATACCAGGCAAGGTAATAGTTTTCGTCTAGCTCCAGGGCTTTGTCGTAGCTTTTCAGGGCTTGCCTATGCTCTCCAAGCCTTGCGGAATCGAAGCCCTTCCGATACCATACCTTGGCATAGCCGGGATCCAGCTTTAAGGCTTTTTCGTAAGCTACGACTGCCTCTTCGTACCTGCCAAGCCTGTCAAGGTCCAGGGCTTTCCTGTACCAGACCACAGCGTGTCCGGGTTCCTTTTCCAGGACCTGCTCGTAACATTCCACGGCACTCTCGTAGTTTCCAAGTTTATCCAGAGCCAGGCCCTTGTCGTACAGGATCTTAACAGGTTCGGACCTGAACTTCGGGGCGTCGGGATAACTTGCAAGTGAAGCATCGTAAGCGTTCATTTTTTCAAGCAGAGCCGTCTTGACTTCTTCCGTATGAACTCCGGAATCCGGGTCAAGGGCCATTTGAGCCATGGAGTAGCAGGCTACAGCTTCATCATACTGCCCCATCGCGTCAAGCAGGGAACCTTTGCTGTGCCAGGCTTCGTAGTTGTAAGGCTCGTAAGAAATGATTTCGTCATAGCACTGGATCGCTTCGGAAGGTCTGCCAAGCTGTTCGAGGCAGAAACCTTTTCCCTGCAGGGCCTCGATAGAATCGGGCTCAGAGCTAAGGACAGATTCATAGCACTTTAAGGCTTCCTGATAATAGCTTAAAGCTTCCTGATGTGTCTCTGCACTGTCAAGTTCCCTACCCAGCTTTTCAAGCCCCAGACCTTTATGGTACCAGGCTTCAGCCGAGTCGGGATTGAGGGAAAGGCCCTGCTCATAGCATCCCACAGCAGCCTCGTAGTTACCAAGTTTGTCAAAAAGCATTCCCTTCTGGTACCAGAGTTCGGGGTCATCCGGGGTAATCTTCAGGGCCCTGTCGAAACAGCTCATTGCTTTTTCATGTCTGTCGAGTCCGGCGTAAGCCAGTCCCTGCATATATAGGGCCCTGGAAGAGCTGTAACCGTACTCAAGGGACTTTTCATAAGAGAGTAGGGCTTGCTCGTTATCTCCCAGCTTTTCAAATGTCAGGCCTTTTCGGAACCAGATTCCAGCAAGAAAAGAGTCTGTAGCGAGACCTTTCTCGTAACAATTTATGGACTCCTGGTAATTCATAACGCCGAAAAGTTCCTTTCCCATCTTATACCAGTCCTAAGAAGAATCAGGGGAAGTTTCAAGGGCTTTATCGTAACAATCAAGTGAATCCTCATACAACCCGGACTCTTCCAGGGAAAGCCCCATGGCATACCACGCTGCCGAAGAATCAGGATCTAAAGAAAGTGCTTTCTTATAGAAGTCAACGGAAATTTCGTATTCTCCCAGAGAATACAGAGCATTGCCTTTAGCAATCAGGCCTTCAACGGAAGTCGGGTTCTGCGCAAGTACTTCTTCAAGGGAGGGGAAATCTCCGGCCCCACGGGCGTCTTCTGCAACCAATCCCTGGGTTGAAACAGCTCCTTCAACAGGTAAAGGACCTGCGGAAGAGACGATGAATAAAGTGAAAACCAGGAGAACAAATAAATTAACAATCGAATTAACTTTTTTAATTGGGCTCATTAAATACCCCTATTTTTTATAATGAGTTCCTTGTGAAAATCTTCCAGCATATACCGGAACATATCCCTTGCTGTGATTCAGCATTGGGCTCACAACTCATTTGGGATCTGGATCATAATGCAATCAGTATCGGCATCATAATGCATTCGGGAACGGCATCATAATGCAGTATCCTGAATAGTTTTCGACAGCATGTCAGTATCAGATTAATCAAGTTCATCAAATGTAATGTACTGAACCATGTAAATTGAGATATCAAGAGATAAATCCCGACTACATAAATTCTTATTGCCCGATCCTCAAATAGTTTGCGCAGTTTATGTGCAAAAGAGTCTTTTTCCATTGACCTTTTAGTAAGGAAAGCGTATAATTCAAACCGAATACACAAAAAAAGTCAAACAAATAAAAAAGTCAGAAGCAGAAAGGAGTCTGACATTGTAAATAATTAGGTACATAAAAAGTCAGAATCATTAAAACAGGGGACCGGAAAAGTCAACTGACCAGTAACTATGAACTCTTTTGCTGCCACATCAGTTTTACTCAGGTTTGATCGTATATGGCTCAATTATCTCAGTTATCTACTCGGGTATAGGCCCGGCATATCGGCTCATTCAGAGATCATCAGGTGGGGGCAGGGTCGGCAGGCTGGGAACCTGCAGACTCATTGCTCACACTCTCCATGACGTTTCCCGAATCCACATACCACCTTGTTGGCAGGGTGTAGTCCAGGGTCCCACTGTAGGTATCAGGGAAGAAAAACTTTGTTCCCCTGTCCTGCAGGGCTCCCACAAAGCCCGGGTCAAGAGCATCGAGTTTGGTCTTGCACTCCGAAGCTTCGGTGTATCTCTTTATGCGGTAGAGGGCAAAACGCTTATTATAAAGGGCTGAAGGTGAGTTCGGGTTGATTGCAAGAGCCCTGTCATAGTTAATGATGGCTTCTTCAACATTTCCCAGCAAGTTGTAGATGTAACCCTTGTTGTACCAGGCCGTGATGCAGTCAGGCTTTAACTGGACCGTTTTATCGAAACTTGCCAGGGCTGCGGTATGGCTGCTTGCCGAATACTGGGCAAGCCCTTTGAAATACCAGGCTGCGGCGTTATTGGGGGCGTACTCCAGGGCCTTATTATAGCAGGCGATAGCTTCCTGGTACCTTTCCATCCGATGAAGGGCAAAACCTTTTCTGTTGTATGCCTCGATGCTCACGGAGTTCAGCTCAAGGACTCTGTCATAACAGCCAATTGCTGCCTCGAAGTTTCCGAGCATTTCCAGTGCAGCAGCTTTTCTGAATAGCACGTCCGTACTACCGGGCTGAAGTTCAAGGACTCGGTCATAGCTTGCAACAGCCTCTTCGTACCTCCCAATTTCTTCAAGAACCGAAGCTTTCCCAATTTCTGCCTGAATATTTACAGGCTCAAGCTTCAGGATCCGGTCATAATCGGATACTGCTTCCTCATGCCTGCCGAGCTTTACCAGAACTGAAGCCCTGCCGCTAATGGCCTCAAGGTTATCAGGCTCAAGTTTCAGGAGCGTGTTGTAACACGGAACGGCTTCTTCGTATCTCCCAAGGCCGACAAGGACCGAAGCTTTCTCGGCTAAGGCTCCGGCATTCCCGGGTTCGAGCACGAGTACCCTGTCGTAGTACGTTAGTGCCTCATCGTATCTCCCAAGCCTGTTGACAGCCGAAGCCATACCGTACCAGGCCTTCCCGGACTGCGGGTCCAGGGTGGCGGCTTTTTTGTAGGCTTCAAAAGCATTCTCATACCTCCCTAGCTTTCCCAGGACCATGGCTTGCTCGTACCAGGCATCAACATGTTCGGGGTTGATCATCAAAGCCATGTCATAACAGGTAAGGGCATCCTCGTACATCTCCAGTTTCCTGCTGGCTGAAGCTTTCCCATACCAGGATGCATCATAGCCAAAACCTGAATCCAGAAACTCGACACTACTGGGGTCAAAGTTCTGAGAATACTCCCCCGAATCCAGGTTCTGGTAACCCAGGAGATAGGACCAGAATCCGCTTGCAAGAAGCCCGTCAAGGGTGCTTGCATCTGTAGTGTTCCCTGAAGCCGGTCCGAAGGTCTCGACATTCGAAAGCAATTCAAGGTCCTCATTTAGCTTGAAACGGGCAGGGGCATATGCGGGGTTGATCCTGAGAGCTTCATTGTAGCATTCTAAGGCTTCCCCGTACCTGCCAAGCTGGTCAAATGCCAGGCCTTTGTCATACCATATCTCGACGCTGTCCGGGGCAAAAGCAAGAACTCTGTCATAACATTCGAGTGCCTCTCCATGTTCTCCCAGTTGGGTCAGGGCAGAGGCTTTGCTGTACCAGACAAGGGTATAATTTTCATCCTGGGCAAGAGCCTTATCATAGGATTTCACGGCATCCTTATGCTTCCCGAGCCTTGAGTAATCGAAACCTCTTTCGTACCAGGCTCTGGGACATTCAGGATCCATTTTCAGGGCTTTACCGTAACATTCCACAGCCTCCCCGTACCTGCCAAGACTGTCAAGGTTCCGGGCTTTCCGGTACCAGACCACGGGATGACCTGATTCCTCTTCTAGAACCTGGTTGTAGCAATCTATCGCAGCTTCGTAATTCTCAAGTTTGTCGAAAGCCAGACCCTTATCATAAAGGATCCTGACAGCTTCCGAATCAAAGTCCGGAGCAGCCGGATAACATACCATGGAAGAATCGTAAGCTTTCAGTTTCTGAAGAAGCGTGTCTCCAGCCTCTTCAACCTCAACTCCAGTATCCGGGTTAAGGGCCATTTCATAACATGCTATTGCGGCATCGTACTGTCCCATTGCATAAAGTGCGGCACCCTTGCCATACCAGGCATCGGAGTTGTCAGGGTCGTATGTAAGGATTTTATCGTAGCACTGGATAGCTTCGGAGTATCTTTCAAGCTTTTCCAGATCCGCGCCTTTTCTCTGAAGAGCATCGAGATTATCGGGGTCAGAAACGAGGACAGAGTTGTAACAGGTTAAAGCTTCCTGATAACGTGCTCTAGCTTCCTGATCATACTTTGAAGCTTCCTGTGGCTCTCCCTGGTTTTCAAAGTCCTTACCCAGGTTTTCAAGTTCCATACCTATCCTGTCAAAATCCATCCCCCTGTTGTACCAGGTTTCAACCGAGACAGGATCAAGAGAAAGAGCCACATCATAACATTCCACGGCAGCCTCGTAATCCTCAAGACTGTCAAAAACTACCCCCTTCTGGTACCAGAGTTCGGAATTATCAGGGGTAATATTCAGAGCCTCATTAAAACATCCAGTTGCCTCTTCATACCTTTCAAAACCTGCATAAGCCATCCCCTGCATGTAAAGAGCCCTGGAACAGTTAGAATTGTACTCAATCGATTTATCATAAGAAACAAAGGCATGCTGGTCCAGACCCATTTTCTCAAATGCCAGGCCTTCACGATAAAGGATCCTGGCACGGTAAGAGTCAAAAGCCAGAGCGTTCTCGTAACAATCGGCGGCCTCAGCATAGCTTTTAATCCCGTAAAACTCGTCACCCCTTTCATACCAGCTTTCAAAGGAGTCAGGAGAGGTTTCAAAAGCCCTGTTATAACTTTCGATTGCTTCTTCATACCTCCCGAGTTCGTCAAGGGCACAGGCTTTACCATACCAGGCAACAGAGGAATCAGGGTCGAGTTCAAGAGCTTTATCATAGCACTCTATCGAAAGCTCGTATTCCCCAAAAGAATAAAGTGCATTACCTTTGTCAATTAACCCTTCCACAGAAGAAGGGTTCTGGGCAATTACTTCCTCGAGGGGAGAAGTATTTTCAGGTCCCCCTGCACTTGCAATCAGCCCTTTAAACGTAATGGCTTCAGCAGTAGGGAAGAAAGCTCCCGCTGAAATGAAAAGCAAACAAGTACCCAAGATAACTAATGAATTAATAACCGACCGAACTTTTTTAACTGAGCTCATTAAATACCCCGGCTTTTCCCGATGAGTTCCCTTTGAATAAGTTAGACACTTAGCATAGGATTCAGATTGATATGACTATCCAGCACTTTATACAATCCAACAAATACATTTTTTATCTGTAATTATACACTATTGTCCTTATATCTGTAATTATACACAAACATCCTTAATATCTGTAATCTAAACTAGCATCCTTAATATTTGTAATCTAAACTAGCATCCTTAATATCTCTATTAAGTGTCCAATTATTCATTACTTATCATTCAAGTTTTTTTCCTATATTACGGATTAAACAATATCAAAGTATGCAGATTTTTAAAAGTGTTTAAATCGCAAAAAAGCTCGAGCAAACAAGAACCTTGAGCAGAAATAAACTTGAGAGCAGAAAAAATATCTTAAGGGCAGATCCCCCCATCAAGGAAAATCCACTGTCATTATCTTCCGACCTTGAATTTTTCGATCTAGAGCGCCTTAATCCGGGAAATAAATAATCCCAGCGAAAACAAAGCCCCGAAATTATCCAGTAAAATAATTTTTGGGGAGATCCGCACAAAATATATACAATGTAATTTCTTATCCAAAAGCATGCAAAAAGAAGACCTGGCTTTTTTCCGAAAATGGTTCTCAGACTATATATTAGATTTCTATTCATCTGATCCTTTTGTCCGGGAAAACATAGATCTCAAAGCTAAACATACAAAAAAAGTCTGCGAAAATATCCTTTTGCTCGCAAAAGCTGAAAAACTTGGGGAAAAGGAATCCCTTCTTGCCGAAACTGTAGCTCTTTTCCATGACCTGGGCGCTTTGAACAGTTTCTGAAATACAAAACTTTCAAAGATTCCGAATCCGAAAACCATGCCGTCCTGGGAGTGAAAATCCTAAAAAAATCCGGGATACTTTCCCACCTGTCCCCCGAGGAAAGTGACATCATTCTAAAAGCCGTGGAATACCACAACCTTATGGAGATCCCTGAAGCCGCCTCAAACTTCCCGGAACTGCTCTTTTACTCAAAGTTGATCAGGGATGCTGACAAACTTGACATCCTCCGGATCATATGCGAGGACTATGAAGAAGGAGAAGAATTCCAGAATCCGGCCCTTGAACTTTATTTGCCCGACACCCCGGAATGCTCGGAAGCCGTAATAGAAGACCTAATGAACAACAGGATGGCAAAAATAAGGGATGTCCGCAACCGTAACGACGTAAAACTCCTTCGCCTGAGCTGGGTCTTTGACATCAATTTTCCCAAAACTTTTGTCCTCTTTAAAGAAAAAAGCTACCTGGAAATAATCATGTCTTCTCTTCCAAAAACCGACGAAATCCAAAAGGTCAGAAGGCATCTTGAAGCCTATCTCGAAAAACAGCTCTTGAAGAAGCAACCTTGTTAAAAGCTGCCTATGGTTTTATCGGCATATCTGGTGTAAGCTGTTAGGTGTGAGCTGCTTATAATATAAGCTAAAGAACATCTTAATATAACATCCTGTACATATACTGTATAAAGCCTTCTAAAGCATAAAGCCTTTCAAAAGCACATGGGGGTGGCTAAGGTGAGCACAAGAGGGTTCGCGGGAAAGTCGGTTATATTTGCGATTTCAGCATATTGCCTCTTATTGGCCCTGTTTCCTTTCGGATGGGTTATTTTAATTTCAGGCGCAATGCTGCAATCAGAAACGGCAAAAAAGATATTGGGAATTGACATTCCAGCTACAAAGACAATAGAAAACCGGCAAATAGAAAAGAATTGATAAGCAGGCGACAGCCTTCCTACAAGAAAATAAAGCCGTCAATCCAAGTGCCAGAGAGATGAGAGTGGACACTTTACACTTTTAGAAATGAGAAAATAAGAGTTTGTGAAATGTAAGA
>DUKH01000167.1 GCA_013329415.1 Methanosarcinaceae archaeon | reverse complement strand
GTTCTTTTTTAATGTTCTTTTTTAATGTTCTTTTTTAATGTTCTTTTTTAATGTTCTTTTTTCATGTTCTTTTTTAATGTTCTTTTTTGCTTAGCTGGTCTTTCTTCTCTCTCAGTTTTCCGGGGGTTATCTGATTTCCATTTCATGCTTTAACTTTCGAAACCGGGATGATTTTCAGCCCGTATTCACTTTCCACATCAAAGCTCAGCATATTGCCGATTTCCTTCTTTGCTCCCCGAAGCTTCTGGATTTCCATGGTCTTTATCCACTGGTCTCCTACATGTTCTATCCTGAGTTCCATGTAAGCGTCGCAGATTGACCGTATCCGGGAGAGAAGTGCTTCTGAGAACGAATAGCCGTGGACGCTTATGAGGACGGTTTTTCCCCTATCGCATAGCTTTACACATTCGGTAAAAAAGTTTAATATGGCATTTTCCGGGGAATTCACGACAAAAGCTGTCAGGGAATCGATAAGGACAAGGTCTTCATCACTTTTTTTGATGCATTCGAGGAGCGTTAGGAGCAGCTTTTCACTAATTTGAGGATTTGCTTCAACGTAGTTAGTATCCATTTCGAGTATTCTGGACCTTCCTATTATGAAATAGTCATAGACATCAATGGCCAGCTTTTCCATCTGCCTCAGCATATCCTTTGCTGTCTTTTCAGTTGTAAGGGTGAGCACGGTTTTTCCCTGGTCCAGGGCTCCCCGCATGATCTGCTGCAGGAGAATGGATTTCCCACTATTGTTTCCTCCTTCGAGTAGACTCAGGGAACCGACAGGTACGCCTCCTTCCATCTTCCTGTCGATCTCCAGGTGTCCAAAAGATATGACCTCAAGGGGGACCTTTTCCTCCCCTGCAATTTCGTCAAGGATTTCTTCAAGGTATTCTTCGGCGCCAAATAATGGCCTATTCCCCTGAATTTCATCCCCCTGAGTCCTGTCACCCATCTGCTCTCCCCCTTCAGTTCTTTATTTTTCAGGCTTCAATGCTCCTGTCTACACCATTTCCATGGATTGCCTTTCAGCCTTCAATTCCCTCTTTCTAAAGCAATCCTCATGACCTGTCTTTCTACCTTTCAAAATATACCGAATCTCCCGCCCCATTCGGGGTTGTTACCTGTATCCAGTTTTCACTGTGGTTCCCTATGGGGTCTGAGGCACTCAGCCTGATCTGCATTTCCATCCTCTCCCCGGCGTCAAAGATCCCGGGGTTGACAAGGTCGGGGGAGATGCTGTGCACCTTCCAGTGATTCCCGGCAAGAGTGGTGTTTTCTTCCTGGTACGGGACCCAGACAGTTTTTGTTGTGTTGGATGAGTTGCAATAAAGGACGATCACATCCATATATTCGAAATCCCCTATTTTCACGGTCCCGGTGTTACGGAGGGAAAGGAGGACATCGACGCCGTCCGTTGTGACCCCCGTGACCTCTATTTCCGTTTTGAGCATCTCGTTTTTGTTTTCCTGCATCTCCGAAAAAGAATCCGATAGCACGTCTGCCATGTAAAACCCTCCTTTAGAGCAGACGTAGGTTGCAAGAAGGATGACTGAAACCGAGATCATTGCTGCAATGATCGATCCGAACCCCATTATTCCACCCCATTATGCCACCGTGAAATAGGTCTCTTCCGAGACCCCGTTGTACGCATTGAACTTGATATAATATTTTTCTCTGTTTACAAATGCATAAGATTCTGGCAGTTTAATTGTGATTTTAAGCGTCTCTCCGGTGTCCCAGTTGCTGTCCCCTCCCTGTTCTATGGAATAGCTCCAGCTAGGTGTCGAACCTGCACTTTCATCATACGCTATCCGCTCAAAGTTCCCGGCACGGCCGAAAAAAAGGTCTGATTCATCAATCAGACCTGAGGATATCTGGCTGCAGCCTACGTTCTTGACCCAGACGCAGACCTCCCTTTCATCGGAGCTGACTGTTTCGTGAAGGATCGCCGTGTCTGTCAGGATCTGGTCCCCCATTGCGTCTGCGCGGTTCATGATGGGATCCCCTGCAGTAATGACGGAAGGGTATACGGCTGAAATAAATGCAAATGCACAGATTACGGAAGCTGTCGTTAGAATCGCAGCACCTATCGAATCCCCACTCAATAGCTTTCTCCCCAAATGATTTCATGGTCTGACTTTCCCTGTTTTCTCTCGAATTCAGTTAAAAGTCAGTTCTGTTTTTTGTCTTTTTCTCCCCTTTCCAGCCGGCTTCCCCACAGATTGGCTGGCTTTTTCCTCCGGAATTTCCCGGATTCAGGATTTCACTCAACTGCGAAAGCACCATTATGTTGTCCTTCATGCTCACCTTGCTTTCCTCGGCAGGTTCTTCAATGGAAAGATTTGCAATATCCTGGAGAACTTCCCTTAACCCATCGGAAAGGTGACCGGTAACGTTGTAGAGGTTCAGGAGCTCATCCAGGTTGTTATGTCCGACAGTCCTGACAGCATAATCTACCCAGCACATCAGTTCCACAAGCGTGATGGTGTTTATCTCTTTCCGCCCGGAATCCGTGGATTCCTGTATGATTTCTTGCTTCGCTCCTTCCTGTTTTACGGCCTCCCGCACAGCCTGGATCGTATCCGGATTGACCACATCCGAATTAGCTTCGGTTTTCTCCAGATGCCCCTGATGAACCGGGGATTTTTCTCCCTGAATCTTTTCTTCAGCTTTTTCTTCCTCTACTGGCGTTTCTTTTTTCGGTGTCTCGACCTCAGGCACTTCCTGGTTCTGGATCTTGCAAAAAGGATTATCTGTCCTGTTCATCTGGTCCCTGATATCCACGAGTAACTCTCTTACTTCTCCTTTTATGATTTTGAGTTCGGTTTCAAGTCCTGTTACTCTTTTATCCAGTTCCATGCTAAACACCTGAAAAAAGGTAAATATTCCTCATCCGATCCCTCAAGTTGTTGAAAGTAATAAAATGAGAGGAGAGAGGATAATTTCCCCCCGTTTTCAAGATTATTTCAGGTTCATGACAGCATCAATCTGCGGAGGTGTAACTCTTGTGAAGGGAAGAATTGCCCCAACCTCGGGTTTGATTTCAATTCTGAATTCCTGGTTAATTGCAGTTGTGTTGGTTGACAGTTCTGCCCTGGAAGGCACAGTTATGTTCAGTATCACTTTCTCGTGCTGTTCAAGTACATTGTCACTGTCATTGTTCCCCACAAACTGCTGGGTCCAGGTCACACCTGGATCATAACAATTACTGTCGGTGTAAGATACGACTATCATGCCGTCGCCACTGTTTTCACCTATGTCCACGGGGGCCTGTCCTGCAGTAAGCTGGAGAGTTGCAAGGATATAGCCAACTGTACCATCAGTACTGCCTTCCTTTGCGATAACATCTCCGCAAAGTTCAACGGAGGATGAGACCTGCTTGACACCCTCGTCGATGGTCGCCTTGGCGGTGTCGGAGGTGGTGAACCCGGCCCCAAGGACAACATAAGAGAATACGGCTGCCACCACTACAAAGGCAGTCAGCACGATTGCTGATTCGAGCCCTGTGAAGGCCCGCTCGTCTTTACTGAAGATACCAAAAATCCCTTTCATGTTTTCACTCCTCATATTTTTTTGTTTTTGACTAAAAGTATATAGAAATCACTAAAAGACCCCCACATCCCGACCATAGGTTTGAGCCTATGGCTATTGGGCGGTTAGCAGTTCTTCCAGTAAATGACCCCTATATACATACCCACAATTTTACAACAGATAATATAACTTTACTAACATATTAACTTTGCCCAAATAATTCCATAGTTATTATATCTATATTTATTCAATAAAATATTGAATTTAAACAAAAAAATTGTTTAATCAGGGGCTGATTTTGAGAATAGATATTTCCGATTTTTGGAAATTTGGAGGAGCAACCTTCCTTTTTTGGGATTTTTTATCGATCTCTCATAACGGATTTTTAATATTTCATATGTTATATCCGGGTATAATATTCTTATTTTGTAAAAGAGATGTTTAATTCAATAAATTAAACAGTATATGTATTAATACAATCTAAATAAAAAATATGGGGGCGGAGTTTTAATAAAATTTTTCCAACTCACGCTTTGTTTCTTCGGGGGAAAACTTCTGCCTGATAAGAGGTTTTTCCCGGATTACCGGTACCAGTTCTTCGAGGGGTTTCCGGTCGTTTTTAAAGAAAATGCCGTTAGGAATCCTTTCTCCCCATTCCAGGGCTCTTTCGAAGGCTTTGAGGCGGTCGGAAGGGTCGTATTCCTCTTCAAGTTTGTATACCCTGTC
>DUKH01000053.1:1454-7009 GCA_013329415.1 Methanosarcinaceae archaeon | reverse complement strand
CTGTAGAATCCGTAAAACTGTATCAAGCTGCTGGCTTATTGAAAAGAAACTTTGGGCTGGCAAGCACTTTCAAATTATTATAAAGTAGAGTGTTCTGTTCAAAATTGCCGGAAGCTTTCAAAAGCTCGATAAAATCTTCTTATGTCAGATACTTATTTATAAAATTCAGTCTTTTTTCAACTGGTAGAAAAGCCCGAACAGAAAGAACAGAAAAGAAAGCTTCTTTATTTCACAGGGCTTATCACCAAATTTCATATTTTTTTAATAAGTTTTCAAGGAGTTGGAATCTTGGAGTTTAGTTTTAAAGGCGGATGCAGGGAAGTCGGGCGTTCGGGTTTACTCGTCAACGAGGAGGTCCTGCTCGATTACGGAATTAAGGCAGGGGATATCCCCGAATACCCCCAGAACGGTATGGAACCCAAAAGCGTGCTCATCTCCCACGGGCACCTGGACCACTGCGGGGCAGTCCCGAACCTTATGTACATGAAACCCGAAGTCTTCATGACCCCGCCGACTGCGGAGTTTACCGAACTCCTGGGGAGAGACACCTTGAAACTTGCAGAAAGGACTCTCTCGGGTGTGGCCCCCTTTGACCCTGACGACCTGCAAAAACTCACCCGCTCCGTCCAGAAGACCGACACGGGGACGGAATTCATGACCCATGGTTACAAAGCCCGTTTCTATGGGGCCGGGCACATCCCCGGGGCTTCGGGCATTTACCTGGAATCCGAAGCAGGAGAAAGTCTATTTTATACGGGCGACTTCAGCCTTCAGGCCACAAGGCTGGTCCCGGGAGCCGAAAAGTTCCCGAAAGCCGACACCCTCATACTCGAAAGTACCTATTTCGGGGAAGAACACATCCCGCGTAAAGAAACCGAGGAACGTTTTATCGAATCCGTCTGGGAAACCCTGGACATGGGGGGGACAGCTATTATCCCGGCCTTTGCCATCGGCAGGACCCAGGAAATCCTCATGCTCCTGGACGCCCACGGGATCCACGCTTATGTGGACGGGATGGGAAAGGATGTATATAAAATCCTCAAAAAATATCCCGAATACCTGAAAAACCCCAGACTCCTTGACCAGGCCTTCGATAATGCCACGCCCGTAAAGCCGAGTAAAAGGGCGGAGATCCTTAAAGAACCCTCAGTAATCGTCACCACCGCCGGCATGCTGAACGGGGGGCCCGTGCTCTATTACCTGAGCAAGCTCCATAAAGACCCGAACTCAAAAATCCTGCTAACCGGCTACCAGGTGGAAGGCACAAACGGCAGGATGGCCGTGGAAAACGGGATAGTCGAAAACAACGGAACTGTCCTGTCCCTGAAACCGAAACTTGAACAGTACGACTTTTCAGCCCACAGCGGAGACTCCGAACTAAAACAGGTTGTAACGAAGTTCTGCAAAAAGGGCACGGAAAGGGTCTTTGTAATGCACGGGGACAAAACCGAAGCCTTTGCACAGTGGATCTCAGAGGAAACCGACGTGGAAGCCTATGCCCCTGCAAACGGGGAATCCTTCAGCTTTTAAAAAAAACATATAAGTATTGAAGAATAGTTTGGTCTGAACAAAGATGCAAAGTTAGTATAATAAATATGCAACGTAAAATCAATCATAAGCTTTAATAAGGATCAAAACGTTTGGAAAAAACAGATGCTTGCCCCAAAATTATTGGACAAGTTATGTGATGAATAAGTATATGATAGGGGCCTTGTTCCCATTTCGCGGCACCCTATCGATGATCCAACCCCATGAAATTGAGAGGAAACCCTTAAACTCTCAATCTTCACATCTATTTTTACACCACGTTAGTATATATCACAACCGATCTTAAATATTTAATATAATTAAAATGTTTTATATGCATTATATTTTTTAATCACGTTATGATTTTTAATGGCGGTAAATATTTAGTTAGCTTTGAAATTTGTGTTTGGTTGAAAAGGAGCTATGAAGTGGGGGTTTCAAAACTTGTTTTTTATATTTTGGCGGTCGGTGGGCAGCTGTGTGCATTCATCCAAAGTAGCCATCATTTCAAAAGAAAGAGAATGTTTGAAGCTACCGACGTCTATATTTCTGAAATTCTTATCCCCAACAGGGAGCATATTATTCCAAGATTAAATAAAACCGGAGCAGCGTTATTACCGTCTCCCGTGGTTATTTCTCCGAGCGTCAGCGAGGCCTGCCCGTTAAAACTGCAATGAGTAAGAAGAGCGAACAAAAAAAAATAACCACCATTTTCAAGACTTATTTTTTATTTTTTGTAGGTTGGCGGGCAGCTGCGTGCACTTTGCCAGAGCAAACTTAAACAAATAATTCCAATAATTTTTCAGACAAGGGCTTTTATGTCTTACAAATTGCTTCTTCTTTTTCATTTCAGTCAAGGAAAAGCCGGTCAGCAAGCTGACCGGTGAGAGCCCCGTTTCCTGGGAACCGATAGATCCTCACTGCTATCCTTATTTACCCAGGCAAAATTAAGAACTCCGGCCCCGGTCTCTTCCAGAACCCACGAAACCCTTAAGCCTGAAAAACCCCAATAATCCGTGCATGATCCTGAATCCTGAATCCGAAGTGCTCGAAACGCTCGCAAAAAGCATCCTCCTGGCTGCCCGGACCGCTCCGAAAGCCAAAGGAGTTGACGATATAGTAACAGCCCTGGTAGAAGCCGAAGATATCGAAGTCCTTGCCTCTGCCATGGAAAAGCTTGCCGACGAGAAAGGTGAAGGCTTCGCCTTCCTGAAAAGGGACGCCGGAAACCTAAGGAGTGCCGGGGCTGCGGTCCTGATAGCGGTCAAAGCCAGCGGGGCTGCAGGCTTAAATTGCGGAGCCTGCGGTTTTTCGACCTGCAAAGAGATGCTCGCTCAGCAGAAGGTAGAAGAAGAATTCAGGGGTCCAAACTGCATGTTCAAGTACGCTGACCTGGGAATTGCCGTGGGTTCAGCCGTTGCCAGGGCAAAGGACCTCTGCATTGATAACCGGGTAATGTACAGCATGGGGGCAGCTGCAAGGGTTTCGGGGCTTCTGGATGCCGACGTTGTATTCGGAATCCCCCTGAGCGTAACGGGGAAGAACATTTTCTTTGATAGAAAGTGAGCGTTTTTAATTCATTATTACTTTTTTTAGTTTTGCCGGACTGGCTTTGTCTTAGTCTTCAGGGTTTTCTGCTCAACTATGGTTTATTGGTGTTTAAGTTCACTTTTTTGAGACAATTTCCTGGGATAGCCGCACTTCGTGCGGGACAAAAACGACAAGATATGGTATTAAGGCCGCCCTGGATTCGATAATACCCATCTAAGATAGCTTTCCGGGAAAAGTTGGAAAGAGCTATTAAATCAACCCTCTCCTCCGCTCACTCCTGTACTCATCAAAGATAGTCTGCAGTTCGTCTTCTTTGGCTTTCTGCCGCTTTATTTCAGCTTCTGTTTCCCATTCGGCAATAGCTGTTTTCAGGACTTCGGGTTCTGCCATAGCAAAGTCGTCAGCTCTTTCCAGGGGGACGTTTTTCAGGACAGGGACATCCCCTTTGAAGAAAGTGTCCTCGGCTGCGTGGGAGATGTCTTCGGGGATAAGGACTGCCCTTACCCTGGATTCAACCAGGATCTGGGCAGTGGCAGTCCCGCCTCCGCTTGGGTTTTCCAGGAAGACAACATCTCCTTCTTTCAGGCCGTAGTGTTCCTTTGTTTCGGCAATGGATTCCTTCGTAAAGGCAGAGATGACCTTGACGGGGGTGCCTTCTCCCCGAACTTCCATTTTCTGGATTTTCCGGAGCTTCTTGCTCCTCCGGCGCAGGTCTTTCAGGGTCCTGTTTTTCCTGACCAGTTCCCTTTTGAGGTTCTCGATGGTGCTTTCCCTGATCCGGAGCTCCTTTTCCTTCCGGACTTCCATGTAGGCTTCTTTTTTGAAATCCCTCAGCCTTGCCTCAAGCTTTGAGATCTTCCTGTCCTTGGCAGCAGCCTCCCGCTTAAACTCTTCGACGTATTCCCGGAGGTGCTGGATCTGTTCACCCTGCTGCTGGACCGTATCTCTCATTTTCTGGAGCGATTCCCCAAGAGTCCTGTCCTCGGGTTTTTCGGGAAGTTCGGGAGCCTTTCCGGGTTTTTTCCCGGCCTGGGCCTGGGCATGCACCTTTTCGACTGCGGCTTCAATCGAATAGCCCCGCATGACAAAGAGCTTGATCAGTTCGAGGTCCGAAGCCTCCGGAACTTTCTTTTCAATCCGGGAAAAGACGTTCTTGTAGCTCTTGTAGGTGAGAAGGGCTGCGGTCAGGGCGTCCCTTTCATGATCGTTAGAGTAGCCAAAAGGCCTTCCAAGGGCAATTTTCTCCTCGGAAGAAACTTCAGCCCCGGGGCTTGCGGGCACGGCTTTAAAGCTTCTTCTGATTTTTTCAACCGAACCCGGCATGGGGGTCACGTCGCTTGCAATGACGGCAGGTTTCCCGTATTCGGCAATCAGCTTGACGACCTCGTCGGGGGCGATTCCCCGGAAACTTTTCAAAAAGAGGAGGTCTCCGTCCAGGGAGAGGATAGCTATGCCTACGGTGGTCCCGGGGTCAATCCCCACGATCGTGAAGCGCCTCCTGGACTGCTTTTGCTTGAGGGGGATGTAGCGGATCCTGTCCCTTTCCACATTCTTTACGCTTACCTGTGCATCGCTGCTGACAATCGGGTGTATTGGAATCTCTCCGCGTTTTGCATATACGGTGAATTCGGACCTTACATAGCCTCCGAATCCCTTTACGTTTACGACTTCAAACCTGATTCCCTTTTCCCGGAAAAGTCTCTTCAGGATGTCCTCAATTTCCCGGCTCCGCTGCTGAACAAACCCGTGGACCTTTCTTCGGTAGCGGTTCTGGCTCCAGCCTCCCCGGCCGAGGGAGCGTGCCCTGCTGACCTTGATCTTTGTCATGTCTTCAAAAAGGGAGACCTCATGCCCGACTCCCAGCTCAGCCAGGCGGGCACAGGCTTCGGCTTCCTCGTTCGGGTTTGTCGGGTCAAAGGAAATTCCGTGCTTCCTCCCGAGCCTGACAAGAGGTTCCGGGTGCAGCCCGCCCGTAACCTGGACGAGCTTTACGCCGTCAGGAAGGCGATTCATAATGGAAATTAGCTCTTTTCGGTCCGCAGCCAGCTCAAAGATATTGTCCACGGCAATTATCTCCGGGCGGTCTTTAAGAACCATATTCAGGACCTTCTGGCGGCGGAGCATGGTATGATGGGTAATTTCCCCATCTCTGAGGACTGCCAGGGCATACCTGGGGAGCTCTTTCGCTCGCGGTGAGCCCCTGGCAATGTCAATTCCATAGATAATCCTGTTTTGCATGGACACCTATATATTATTTTTCAGAGAATATATATTTAACTGTGAAATACGGCTATTTCATTTGTCTATAAGTATCAATTGGGCCCGTTAACCTGAAAAAACGAAGGGCAAGGAGATAAGGAGTCTTTCCGCTTTCAGTAATTTACTATTCGAAGGTCATCCCTACATATCTTCTTCGAAATCTTCTTCGAAATCTTCTTCGAAATCGCCTTCAAGCTCAGTTTCAGTTTCAGTTTCAG
>DUKH01000053.1:0-1129 GCA_013329415.1 Methanosarcinaceae archaeon | reverse complement strand
AGTTTCAGTTTCAGTTTCAGTTCCGATCTCTTCTCCGGCCTCACCTGCAATCTCTTTTCCGGCCTTATCTCCCGCCTCAGGTTTCCATTCGCTCTTAATTTCCCTGAGAACCTCTTCAAGGTCCCTTTTTGCCCCATATTTTTTATAAAAGTGGTTCAGGACATTGGAAACGTCCCTTTCCAGCAGTTCATCTGCATGGGGATGGGCAGGGGTGACATACTGGGGCCAGTCGATTAGCTGGACGCAGTCTTCGGCAACGAAGATATTATACTCACTGAGGTCCGCGTGGATTATTCCGAGGGAGTAGGTAAGCTTTACCTGGCGGAGGATTTCGTCCAGGTACCATTCCGGGTCCAGGACCTTCGTCTTTGAGAGGATGCTTCCCTTTGCCAGTTCCATTACAATGGCGTGCCGGTTCTGGTCAATGGGTTTCGGGATGGAAACCTTCGGGTAAAGGGTAGTCATGATCTCGTATTCCCGCTGGGCTGCCAGGCGGGCGGCATAGATCCAGGAAAAGTGTTCCCTTTCTCCCAGGTGATCGCGGACCCTTCTGACCTGCTTGAAACTGGTCCTCCCTTCCCGGTGGAACTTGATGATGACCGGAATAGGTTCCCCTATTGCCAGTTCAGGCTCCTTTACCGCCTCGAAGATCACGGATTCTTTCCCGACCCCGACCTCGTCCCCAATGGCGTTGATGCTTTTCCTCTTAACGAAAGTGTTGAGAGCCAGGGCATCATAACCCTCAAAATAGATCTGGTAGCCCTCATAAGGCTGGAAAGTCCTGTCAACCAGATTACTCCTTACTAATTTCTTCAATCTGTATTCCAGTTTATCATAGGGTAACTTAGTATATTTGTTCAGGTCTTCCACAGGCACCCATTCAAAATGCTTCATCCCTGTTTCGATTCCGGTGAGGATCCTGAAATCCTTTTTTTCAAGCTCCCTGAATACCCTTAGTACTTCGTTGATCATCTGCTAGTAAATATAACCCTCGGTATTTAAATAATCGGCCACCGACCCACCCGGAATCCGGTAACTCCTGTAAGCCGGAATCCTGTAAGCCGGAATCATGTTAGCCGGAAAAGACGTTAGCCGGAAAAACAGTTGGCAGGAAAAGCCGTTAGCCGGA
>DUKH01000160.1:7052-7180 GCA_013329415.1 Methanosarcinaceae archaeon | reverse complement strand
AAGAAATTATATCAAGGACCCAAATTCCTTCTCCAATCTCAGGTGAAAGTTTAACCCCGGAAAGCACTGAAAACACGGAATAAAGGAAACAGGGGTACATTCCTTCCGTGCTTTCCGTGTCTTCCGTG
>DUKH01000160.1:4835-6771 GCA_013329415.1 Methanosarcinaceae archaeon | reverse complement strand
TCCGTGCTTTCCGTGTCTTCCGTGGTTTTATAAGTGTAAATATTTATGTTTGGGACTATAAGTGTAAATAGTTAAGTCCGGGGCTATCTTTTTTCTAAGGGGAAAACTTTCCCGGGGGGAGAGGCGGCATGGACCCGGGCTGGCACAAAACCGCTTTTCCTGCAAGCAGGTTTCGGAAATACCCGGACAGGCGCTTGATTCCTGCATATTTTTTGAAATTGGGGGAAGTGGTTTGTTTTGTTGTTTTTCCTGATTTTCAGTTTTATAGGGGAGGGGTTGTCCTGAATGATGAGAGGGGGTTTGGGCCGGAGGCATGTTTTTGAGATTGATCAGGGGAGGAGAGGGGGATTTGCGGTTTTTTTTGGGAGGAGGGAGTTTTGAAAGGGTTGTGGGGGAGTGAGGGGGGCAGGTGCCTGGGCAAAATATAATAATGAAGTTATAAATCTTTTTATTTTTGATTACAGCAGCATCTATGAAAGATTCCTGACTACATTTACCACAATAAAAATAATAAACATTGTAAACCACTAATCATACCAGAAAAAGCGGGAACTTGCTGCAATAAAGCTCCTGGAAGTCATGAAGTGGAGAATCCGGTACTTTCGTATTCAGGAAAAATTTGATTTAGGAGCTATCGGATAAGCTGCATCTTTTGCAGGTGAAATAGGAGGAACAATCCTGATAGGGGTTTATCGATACAGAACTGGTAATTCTGACCTGATGGAGGAAGAATGACTCTCTCAATTGCTCAACTGCTCTCCAGCCCTGAAGGCAAAACTCTGGAGTTCAAGCGGGACCTGTCCTCTCCCAGGAATATCCTTAAAACGCTTGTAGCTTTTGCTAACAGTTCAGGGGGACGTTTGCTGATCGGGGTGGAGGATGGGCCAGGGGAGATTCTGGGCGTTGAAAGCCCCCTGGATGAGGAAGAGCGTTTGTGCAGCCAGATCACTGACAGTATTGAGCCCCGCCTGGTTCCCAATGTTGAGCTGATCGCTTTTGAGGATAAGACTTTGCTAGGGGTGGAGGTCTACCCCAGCGGTTCCCGGCCTCACTGGCTGAAAAAAGAAGGGCCATTGGAGGGGGTTTATGTCCGGTTGGGTTCCACTAACAGAAAGGCTGACAGGGAGCTCATTGCCGAGCTTAAGCGAGGTGCTGAAGGAAAGTCCTTTGATGAACAGGTACTTCCTGACCGGACCGTGGATGACCTGGATTTTGAAGCCGCAGTAGTTTGTTTCGAACGCCATCGTAAACTGGTAAAAAAAGACCTTGAATCCCTGCGCCTTGTCACCAAACACCAGGGACACCTGGTTCCCACAGTTGGCGGGATGCTGCTGTTTGGCAAAGACCGGGAGATGATCTTTCCGGATGCCTGGATACAGTGCGGAAGGTTCATTGGCAAGGACAAAGCCGACATTTTCGACCATATTGAGATCCATGAGCACTTGCCGATAGCTGTTGAACGGGTAATGGAGTTTCTCAAAAAGCACGCCATGTGCGGAGCGGATTTTTCCGAACTGAGGAGAAGGGACGTCTGGAGTATTCCCCTGACCATCCTGCGTGAAGCGGTGGTAAATGCTGTTGTCCATGCAGACTATTCGCAACGCGGCGCTCCTATCAGGGTTGCCTTTTTTGATGACCGTATTGAGATAGAGAACCCTGGAATCCTGCTTCCGGGTCTGACAGTTGAGGATATGCTTCAGGGTGTATCAAAGATACGTAACCATGTTATTGCCCGTGTTTTCCGGGAACTGGACCTTATCGAGCAATGGGGCAGTGGTGTTAGCCGCATGTTCAAAGAAGCAAAGGCTCTTGGGCTATCCGAACCTGAAATCGTTGAAGTGGGTATGCGAGTGAGGTTCATTGTTTATTTGGAAGAGTCCATTGAGGTTGAAACCACCGGCTCAATTACGGGTGAAGTCGAGTTACGGCCCGAGTC
>DUKH01000160.1:0-4462 GCA_013329415.1 Methanosarcinaceae archaeon | reverse complement strand
CTAGAGTCACGGCTAGAGTCACAGATTGCGGCTAAAGTGCTTATTCTTCTGATGAAAAATGATTCAGGGAAGGCCGAACTTGCGTCTGGGTTAGGTCACAAGACCGTATCAGGGGAGCTCAATAAACAGATCAAGAGACTTCTTGAACTCGATTATATTGAAATGACAATTCCGGAAAAACCTGGCAGCAGGATGCAGAAATACCGCCTTACACCTAAAGGTAAGGCATTCTTAGCTAAAGAAGGTCGGGAAGACGCTGAATGAGCATAGCGCTCTTCCCACCCTTAAAAAACCTTTGAAGTTGAGATCAAAGATTTATATGAGCAGGACCTGAAAAGGCAATTTATCTATTTTTGAGGAAAAAGGTTCCTGAGGGCTATTGGAGTGAAGGAGCAAGGCTAAAGGTTCCAGATTTTTCGAGGTTCTGGGTGTTGGAGAGGGCGGTAGGTGGGGAAGTGAGGGGAGCATGTGCCCGGGCGAAATATAATAATGAAGTTATGTATCAGGCGGGTTCGTTTCAAACAAGCTTTTCACCGGTCTTTTCAGACTACCCTTTTACGGAACTTTTAAAAACTCGCACCAGCAGTGCGAGAAATTGGCTAAATTCGCACGTTGTGATTATGAAAATAAAATAGGCAACAAGAGTGTCAATCAAACTTTCTCTCTCGAACACGAACATTCCTTTTTTGGAAAATGCTAGCTAATAGCCGTAACAACCGTATTAGCCGTATTTTGTCTTTCTTGTACGGCCGCGAAGTCGGCCGGCTTTTCCCTAATTAAAATGGACAAGGAGCCAAATAGAAAGCAAAATTGGAATGTTAGGTCACAATAGAAATAATAAACATTGTAAACCACTGCTCATAACAGGAAAACAAGGAACCTGATGTAATGAAGCTCCTGGAACTCATCAAAGGTGGAGAATCCTAACTTTCGAATTCAAGGAAAAATTCGATGAAAGGACTGTTGAATCGGCTGTAGCTTTTGCCAACACTAAAGGTGGCATGATCCTTATTGAACAGTGGGTCAGCGGCATTGAAAAAATGCAAAATTACTGCAAGGAAGCAGACGTTCCTGAGCCTGTTTTTGAAGAGTACCAGGGGTTCCGTGTAATATTCAGGAAAGGGGTCTTCAATGAAGAATATCTTAAGGGGCTTGGCCTTAATGAAAGGCAGATTGAGGCATTTTTTTACGTGAAAGAAAAAGGGCAAATTACAAATAAAGAATATCAGGAAATCTGTGATACATCCAATCGAACGGCATCAAGAGACCTTGCAGATCTGGTCGATAAAAATATTTTTGCCCAAATAGGAACTACTGGGAAAGGAACTGAATACACTCTAAAAGGTAAAGATTCCAAAGACGCCAAAGACGCCACAAAGACGCCATAATCGCGCCAAAGATATCATGACCAAAGAAGTTAAATGATTACAATCAAGCCTACAGCGCCAGAAATAAAGATGCCATTAGAAGTCTCCAAAGACGCCACAAACGCGCCAGGGAACTGGACCTAATAGAGCAGTGGGGCAGTGGTGTTAGCCGCATGTTCAAAGAAGCAGGGGGAGCACCCCCCGGGCAAAATAAATAATGAAGGTATGAATCCGGCGGATCATACCAGTCAGATAACAGACAGGGTCAGTTCAAAAAGCGAGTGACATATCGGGTCCAGGGGGAACAAAAACTCCGTTTTTAACGTGTATTTCAGGGACAAAAAGACGCAGGAAATTGTCAGGATTTTCACATATGAAGGGATGGAAGCCCGGACTATTCGATCTTTATGGAAAAATGCATCCATAGTCAAGTACCCAAATTCCTCCCCGAATCTCAAATGAAAGTTTAACCACGAAAAGCACTGAAAACACGGAATAAAGGAAACAGGGGCACAATCCTTCCGTGCTTTCCGTGTCTTCCGTGGTTATGAAGTAAATGTAAATATTTACGTTCGGGGCTATAATGAAAAAAAGACGGGGGGAAAGAAGAAATAGAGTGAACGTAAAACCGCAATAAAATCGAAAAATTTACATAGTCGAAGTGAGGAAAGAGAGTATGCCAAAACGGTTGAAAAATAAAAATAAAGGTATGGAATGCGCATATCAGGGGGACTAGGCAAATCGGGGGAACTAAGCAAAAGAATAAAAAAGGATAAAAAAATATTAGACATTCCTTAAAGATAATTGTTGATGAGAATTTTTTGCTTAAAAAAGATGAGCCGAATGAGCCCCATGACCCGAATGAATGGAAATAAAGTACCCTCTGACCTTTTACTC
The DNA here is from genome assembly GCA_013329415.1 of Methanosarcinaceae archaeon. GTDB lineage: Archaea > Halobacteriota > Methanosarcinia > Methanosarcinales > Methanosarcinaceae > MTP4 > MTP4 sp9310u. The sequence goes on along the minus strand of DUKH01000160.1, from coordinate 2,198 downwards.
GTAACCGTCCTTGTACTCCTGACTGACTTTTTCGTGCTTATGCCGGGGCTCAATGAGACTTTCCTGCGGACAGTGCTGGGGCTTCCCCTGGTGCTCTTCCTGCCGGGGTATGCGCTGATCGCAGCGCTCTTTCCTGCAAAATCGGACCTGGACGGGATCGAGAGGGTTGCGCTTTCCTTCGGGCTGAGCATAGCGGTCGTGCCCCTGATAGGGCTTGGTTTGAACTATACCCCCTGGGGGATCAGGCTTGTGCCGGTCCTGATCAGCATCTCGCTTTTTACGCTCCTTATGTGCGGGCTTGCCTGTTTCCGGAGGGGACAGCTTTTCCCGGGGGAAAGGTTCGGGGTCCCTTTCGGGGCAGGGGCACTTGCGCTCTGGGCTGAGGTCGTGGAAAAGCCCGAATCCCGGACCGACAGAATTCTCACAATCATCCTTATCCTCTCCATCCTCGCCTCGGTCGTAACCCTGGGCTATGTTATCGTGGTTCCGAAGGAAGGGGAGCACTTCACAGAGTTCTACATCCTGGGGCCGGAAGGGATGGCTGACAACTACCCCACGGACTACGTGCTCGGGGAAAGCGGGACAGTCATCTTCGGGGTCGTAAACCACGAATACAGGGCCGTGAACTACAGCCTGGAAGTCCGGCTGGACAACAAAACCCTGCCTCTGCCCGAGGACGTAAGCCACGTCCGCCTTGCCCACAACGTGACCTGGGAAAGGCCGCTTACAATCACCCCACCCGCCGAAGGGAAAGACATGAAACTTGAGTTCCTGCTCTTCAACGATACTGAACAGGAAGTCCCCTACCGCGACCTCCACCTCTGGATCAACGTAAACGCAACGGCAGAAGAGAGTGAAAAAGAGGGCGAAGAAGGGGACGAAAATGAGGAGGCAGCGAAGTGAGCCCTGAAACCTCAACTCCCCCTGGTAAGCTGAAAGAAACTAGTAAAGGGAGCGGGACGAGTAAAGGGAGCGGAAGAAGTCCTGGAGAAAGGTCCGGAGAAAATGCCGGGGTAAACACCGGAGGAAACTCTGGAGAAAAAACCGGAGTAAAGACCGGAGGAAACTCCGGAGGAAAGGCCGGGGTAAAGACCAGAGGGAACTCTGGAGAGAAAACCGGGGCAAAATCAGGAACAAAACCGGGAACAAACCAGGGAGGGATGCAGGGGATGAATTCAGGGTTAAAGCCAGTGGTAAGAACGGTAAAATCCGGCAGGCCGGCTGCGGCCGGGGAACTTCAAAAATATGCGCTCCCCGTAGGGCTTCCGGTCCTTGCAATCGCCCTTGCCGAGTTTCTTATCTTCTCGGGAAACATGGGGGCTGCGGTCTGGCTGCATATAGGGACCATAACCGCCCTTGCCCTATCCTCGATGTTCATCCGGGAGCAGGAAATCATCCGGCTCCACCAGGCCCTTATGCTGCTCCCGATTCTGCGCCTGGTCAACCTGTCCATGCCCATCTTCTTCGATACCACCCTTTATACCTTCATCTTCATCTACGGGCCCCTGGCATTCCCGGTGGCAATCGTGGCCTGGCACCAGCGGCCTAGCCTTGGGGAGATCGGGATCACAGGCGAAAAACTCGGGCATTACATGCTCCTCTCGGTTCCCCTGGGCTTTTTGCTGGGCCTTGGGGAATACGCGACCATCCGGACAGGGTACCTGATCCCGGACCTCTCCTTCAAGAACCTGCTCATGCTCACCATAGTAATGGTCTTCTTCGTGGGGCTTGTCGAGGAAGTCATTTTCAGGTCCATCCTCCAGACCCAGCTTGAAAAGGTGCTGGGCATAAAAGAAGCCCTGATCATAACGAGCGTCCTGTTCGGGCTCATGCACTCGGGCTACGGCACTCCTTACGAAATCTTCTACACGGGTTTTGTCGGTTTAATCATGGGCATCGCTTTTCTCAGGACCCGAAGCCTTCCTTTCATTGCTGTTCTCCACGGTTTCGTAAACGTCTTCCTCTTCGGGATCATCCCGCACCTGCACGAAGCCTACGGACTCTTTTGAAAAATCCGGGGAATGGGGGAGAGACCCGGGAAGACCCGGGGGAGGCCTGCATCCGACATATTAATAAAGTTTAGAACTAAGAGAAGTCCAAAAGTTTAATAGTCTGTATTAAAATACTTATGGGAAACTATAGTCAAGTACCCAAATTCCTTCCCCAATCTCAAATGGAAGTTTAACCACAGAAAGCAC
>DUKH01000065.1:10896-15344 GCA_013329415.1 Methanosarcinaceae archaeon | reverse complement strand
TTCAACTGTCAAAGTTAGGATACAGGAATTACACGTACAGGTTTGGCCCGGTATTCTTCGGGCATCTCCCCAATCATCCAATCACTGCCGGTGGTCTCGAGGTAATAGTATTGCACCCCCCCATACTCAAAACTCCTGCCTTCAGTCCCGGAATCGCAGCGAATTCCCAGAGCCATGTGCTCTGGAAGTTCCAGAAGCGCAACATCATAGCCCATCTCCTGCAGGATTGCCACGGAAAGGATAGACGTGTCTTCACAGTCCCCCCCGCTGTCATAAAGTGTTTCGTATGGGAAACGAGGATACTGGTCATACCCCGCACTTACAAGATCCGAACTGTAGTTCAGGGACTGGACAAAAGAGATACAGAGCCCCGGGACCTTTGATTCTTCTAGCCCGTAATCCCGGGAAAGGGAAAGAAGGGTCTTTGCTATGCTTTTGATAAGGGGATCATCATAAGGGTCCGAGGCAAAAAGGTCATAATCCCTTTTTCTCGTTCTTTCCCTGTATACACCGTAGAGTTCGTCGTCAAGCAAAAGCGTAAGATGCCAGCGGTAACCTTCATAGTTCCAGGAATAGGTCCTTGAAGATTTCCCGGATTCCATAGCTTTTTCAGTTATCTTTACCCCTGAAGGAGCGGACTGAACCCCTTTTTCCCCGGATGGCCCCTCAATCCCAGAACGGAGTTCCACGTCAGGGAGTCCCTTATCAGGAAGTTCCATGTCAGGAGAAGAATCTGAAACTTGCCAGAAGAAGAGATATCCGGATAAAACCATAAACATGAGAAAAAAAAGCCTGGTTTCTGCTCTCATAGAATACCCCTTCCCCAGCCCTTCAGCTTCTCAAACCCCCATTAACCCCTTACATGTTACCGGAAAACGACCCCAGAGCAGGAATAAGCTGGCAGATTATATTTTCCGGAATAATACCAAATTTAGATAACTCGTGCTTCTAAGTCCCAGAAGTAAGCAATCAATTATAGATGACTCGTGCCCCGATGTTCCGAATGTAGTAGATCTATTAATGCTGATTTACAGCCCTCATTTCCAGAGGTCTTCCCTCATGTGGGAATGCACAGGGTCCACTTCCATCAGACCTTCAGGATAAGGATCGAAGAATGTCTGCTTCATCAGGTACTCGTCCTCAAAGCGGATAATCCAGGATTTTATTGTGTTTATTGCAGGACAGAGCGAGACTTTTCCTTCCCTGTACTTCTGGACCCATTCAAAAAAGAAGGCTTTTTCCCTTTCAGAGAGGTCTTCCGAAAAATGCCCCAGGGCATGCATGAGCACGTTGATGTTTGAAGTGTATCTGGGAGCCCTGGAAAAAGCTTTGTAGAGATGTACCTGGTATTCAGGAATGAGCCCCCCAAAAGGCATGTGGTCTTTATTCCCGACAATCCTCCCCAGCTCTTTGAGTTCTGTCTGGTTGTAGGCCATTAGAAGAAATTTGTTCTCCGTATGGAAGGCTACCAGGTCTTTCATACTACCCTCACCCCTAACTTTTCTAAAACTGGAGAAAGCAAAAAGTTTCGTTAAAAAATGGTCTTTAATACGGGCATTTCGAAGCCTCCCTTCATCTTCAATCGGAAGAGAAGGATATCTCCCCAGAACTTCCCGGGCAAAAAACCCGGCAGTTTTCTCAACAGCCCCTGATTTTCCAGTGGAAGGATAAACTCTCACATCCTTTGTCCCGCATGAGGGAGAACGGCTTTTCAGGATGAAACCGTCCAATGCTTCCAGAGAATCCAGGAAAGATGCGGAAAAGGCATTCATAGCTTCCGTGACGTCCCTGCCGGTCGCAGGCTGCACAAGCCTCTGTTCACCCCCTTCCAGAACAATCCTCACAGGATTCCTGGGGACCCCTAACCCGGATTCCACCTCTGCACATACAGGCAGGAAGTCAACATAATCCTTGAGTTTTGCCACGATATGGCTGGTCATCATGTCCCCGTTGTAGCGGCAATGGTCAAACTCCAGACATTTGCTGACCACAACTTTCGGTCTAACAAACTCCCTTATAAAAAATCCCCCATAAAAAAGATGGAATTGATCACATAAATTGCTTTCCGAAAAAAGGAGTGCCTGATACTATTTTAAGATCAGAATCAAAGAATCATTTGAAAAAACTTAGAAATAATTCACTCAGTAAGGAGAAATTTTCCAGGAGTTGCACAAGGGATATATAAGAATGAAAATTATTTGTGATAGGGATGACATAGGGAAGTATTCGGGCAACGGTATAAATATCTGGAGTAGAGAAACATCCGATGAACTGTCAAAATATACTGGCATAGAGAAACGTCGGGACAATAGTCCAGATATGCTTGTATAGAGAGTCCCGTTACTTAATCCCGGACCTTGAAAAGAGTTATAGAAACCTCTCTGGAAATCTATAACAACGGAGGGTAGAAATGGACGAAAACGCAAGTGAACAGATACGTATGCCGCTGATAAGAGATGACGCTCCTGCCTTTACCGCAGTAACAACCAAAGGTACGATCAACTTTCCCGAAGACTATAAAGGAAAATGGGTCATCCTGTTCAGCCACCCCGCAGACTTCACACCCGTATGCACCACCGAGTTCATGACCTTTGCCAGCATGCAGGAAGAATTCAGGGAAATAAACACGGAACTTATCGGGCTGTCCATAGACAGCGTATTTTCCCACGTCGCCTGGCTGCAGAGGATCGAGGAAAAAATTGAGTACAGGGGTATGAAAAACCTGAAGATCGATTTCCCCGTGATTGCAGACCTGACAATGGACGTGGCAAAGAAGTACGGGATGGTACAGCCAAATGCCTCGACAACCCAGGCGGTCAGAGCAGTATTTTTGATGGACCCCGAGGCAAAAATCAGGGCAATCATCTATTATCCGCTGGCAAACGGGAGAAACATGCAGGAAATAAAGAGACTCCTGAACGCCCTTCAAAAGAGTGACGCTGAAAAGATTGCAACACCGGCAAACTGGCAGCCAGGGGACGACGTTATCATTCCACCCCCCACCTCAATTGACGGTGCGAGAGAAAGGCTTGAAAAAGAAGAGGAAGGAAGGTGTTGCCTTGATTGGTTCATGTGCCTGAAGAAGGACAAATAACCGCCAAAAAACATATTCGATAAACTGATATAAAAGACCTGGGTGAAGGAAACACATTTCATTTTGTATCCTGTCCCCGTCTTTAAGAAATCATTCTGACAACTTTTTTGAGAATTTATTCAGACAACCGATCCTACCTTTTTGTGCTCACAAATCATTTTTTGCGGAGGATTATATTTAGAGGTACTTTTTTGAAAAGGTATTAAATTTAGTAATTAACGGATAGAATCCTCAGCTATACTGATTTATGTTTGATCGTATCCAAAATAAAAATGAATATATGATAAAATATAAACAAAAACAAAACAGAAAGAACAAAAAAGAGAAAAAAGGAGAAGGAAAGTGCTTAAACATATTTTAGTTTAGAATTCAGTTGCAGGTTAAAGAAATAGATTCAAAGCAAGCAATAGAGAAAAAATAAAATTAAGTTAAGGGACCTCTCACCCCCATAAGAGATCCTGAAAAAGGATAAAGAAAAATTATTTTTTCCCAAGTTCTTTAGAGCGCTCACTTGCCCTTATAACGGCATTCATGAAGGCAGCCCTTACCCCGGCTTCTTCGAGGGCGTGAACGCCCTGAATTGTGGTCCCTCCCGGAGATGTGACCATATCCTTGAGTTCTCCGGGGTGCATGCCCGTTTCAAGAGCCATTTTTGCAGCCCCCAGCACGGTCTGGGCAGCGAGAGAGAGAGCACTTTGCCGGTCCAGCCCTTCAAAAACAGCTCCGTCGGCCATAGCCTCGATTATCGGGAAGATGAAGGCAGGCCCACTTCCGGAAAGCCCGGTTACCGCATCCATAAGGGATTCCGGAACCCGTACAGCAGTCCCCACGGCAGAGAAGATTTCAAGGGCTGTTTCAAGGTCTTCACTAGTAGCGTTTTTACCAGGAGCAATCCCGGAAGCAGCTTCCGAAACCGTGGCTGCGATGTTTGGCATCACGCGCACAACCCTTGTACCTTCTGGCAAGGCATCCTCATAAGTGGAGAGAGGGACTCCTGCAGCAATCGAGATCACAAGCTTTTCAGGAGTGAGAATTGCACTCAGCTTTGCAAGCACAGCGTCAAGGATCTGAGGCTTCACAGCAAGGAGGAGGATATCCGAAGCCCCGACAATTACGCTGTTATCAGTTGATACCCGGATCCCCAGCTGTTCTTCCAGGGCTTTCAGGCCAGGCTCGTACACATCGCTTGCCCCTACACTTGATGGATCCACGATCCCGGCTTTTATGATACCCTGCATGAGGGCAGAACCCATCTTCCCTGCCCCGATAAATCCTATTTTTTTGTTCTGAACTGTCATACCTGATGTCTCCATGTAAAAATAAAATGATTCTGATAGTTATTCTGATACGATTC
>DUKH01000065.1:5750-10488 GCA_013329415.1 Methanosarcinaceae archaeon | reverse complement strand
GATTCCAATATGATTTAGATAGCGGTTCCGATACGATTCAGATAGTGATTTATAATATTTGGATCCGAATATTGAGTCAGAACGTTTGACAGAATATTAAAGGAATGAAGGCACGAAAGAGGCCCTGGTCACTCCGGATGATCCGATGAATCCATAAGCCCGATGTTTTCCTTCTTTATGACATTGTCGTAGTTTTTATAACCGAGGATACTCTCAATCTGGTCGGTGTGAGCTCCTTTTATTTCCACCAGTTCTTCGGAAGTATAGTCAGTAATCCCTTTTGCAAAAACCCTGCCATCACATTCGAGTTTCACGACATCGCCCCTGTCGAAATCACCCTCAACACCTACAACTCCCGCAGGAAGGAGACTGTTTTTCCCTAGAATTGCAGCTTTTGCCCCGGCATCCACGCAGATAGTCCCGGAAGCTTTCGAGAGAATGATCCAGCGGGAGCGGTTTTTCTGGATGTGTCTTTCTGCCAGAAAGAGAGTCCCAACATCTTCACCTGAAAGGATTTTGAGGACAACATCGTCTATATCGCTGTTTGCGATCACAACATAGCAGCCTGCCATGCTACAGATCTTTGCAGCCTTGATTTTCGTCCGCATCCCTCCGATCCCTTTAAAGCTTGTAGGGTCACCCCCATAACTCTCGATTTCGGGAGTAATTTTTTCCACCAGAGAAATGAGTCGGGCATCGCTGTTCATCTTCGGGTTCCTGTCAAAGAGCCCTTCAATATCCGAGAGAATGACCAGAAGGTCAGCGTCGATCTTGCTTGCAACCATTGCTGAAAGCTTGTCGTTGTCCCCGAAAATAGCTTCAATCTCATTCGTGCAGGTGCAGTCGTTTTCATTGATTATCGGAACGACTCCGTACTCGAGCAAAGTGGAGATACTGTTCCGCAGGTTCAGGTAGGTCACCCGATCCGAGTAGAAGTCATAAGTCAGGAGGATCTGCGCAACCTTCATGCCATACTTCGAAAATGCCCGGATCCAGTCCTGCATAAGGAGGCTCTGCCCAACCGCTGCCGCAGCCTGCCGGATCGGGATTGCCCGGGGTTTGGGAGCAATCCCCATTTCATGGAGCCCCACCCCTATGGCGCCCGAGCTTACAAGGATCACTTCTTTCCCATGCTTTCTAAGTTCGGAAACCTGGGCTGCGATCCCTTCCATGAATACCGGGTCTATGCTGCAGTTTTCCTTCGTTTCGTCACAGTTCCTTTTGGTTATCGAGGAAGTCCCGATCTTTATAACAACCTTGTTTACATCGTGGAAAAACTGTTTTCTATCTGTCAAGAGTAATGCCTCTTAGGGTAATTTTTGATTGCAGCGCTTACCCGGGACCTCAGTACAAAGCCGCGCGGGGTTCTCGCCGCAATCGAGGATTTACACCGCCTCTGCGTATTTTCCGGAGCAAATTCCACATTTCAAATATATAAGGATTTCATAATTATTCAGGAGATTTAACCCGATTTAGGGATTCGGGTTAACAATTGATCCCGCTCGAACCTGCTAATTCATACCTACTTCAGTTAAAACCTTCCTGGTTCAGAACTGTTTAAGTTAACATCTCCAAACTTAAGATCAAGTTTCCTGTGAGTGAAGGGTTTTGCGTCCTTTCCGGCATAATCCGCTACAATGTGCCCTTTCCCCATAAGAACGTACTTGTAAATAAGGAGACCTTCCATGCCCGTCGGACCCCGGGAATGAATCTTGTTCGTGCTGATCCCGACTTCGGCACCTTTTCCATAGCGATAGCCGTCTGCAAAGCGAGTAGAGGCATTAACCATGATGCTGGAAGAGTCTACAAGCCCGGTGAACTTCTTTCTCCTCTCATCGCTTGTGGTGATGATCCCGTCGCTGTGATGGGAGCCGTAGGTATTGATGTGGTCAATGGCTTCCTTGATCGAGTCAACGATTTTGACAGAAAGGATAAGGTCATTGTACTCAAGGCCCCAGTTCTCTTCCGTAGCCTTTGCAAGAGAGGACAGGCCCTTTCCTGCAAGCAGGGTATAGCTGTCCTCATCGCAGCGAAGTTCTACTCCGGCTTCAAGATACATTTCCGCCATTTTCGGGAGGAAGGCTTCGGCAAGGTTCCGGTTTACGAGCAGGGTTTCGATTGCATTGCAGACAGCCGGGTACTGGACCTTCGCATCGAAACAGACCTTCCAGGCCGTTTCCAGGTCCGCAAACTCGTCTACATAATAGTGGCAAATGCCACTTGTGTGCCCCAGCACGGGGATCCTCGTGTTATCCTGAATGAACTTGACAAATTCGTTGGAACCCCTCGGGATAAGGAGGTCTATGTAAGCGTCCAGGCTCAGGAGGTCCATAACCTCTTCCCGGGTCTCTATCAACTGGAAAGCACCCTGTGGCATTCCTTCAGTGGATTCGATGGCTCTTACGAGAATATCGAAGATCGTGCGGTTCGACCCCTTTGCCTCACTCCCGCCTTTGAAAATCGTTGCGTTCCCGCTTTTCAGGCAAAGGGACATGACCTGTGGCACCACATCAGGCCGGGACTCGAAGATAACCCCTATCAGGCCGATAGGGCAACTCACCTGATAGAGGATCAGCCCATCATCAAGTTCAAGAGCCGAAAGGGTTTCTCCCACAGGGTCTTCCAGTTTTATTACGTCCCTGATTCCTGCTATCATCCCATCGATTTTTGAATCGTTGACCTTCAGCCTGTCAACAAGAGCCTGGGTGAGCTTCCCGGATTTTTTCAGCTCTTCGGCATAGTCACAGTCCTTTGCATTTGCTTTGAGAATTGCTTCTCTTTCCCTATCAAGGGCATCTGCCATGGCCTCCAGAGCCCTATTTTTAATTTCCGTACTCACGCTGGCAAGTTCGATTGACGCTTTCTTTGCAGTAATTACCTTCTTTTCGATATCCTCAGCCATATAATCACCGAATTATGAACTAAACTTTGATTTATGAAATTACCTTTAAACGTATCGAGTTCAATGCAATAACCTTAAATGAATTATGACCCGGCAGATAAGCCGGAGAGGCAGAAAAACCAGCCTCATCAATTGATAGAGCAAATCACATCACACATATATCCAGAAGGGTATTAAGCCTTCCATACTGCACCTTTTGTGTAAATATAGGAACAAATTATAATTGTGGAATATAATTATAATTGTGAAATGTAATTGAAAAGGATTTTTCCACATTAAGAGGACAACTATATATTAGTATGGAAGCCCCCATTTGTGACATACGACATGACAGGATCATGACGCTCCAGAAGAATCCAGTTTTCATCCACAGGCTTTTTTCGTCTACAAGGCCAAACAGATAGCACGAAGGATACGTTATTGCACGTATTTGTGTACTGTTCAGGTATATTGATACAGGCAGGACCTAAATAAAAGATACCATTCTTGAAGGAGGGTTTTTAAAACCCGAGCAGAATAATTGGAAATTGTAGTAAACTTTGAAGTATTATTTTGTTTTGAAACACTTTATGATTCAAGAAGTTGAAAGCAGGAGATTGAAGAGACAATACATATTTAACTAATATGTAAGAGCCAGATCAAAGCTTTTGATCAAATCAAAACAATTAATTTGGGATGACAGTATATTAAGATCGATAGAGTTAACAAGATTAATATAATATACAATGTTAACCATGTTAACAGGATCAATGCGTAGATGTTATATGGCATAGAAAAGAGGTTTAATCCGCATTAAATTTCAGGAGGGAGCAGGAAAAATAAAGCAAATTTGCTTCTTCCGGAAATATTATTTCAAAACGAATATATATTCGGAGAATATAACTATAGAATACTCCAGTAAAACGGAGGAAATACTACATACTGAAAAATGATCTTACAATGCGCCTGTGTAATTTTTGAACTTCGTCGGCATGAAGATAAGAAGCGGGTTGGGCGCACTTGACCAGTAATTTCAAACAGTTTTGGAGAGTGAAAAGCGCTTCAGCATGTCGTTTTCACAATGAGAAATTCTGGTTAGCAATTTATCCGTCCTCATGTACAAAGATTATTATAGGTGTAGAGCAATAAAGAAGTGGGGAAAACTTCAGTAGATTGGTGGTGTGTAAAAAATGAAATCTTTCGCATTAGTTCGGGCGGACGACTCGGACAAAGTAAAAATAGCCCTGCATGACTTAGAACGGTACGGACACATTCAGTTTTCAGCTACTCCCAGATGCATCGAGCCAAACATAGCCGATGATCTTCTTGTCAGCGTAATGGGAGTGCCTCTCAAGTCAAAATGCAACTCTGCAGCACTTGTAGAACTGAACAACCATGCTGGAGCAGCAATTAGCAGATTGAAGAAAATTCATCCTCCGGCCCATATAATCATCATCAGTCCGAGGCACAAGATGTTCGAGGAACTGGCTGGTAAGTTCCAGAAGTATCCAGAATTTGACCGAACGTTTAACCAGCAAAAGCACCCTGATAACTTCTCTATGGTTCAGGAAAAAGGGGAAACTGACAAAGCAGTACAAAATGAATAGAAACTGTTAATCCCCCTTCCAAGATAAATTTCCTGTCTAAATCTACCTCATTTATTTTTTATTTTGGAGGGGATTTTTGAATACATTTTTACCCACTTTTAGGTTACCACTTTTAAGGTACCACTTTTAAGGTACTACTTTTAAGGTACCACTTTTAAGGTACCGCTTTTAAGGTACCACTTTTAAGGTACCACTTTTAAGGTACTACTTTTAGGTTACCACTTTAGATTACATATTCAGTTATTGATCT
>DUKH01000065.1:4405-5407 GCA_013329415.1 Methanosarcinaceae archaeon | reverse complement strand
ATATTCAGTTATTGATCTTCCTGCCAGTCAGGCTCAGTTCTCCAATGAGTTGCCTGGTTCCAAAAGAGTATTTCAAGGAGCACTCATCTAAAAAAATCAAAATTAGTAGAGATCAGAGTCAGTGTATGAGCCTGTTAAAGCCCTGAGCTTGGAGACATATGTGTGCAGGCTTTCCACATCCTTTATTTCTTTCTGTGTAATGAGCTTCAGCTTATGCCGGATCTGAAGATCGGGATTTATGGCGAGATTTCCGAAATATTCAGTTAATTTTGAGGCCAGCAGGTCCCCTCTGCGGTCCCAGTCAGTAAGCACGACAATATCCCGGTTCTGCCGTGCTATTGTCTCGGAGAAATTGAGAAGAGGATGCCGGGTGGCAAGCTCAAAATGCCCTTCTATCCCGAGCTTCTTTAGCGAAAGAACATCTCGTTTGCCCTCCACTATTATTACAGAGCCTTTTTCGGCGTACTCGGAAAGCTCGGAAAGCAGATCTTCAAGCCTCTCAAGCCTTTTTCTGTATACTTCAACATCAACCACGTTTACCATCAACCTATCTTATGATATAGCCCCGAAAGGGTAGGGAATCCACCAAAACTTAATAAAGATCTTTTTGGGCCATGATATTATTTCAGACGAGATCCAAAAACCGAGACTACCTGCTCGTAAGAAATACCTTTTATCAAAACAGATTTTTTGCTGCTTGTAGCCCCACTGATGATCATGATGCTGGAACTACTTATTCCGAAAAATCCGGCAAGGCTTTCGATCAGCTGTTCGTTCGCTTTTCCTTTCTGGGCGTTTTTCGTAAGTTTGACTTCAATTCTCTTACGCCATTCATTATAACCACTGGGAACAGACACGGATTTTGACCCGGGTGTGACCTCTATATCCACACTTACTCCGGAATCCAGTGATTTTATTGCGTCTTCAAAAGACATGTTTGTTAGCTTTTTCCGGATATCCTATAAATCAATAACGAATTAATCTGCAATTAATCAAGTACAA
>DUKH01000065.1:0-4069 GCA_013329415.1 Methanosarcinaceae archaeon | reverse complement strand
ACAAACAACCAGATAAATGATTAATCTGCAATTAATCAAGTACAAAAATGAAAGTGCAAATTTAACAAAAGGAAAACATTAGAAATGAAAAACAGGTAGAAATAGTGCTGTAGCCCGAGCGCACTAACTCCGAAAGCTCATCCTCTGGCAATCCGCAGTCCTTTCCGGTTACCCTCGTGCCGGGCATTCTCACACTATAGGTGTATCGCATTGGGGTTGTCTGTACATTCACGGGCAGGGAATCCCATATCCTCGTGCAAGGACCTATACAATGCGACTGAGTATTAAAATATATGTATTTAGATATAAACATGACGCTCCTTACACGCATATACCATATACCGTATGTCATATATCGTGTTTACAGGTAGGGCATACCAGGAAGGATAGTTGGGACATATTCCAGCATATGAGGGTAATTTAATAGTGTATATACGGAAAAAATCTAGAAAATATACCTATTTGAACTAAACTATACAAAAAGTTTCACAAATTATATAAGATTCTTAAGGAAAAGTTATATAGGATGCCCATATCTGGTCATCAATAATTGGACTCAAGCGCCATAAACAACAGGGTTGCTTTTCTATGTACGGCATTGAAAAGATCATCTCCGGAACTATCATTTCAGGCCCCGAACTTGAACCTATCAGGGGCTACGTCTGCGTAAAAAACGGGTTAATTACGGAAATCGGAGAAGAAAACACTAATTCTTCCAACATTATAGCCCCCTGTTTCGTTAACGCCCACACCCACCTGGGAGATTCCGTGTTCAAAGACCCGCCTCTGGGGAAAGTTTCCGGATTCAGGGTTGAAAAAGAACTCGATTCACTTGTAAAACCCCCTGATGGATTGAAACACCGGATACTTCGACAAACATCCTATCCGGCGCTCATAGAAAGCATTAGAAGGTCTCTGCTTGATATGATCGAAACGGGTACTTTTGCTTTTGCGGATTTCAGAGAAGGCGGAGTTGTGGGGGCTGCAGCACTGAATAAAGCTCTTGAAGGCCTTAATCTCCATTCTCTTGTTTTCGGAAGACCGGATAAACCCGAATTAGCACTGGAAACCGTTCTGAATGAAATAAAAAGGGTCCTTTTGCACTCTGACGGGCTAGGGATGAGCGGAGCAAACGACCTGGACTTCAAGCGTCTGGAAGAAATTGCCACCTGCACCAGGAAAAGGAATAAACTCTTTGCAATCCATGCAGGAGAAAAAAAGAGGGACGACATTGAAAAAGCCCTTTTACTGAATCCCGATTTGCTCATTCACCTTACAAAAGCAGAAAAAAAAGACCTGGACCAGGTAGCAGATGCCGAAATTCCGGTAGTCGTCTGTCCAAGATCCAACTTTGTAACAGGAGTTGGCATGGCACCTATTGCCGAAATGCTCGAAGCAGGTATTCGGGTAGCGGCTGGCACTGATAATGTAATGTTAAATTCTGTAAATATGTTTACTGAAATGGAATTTATGTCCAAAGTATTTTCGATTGATGACAGACAAGTATTTAAAATTTGTACACTTAATGGTTCTTTTGTAATGGGGCTTGATTCCAAGGGTTCAATAGAAAAGGGGAATAAAGCTAATTTGATGATCCTTAACGGAAATTCGAATAATCTTACTGGGACAAAGGACCCGATAAATGGAATCGTCAGACGGGCCAGACCCGACGATATACTATCCGTGCTTCATTCAAAGCAGATGGAGAGCATAACATGACAAGCGAGTTTTACAGGAACATTATGATTGCAACCGATGGATCTGAGAACAGTGATAGGGCGATATCTTATGGGATTGAGATTGCAAAAATGAGCGGGGCTACAGTCCATGCACTCTATGTGGTGGATACATCTTCATTTTCCTCAATACCCATGGATGCCGGTTGGGAAGCAATGTACGAAATCCTGAAGAATGAAGGGAATAAAGCGATTTCCTACGTAAAGGAAACCGGAGAAGCTACGGGGGTTGAAGTAAAAGAAATTCTTGAGGAAGGACATCCAAGCAACGAGATAATCGATTTCGCAGAAAACAACAATGTTGACCTGATAGTGATGGGAACACACGGAAAAAGCGGGATTGACAGGTTTCTCCTTGGCAGCGTTGCTGAGAAAGTTGTCCGGAACTCAAAGATCCCGGTAATGGTTGTCAGGAGTTAAATAAAAAACCGGAAACCTGTACAATCAGTATAGAGTTGCTTTTAAACAAAAAAGGGTATCCAGGAAAAATCCAGGATCATACGACAACAAAGGTGTAGATGAAATGCCAAAAAACATTTTCATTGAAGATATCATGGTGAGGGACGTTGCATGTGCAACCCTTCCCGGTTCCAGAGACGAGGTTCTTAAAATCCTGAAGAACAAGCAAATCTCAGGGGTACCCGTGCTCAAGGACTCGAAGGTAGTCGGGCTCGTAACCAGGAGTAACATTCTGCGCAATCCCGAAGAGGAGCAGCTGGCACTCCTAATGACAAGAGACCCTATCACCATCACCCCGGAGTCGGACCTGCAAACCGCTGCCCGTCTGCTCCTGGAACACAGGATCCGAAGGTTGCCTGTGGTTGATGACGGAAAACTTGTCGGGCTTGTTACGGTGTCAGACGTAATAGGCACCATTGCCGACATGAACATCGAGTCCCCTATCAAGGACTATGTGGACAAGAAGGTAGTTGCAGCTTACAGTGAAACGCCTTTACCTGTCATCGCCAGGATCATGGAACTCGCAGGTGTCAAGGCGGTCCCGATGCTTGACGGGAACCTGGAACTCGTGGGAATTATATCGGATAGAGATGTCGTGAGCGCCAGCGTCATCGAAGACAGCGTAGAGGTGTCGGACATGTCCGCAGGTTCGGACGACGACGCCTGGACCTGGGAATCCATGCGTGACACCATGAGTATTTACTACAGCGTTTCCAGAATCAAAGTCCCGGGCCTCATTGCAAAAGACGTGATGATCCGGGAACCGATTACCGCTACATACATAACTTCGGTAAGTGACTGTGCAAGGAAGATGAAACGGAACAGGATTGACCAGATTCCCATCATCAACTCCAACAGGAAACTGCAGGGGCTCCTGAGGGACCGCGATCTCCTGAAACCACTGATTGAAGCCGAATAAAGCTCTTTCAAAGGGGGCAATCTAATCATAAATGCCCCCAGAGGAGGCAATTAATCAAAAAATGCCTCCCCCTAATTACTTTTTTAAGGAGCACGTACCATGGACAGACCTTTTATTTTTATTAATTCCGCAATGTCCGCAGACGGTAAGCTCTCGACAAAAGAGCGCAAACAGGTTCGTATCTCAGGAAAACAGGATTTTGAACGGGTGGACGAACTCCGGGCGCAGGCAGATGCCATCATGGTCGGAATAGGGACCGTGCTTGCAGATGACCCGAGCCTCACCGTAAAATCCCTGGAGAGAAGAGCTACCAGGAAAGCCGCAGGAAAAGAAGAAAACCCGATAAGAATCGTCGTGGACAGTTCTGCCAGAACCCCTCTTGACGCAGATATTTTCAAAAAAGGAGAGGGAGAGAGGATCATTGCCGTTTCAAAGTCAGCCCCTTCCGAGAAAGTGAGAGAGCTCGAGAAAAAGGCAAGGGTCATCAAAACCGGTGAAGAACGGGTAGACCTCCCCGAACTTGTCAGGGGATTGAAAGAAATGGGAATCTGCACCCTGATGGTAGAAGGCGGTGCCACCCTGAACTGGGGAATGCTTTCCGCAGGCCTTGTGGACGAAATCTATACTTTTGCTGGAAACGTCATTATAGGAGGAAAAGCTGCCCCTACCTTCGCAGATGGAGAAGGATTTACGGAAGCCGAACTCCTGAAACTTGAACTGCTCTCGGCAGAGCCGATAGAAGAAGGCGTCCTCCTGAAGTGGAAAGTCAAAGGAAAAAGGAACTGAGGTCAAGGGAAATCAAGTGTTTCTTCTTCAATTCAACTTTTTTTGTTTAGGGATAAGTCAAATATAACATCAAATATTTTTGATTACGATTCCTTAACCACGGAACACACGGAAGCCGGCCTAACGGCCGGTGAGTACTCCGAGACATTAAATAATCGATTCAAAACCC
>DUKH01000157.1:13868-15080 GCA_013329415.1 Methanosarcinaceae archaeon | reverse complement strand
GAATACGGATTATCAAGAATACGGATTATCAGGAATGCGGATTATCAAGAATATGGATTATCAGGAATGCGGATTATCAAGAATATGGATTATCAGGAATGGGAAATGCTTCATCAACAATTGCGGTATAATTTGTCTTAACAATCCGGAATGTTCTGGTCAATGTATTATTTATATCTATAAGGGCTCTTGAAAATTTCTCTTTGTAATTAGATGTATTTTTGCGACGTAAATCCTTTTTTATAAATGGGTGCCTTATAAAGGAATTCTCTTCTTTAGAAAATGGAACATCTAAACATAATCAATGTAAGAATCATCATAAGGATTGTGAGGATTATTGCGGTCTTTGCACTTTCCCCGTCACTTCCGAATATGATGGGGATCGGGCCGAGCATTATAACTCCTGCACTCTTTATTTTTGAAGATTGTTTTCTTTCAAAGTCGCTTCCCGAAGGGTTTCTTCCGGAATCTGTCCTTTTTTCAAAATCAGCCGCGTTTTTTAAATAATCTTCTTTTTCTGAATTACTTTCTTTTTCATATGGGTAATATCTTTCCTGTTCTAAACCCGGGCTTGCCCCGAAAGCCATTCCAGCTATAATTATCAGAAATCCGATGAAAATAATAAGAATCCCGAAGAGAACAAATATATTTCCACTCATCTTTGTGTTTTCCACAAGAATAGATATAAAATAGTTATCAATAGGCCAAGTCCTAACATATTTGTTGTTATTTCAGGGGAAGTGCCAAAGGCGATCGGGATGGGTCCAAGCATGATCAAGCCCCCCAGATGGCTACTCCCTGGATGCTGTAACATTGTCAAGATAACACCTAACATCACTACGATAAAACCAACAAATGTAACCGTTGCGCCTACTTTTAGAAAATCTTCCGAGGATCGCATGTGAAGAGATATTATGCTTTTATTATTAAATGTATCCATTCAATTTTTTGTACCTGTTTTCTACACTATTCTTTTTTTTATACTGGTTATAAATTTATAAATTAAGTCTATTTAAACTAACTCGAAAATGGGATCACTATATCTTTATTTTATTACTGTGTGGATTTTTGCTTTTTTCGACAGAGGTTCCGATCACTTTCATGGGGGTAAGTTTTATATGTGGGTTTTGTCCTGTGTCAAGGACATAAATAAAATGCTGCATACTGTTTCAGGTACTGTAATGTTTTTTCTATACCGTATTCACTATACCG
>DUKH01000157.1:0-13551 GCA_013329415.1 Methanosarcinaceae archaeon | reverse complement strand
ACTATACCGTATTCACTATACCACATTCGCTATATTGTACTGTCTCTGGATGTCCTGCGGTTCGGTCATTTCATTCCATCCTTCCGGTTCTCCTGTATTATTTTTCTCCAGAAACCCTTTAAATCATATATTCCAAAATATGAGATACAGGTTGTACATCAATGGTACATTGTGCTCTAAAAGAGAATACAAAAAATCGATATATATTAATTAGATACCAGACCATTATTTAACTGAACGTGCAGAAGTGGGCTGCAGTCGTCATAGGAACTTATATATATGATTTTTATAATTACTATGGCATATTTATTGTCGGTATGTTAATATATTCGGGGTCAGGATAAGAACGTGTTTAATACGGCGCCTTTTAACCTGCAATCATCCCACTAAGTCTGAGAGTTAATATGAAAACAGGTTTCTGGCCATTAATATGTATCGAGGTATGAAAGATATACGGGTGTGGTCATAACCATCTTCCCCGGATTTTCGTTAGTATTGCCTTTTGTGCTCCTGCAGCATAGATTCAATTCCTTTATTCCGCAGGTCCGGATATACTACAAATCAGGTTTATGCGTATGAACCTGGCTTATAAATCCGAATCAGAACCATACTCCATATCAAGTCCATATGAAGGGTCACAGGACCCCACCCCATATCAGGATATTACTCCATATCAAGATCACATGATGACTCGGGATCGTACATTAATCAAGATCACATAATGAATCAGGATCGTACAACCAATCAAGATCATATTCAGATAAAACAGGTGTTTTTCAATGTCCGAAGACAGTGACTTGCAGTCCTCCCTGGAAGAGGTCAAAACCAGGGTAGAAACCCAGCTTGAGTGTGGGGAGATTGAAGCTGATGATGTTAAATCTCTCCTGACCGAAATCGAAATTCTGAAGGTTCAGAACGAGAACATGAAAGCCCGGCTCCTTGAGGCAAGCGTGGCTACGGGGCGGCACCTTCAGGAAATAAACAAGTTAAAAGCCCACCTGGAGCAGCTTACCGAGCCTCCTCTCTTTATTGCTACCATTCTGGAAGTGAACGGGGATATTGTCCTGATCAGGCAGCATGGGAACAACCAGGAAGTTCTGACCCAGACCCCGGAGGAATACCGTGGGAAGATCGATCCCGGAATGAGGGTTGCCGTAAACGGGGCTTACTCGATCATTTCCATTGTCAGCAGGGCAGCCGATGTAAGAGCTCAGGTCATGGAGCTTATTAACTCTCCGGGTGTGGACTATAGCATGATCGGAGGGCTCGACGACGTGCTCCAGGAAGTCCGGGAAAGTGTAGAACTCCCGCTTACCGAGCCTGAGCTCTTCGAGGACCTGGGAATTGAGCCGCCTTCGGGGGTTCTCCTCCACGGTGCCCCTGGTACGGGAAAGACCCTTGTTGCAAAGGCTATTGCCTCCCAGGCCAAGGCCACTTTCATCCGGATGTCCGGTTCGGACCTGGTCCAGAAGTTCGTTGGGGAAGGCTCCCGGCTTGTCAAGGACATCTTCCAGCTTGCCCGGGACAAGTCCCCAAGCATTCTTTTCATTGACGAAATCGACGCAGTGGGCAGCATGAGGACCTACGACGGAACCAGCGGTTCGGCAGAGGTAAACAGGACCATGCTCCAGCTCCTTGCGGAAATGGACGGCTTTGACCCCAAGGGCAATGTAAAGGTGGTTGCCGCAACCAACAGGATCGACCTGCTTGACCCGGCTCTCCTCCGCCCCGGCCGATTCGACCGGTCCATTGAAATCCCGATTCCGGACGAAAAAGGCAGGGTCGAGATCCTGAAGATCCACACCCGTAAGATGAACCTTTCTGATGATGTGGACTTCGAGAAGCTTGCAAAAGTCACAACCGGAATGAGCGGGGCAGAACTCAGTGTAATTACCAAGGAAGCCGGAATCTTTGTACTGCGCAGGCGTGGCAAACAGATTACTATGGCAGACTTCATGAAAGCCTACGACAAGGTCGTAAACGTTCAGGAGCCTTCAATCCCTCAGGCCATGTTTGTGTAAGGGGCTTTGGTAGGTTGAATCTGCACAAAATTCCGATATGTCCGATTCGAAAATAACTATTTTGGGCCGACTGCTGGCATGAGCGAAATCCGTTCTCCGGCAGTTCCAATATTATTTTTAAATCTCAAACGAAAGCTTTATATTAAATAAATCAGTTGAAGGTATGCTGTCTCAGTGGCAGTATATGATAAACAGCGTGCTCCGATAGTGTAGCTCGGCCAATCATTCAGGACTCTCACTCCTGCGACTGGGGTTCAAATCCCCATCGGAGCACTTTTTCTTTTATAACTTTTTTGACGTTGCATTTTAGACTTACATAATTGAATTGAAAGTTCAATTGCATTAAATCCTTTATAATCTATATCGAAAGTTTGAACTAATGAATGTCTCAACCTAAGACAGGTGGAGTTAAGGTTGCCAATTGCTAATTTTTAAATATTTTCATGAAAATCGTCTTTATAGAACATGTGCTCTCTGTCTTGACTCCATAAGCTGTAAACATGTTTTCAATCCATATTGTAAGTAGTTTGGCAAAACCAAAGCCAAGATCATGGGTTATTATCAGGTTGTAATGGTCGCCACCATCTGTGTAATCTACAGTATCGACCCAGTTAGTTATTTTTATATTGATCATTAACCCGTCTATAACTTCTTTTAGACTACATTCCTCAAGAGACTTCTGAAAGTAGAGCTCTATTGTATATTCTATGATTTTATTCTGGGTAAAAAGCTCGTTTAGCAGTTCAATGTCAGCAGTTTCTATTAGCAGTTTAAAGGCATTTTTCTCGATGATAACTAATGATTTTGCCCCTTTAAGGCGCATCCAAAATTTTTCTTCCGGGGTTAGTTCCGGACTCTGTCTTGAGCTGTTTTCCAGACTTTCCAGTGCAATTTCCAAGGCTTTTTGCTGTGTTTCATATTTTTCTGCGTGCTTTTTTAATAATTCCCAGTGCCTCTGTGAGATTGTGGTGGAAATGCGGTGTGTTTTCAAATATTGTCTCCTGTAATTTCATGCCTCTTTTTAAATTCGTTAATTTTCCATGCGCATATCAAACGAATTATACGCATTCTATGCACATGTTATCTGGAAAACCTATTTTTACTTGCCTATTTTATTCCACTAGTTTACCAGTAAATCATTTCTGTAGGACTTAAATTCATTACTTTTCCCATGCCGCATTTCAAAAGGATTACGCGCATACTGCGCACACGTTGTCTGGATAAGTTATTTTTATCTGTGTATTCTATTCTAGATTTGTTCACAGCAAAAAATTACTGTGGGACTTTCACAGTTAAACTGAAAAATTATGTAATTAAATCTGGCTCTTCGCTGTTTCGAGTTGGCAAGTTATATTCACTTCCTAGATGTGAGAGCAACATATCTAAAATTTAAAAACATTTGTTGTGCAAAAACACACTCAAGACCAATGTTTATCGCTCTAACATGGTAACTTTGTAACTAAACAATTATTTGTAACCCCTGCAAAATAGCGAAGATCCTTAAATCTTCAGTTGTGTAAAAGCAAATTTAAGGAGAAAAATAGGAAAATTTAGCCAAAAAATTCGCTTAGTTAGGTTAATTATTAACAATGAGTATAAAAGGAGATTGAGATAAAATGTCAGTACAGAGTCCCTCACCATCACCTTTTCAATGGCTTGATGGAACCAAATGGAAAATCTTAGATTTTGATGGAACCCAAACCAAAGTAAGAAACCCCGCCACTGAATGGGGATTTACCGCAGATTGTCATGTCAATGATGCACATTTTTGGACAGTTGGATGGCAGAAAAAAACAGATGATCGAATAACAATGACCCCCGTAGATGGTACAGAGTACGATGTGATTTTTATAAATCGCAAGAATTTCTTTGTAACCAGGCCGACATTCTCCGGCAAATCGTGTTGGGTTCATAAAGGTGAAATAATAGAATAATAATCCTAATATGCATATTTCGAACCCCTGCCACCATGGGTAAATACTGCATGACTATGGGTTATTTTATTGATCCCCTATCTGCAAAATGGCTTTTTAGTGCCGCATAGTGACACAAGAGTGCCAGGGTTCGAAATGTGCACTAAAACATGCAATGTGTACTTAATTTGGGAGGAAAATTCCCAAATTTATGATTTATATTCTTCCATTGTTCTATGTTCAGATTATTTAAAAAAACGTTCTAGTCTAAAATATAAATAGGTTCCTTCTTTTAAAGTCTTAATCGTGCATTTTTTCACGTATCTCATAATTATTATAACCAATTTTATTTCAGTCGAATACCCCGTAGCTTGCTGCGGGGATGGATACTTCCTCGGGAATCGTTGATGATAATGCTAATTCTCAATTCCACTTTTTGTTTGTTAAGTTCTGCTCGAACTAAACCGTATTATGTCTAATGTCTCCTTTTACGGAATTTTCAGCGGTGGCGCGAACATACCCCGTTGCTTGCAGCGGGGTGCGCCAGCGCAACTTTGATTTTACGTTCAGGCTTTATAAAATTATTTTTTTTGGCAAGTTGCTTCAACCAAACTTCGGGGAACATTTGATGGAGATAGGTCTCAAATGTAGCGGATTTTTCGTGAACTGAGGAACTCTATGCAATCACAGTAGTGATAATATATAAGAAATTAATATAATTTCACAGTCGAAAAAGATGTTTTACACCTTAACCGATGACCAATGAAAAGCAATTAAAGCATTTTAAGCTAAAGACAGGTTCCCCATAAAAGCTCCAATAATCATGGAAACATCTTCATACAGCTTTAGAATTTAGGATTTTTACCTCCAACTGCTAAGCAACAATTTAATATAATTCTGAAACTCAACACTATATAGTAAACTTAATCAAACATCAATAGTTGCATTTCTCTTTTGAGTTACGGAATTCAAATCATGAGTACAGGAAATATACAAGATACTGGGGATCTCGAAAAAAAACTCCGGGGCTACCTTTTCGGAAGTGCTTGTGGGGATGCCCTGGGGCGTCCTGTAGAACATCTCACCCTTGAGCAGATAAAGGTTAAGTACGGAGAAAAAGGGCTTCTTGAACTTCTTCCCGATTCTCCCTGGACTGACGATACGCAGCTTATGCTGGTCCTTTCAAGGGCCCTGGTCCGGGGGGCTGAGCGTGAGCCTTCGGAATTGATGGACCTTCTTGCAGGGGAATTTGTCAAATGGCTGGATGAACCTGATCTTGGAGCAGGGGCAACCTCAAAAGGGGCAGCACTTCGCCTCAAAGAGGGGGTTCACTGGCAAAACTCGGGCCTTGAATCGAAGACATGCGGGAGTCTCATGCGGGTAGGGATAATCGGGTTCATCTACCGTAACGATCCCGAAAAGCTGCTTGAGGTCGCTTCCCTTTCCGGGAAAATTACTCATTCTCACCCCACCTCAGATGCGGCGTCCATTGCAGGGGCGTATACTGTAAAACTGGCTCTTGATGGGATAGCCCCCGAAGATATGTTTTTACCTCTGCTCAGGGTAACGGAAGGGATCTCTGAGGAATTTACGGATGCCTTGAAGGTTGCCTATGAACTTGCTTTAGGGAGCCTTAGTGACGAAGAAGCCCTTCGAAAAATTGGCCAGGGCTGGTATGCTGAAGAAACCTTTGCTCTTGCATATTTCTGCATGCTGCGCTATCCAGGGGATTATAAAAAAGCCGTTCAGACTGCAGTGAACATAACCGGAGACTCGGATTCGGTAGGCAGTGTAGCTGGCGGAATACTCGGGGCAAGACTGGGGATCGACTCTGTACCTCCTGCCTGGGTTGAAGCCCTGAAAGAAAAAGAGAATTTGGAAACAATGGTTGCGCCTCTGCTTGAGAAGTATTTCGAAGTGTCAGGATCTCGAAAATGAATATTGTGGATACTGCGGGTTTGGAGTTGTAGGTGCTATGAGTTTGGGTATTAATGACGTCCCTCTCGCTACAGATTTTGATTTTTCCCGGAAAGGCATTTACTGCCTCATATTTGAGAACAATGAGTGCGCCCTGCAGGTGGGGAAAAAAGGGGAGTTCTCTTTCAAAAGGGGTTATCACATCTATGTGGGGTCGGCGCTTGGTCCGGGCGGGCTTAAGCGGATGCAAAGGCATATCAGGCTTTCCAGGGACAAAGACAAAAATCCGAAGTGGCACGTGGACTATCTTCACTTTTGTCCTGCATTCCACCTGGTTTCGGTGGTCTGTGCCGCTACGCCGGAGCGCCTTGAGTGCATGCTGGCGGGATCATTCGGTGGGCCTTGCGCCCCTGGCTTCGGGTGCACGGACTGTGCATGCGAGTCGCATCTTTTTTTCAGGGCGGAATCTCCGCTTTCGGAGGTCCTGAAGGCTTTTGAAGGTCTGGGGCTTCTGCCTTTCGTTCTTGAATTTTGACCATTTTTTACGGAATACGACATTTGTTTTTCCTGGCTCCGGGTTCTATAGGTCCGTTTTTTCAGATTATATTCTCAGATTTTTTTCCAGATTTATTCCTCTCTATTAATATTATACAGGAAAGCTTAAGGTTTCCAGATTTCTATAGAATATTAAAGGGAAGAACATAAATTGTTATTCGATCAGGAGATCTTTTATGGAACAGTTCTCGTTTATCGCCTGCATGCCGGATAAGCCTGGAGCTTTGCACAGGGCTGCCGAGATAATCACGAGACACAGGGGAAACATTAACAGGATTCAGTATGACCGAAGGATCGATCCGCAGACTGTTTTTTTTTGAAGTTACGGCTTCTCACGGGGCCTATGGGAAAATCCGTGAGGAATTGGAAATGATAGGCTACCTTCAGACTTCCCTGCATCCTGTTGCTTTCCTCAAGTTCCATGTTTATCTCCCTAACCGGTCCGGGGCTTTATTCGAGCTTCTCAACGACATCACCTCGGCAGGGGCCAATATCACCTTTCTGGACTTCGACGACCGTGGGCAGCACCCTGAAAGGCTGGTTGTAAGCCTGAACATAGAGAACGCGGAACTGGTAGATTCTCTCCTGAACCGGCTCAAGTCCGGGTACAGGCTCGAGATCCTGGAATACGACACCACAGGGGAAAAGCTCGACGACACGGTTTTTTATCTCCGTTTTGCCCAGAAACTGAGGGCTTTTTTGGGGGATGCCGAGGACGAGTTCCTTATGAGGTTCCTGCACGATATCAACCATATTGCTCAGGAACTTTCAAACCTGGAAAAGGATCCTCGAGAAGTTTTCGAAAATATACTGAAGGTGGGAGAGACCCTGAACCGGACTTCCGGAACCGGCTTTTATGCTGATGTGCAGAGGGTTCGGATAAGGGACGGTATCGAACTCTTTAGCTTCCAGCTCCCTTGCGGAGGCAACATTTACCTCTTTGACACTCCGGAAGAGCGGGTGTTGATTGATTCCGGGTACGGGATCTATTTCTCTGATCTCGTGAATATGCTCCAGCACTATGGGCTCGGGGACCTGAACCGGATAAAAAGGATCTACATCACCCACGCGGACGCCGACCACTGTGGGGCTGCCGGCTACTTTTCAGCTCTCTCTTATCTGAACCGGGAGACTCTGGAAGTCGCAAGGGAAACAAGCAGGGCTTACGGTTCTACTCATCAGGAGTGTATCCTCGAAGAGGTCTATACAAAGATGATCAACCTCTTTTCCAGGTTTAATCTCCCCACTAACATCGAAATCTTCCTCGACCTCCCTTCCCGGGAAGCAGATATTGAAAAAAGGGGTTCATTCCCGGTAATTGCCCGCTTTCGGATAGGGGAACTTGAGTTTGAAGCTCTTCAGGGACTTGGCGGGCACATGCACGGGGAAGTTCTCTACCTCTGCCCGGAAGAAGGACTGCTCTTTCCAGAAGATGCCCTGATAAACTTCAGGAGCCTGAGCCCGGAGCGGACCGAGTACAATGTCCTGGCTGACTATCTGATGACCTCAGTAAACGTGGACAGTACTCTTGCCCGGGAAGAGCGAAATGCTCTTTTCTCCCTCATCTCGGAACTTGATGCGGAACTTGCTCCGGAAGGTAAAAAGTGCATTATCTGCTGCGGGCACGGTTCGGTTTCAGTGCTCGAGAATGGACGGCTGCTTGCATATGGGAGTTCCGAACGATACGGGGAAGGGAAATGAGGGTTCGTTGTCCTCCATTCCTGAAATAAATACAATTAAATATTCTTATTGAGGACAATACGTTCTAATGGAGGTCGTCTGGTCTTATGTTTTCGGAATTTGATTACTACATTTTGCAGGTCCTTAATTCCTTTTCTTTTCTGGACCAGTTCATGCTTTTTATAAGCCTCAGGTTCGATTACTTCCTCTTTTTGATCCTTGCCGCTCTCTTTTATTACCGGGGGCGAAATGAAGCCCTTTTTTACCTTTCTTTACTTGTAGTGGCCTGGAGCCTGGCCCTGGCACTTAAACCCATTTTTGCGGTCCCGAGGCCTGAGGATGTCCGTTTTGTGACCTGTACCACCGGTTATTCCATGCCCAGCGGGCATACTTTGATGGCTTTCGCTTCTGCGGTCTTTTTACATCCCCGGGCCGGAAAGTTGAAGGTGCTGGTCTGGGTTTTTGCTGTACTTGTCAGCCTGAGCCGGATCTTTATAGGGGTCCACTACCCTTCGGATGTGCTTGTGGGAGCCCTGATTGGCTGCTTACTGGGGCTGCTCTGGCTCTATGTGGAAAAAAAGCTGGTAAATGCAGGAATTTTCGGAAAGATTCCCGGGCTCGAATGAAGTCTGCTGGAAAGGCGAGGAAACTCGGACAGCTATATGCCATTCAAAAACTCTTCAAAGTTGGCGCATAAAATGGATGGGGTTGGGGCGCAGAGCGGCTGAAGGTGGGTGCTAAATGAATAAGGATGGTGGTAGAATGCGGGCTGCTCTGGAGTGCAAAACGGCTTGTGAATTACGGCTTGTGAATTACGGATTGTGGATTTAATGGATATGCGAGGGGTGCGATTCGAACGCACGAATTCCTACGAAAATGGGTCCTAAGCCCATCGCCTTTGACCTCTGGGCAACCCTCGCATTTTGTTGGCTCTATTCCGTCCGTAGTTAATATACGAAAAATAGAAACATAACAGGATTCTAAAAAACGGAAAAATGCGCCGACCGGGATTCGAACCCGGGTTTTGGGCTTGGAAGGCCCAAGTCATAGCCACTAGACCATCAACGCAAACTGCAACACCTCTAGAGGTATTTGTCAGATATAATGTTTTCGCTTGACATTTATTATTATTTCTGATCTTTTTTCTTTTTTACCGGAGATCTTTAAAAATACAGGGATTTTCCACCCCTGTTTGTGATATTTTTTCATCTCATTTTCGTCTCCTTTAAGTTGTGTGTGGATTTTCTTCCTGCGGGCAAAATCCATGTAGTTCTCCACCTTCGATCTATTTCTTTTTTCCACCGCCTTTCCCTATCTGTTAAAATTGTGGTATCCTGTTCCGGCAACAAAGAAACCTTGTCGTGTTTGTTGACACACGACATGATGAACCTGTCCTGTACTTTATGTTGGAGGTCTCCTTCCTGTATGGCCTGAATTTTCTGGAAGAACTGTTGGGTCGAATTGTCAGGATAGGGTTGTTAACTGGGTTTTCCTTATCGAATTGCAGGATTAAATTATCAGGTCGAGTTGTCAGTTGAGGTTGCCCGATCTAATTTTCAGGTAGGGTTCTCAGGTAGGTTGCCATATACAATTGTTGGACTGAATTGTCAGGTAAAACTTCCAGTTATAATTTTCAGTCGAAATTGAGGGGCAGGAACCCTTAACCATAGATGAGCGTAAAAGGAAACTTTTCGGGGGGTAATCGTGCCGACCTGGTGAAACTTTCGAACGATTATAATTTTCAGTTTTATATAAAGTTTTTATTATATTGTCAACCTTGTTTACCTGAAAAAACGGATATTTTGACATACATATTATAGAATAAATCCTGCAGAATATATCCTTCACTATACTATATTCTTAATCTAGTTGATCGGGGCTTTTTCGAGTAATTTCTCTCATTTTATCCCTTTACAATTTTAAATATTTCTTCTTTTATATATTGCTTCATATATCTTCGGTAAAATTATACTGTGTTGAATATACTTATACTATACAAATATTATTTGTATACAAAATCAATTTATTACTCACTTTATTTACACTGTTTGGATTGTTGGTATCATTTACATTTGCGGCTCGTTTCGTCTGTTTTTCCGGGGGAACTTTATTTCTTGGGTAAAGAATATATATTCTTATATAGGGCTAGGCATACAAAGTTTTCAAAATAAGCCTTTCATTGTTTGTGTTGCCCTGCATCCGGGGCAGGAGTTCTGAAGAATATACTGTAACTTACAAAAGATGTGATAGGAATGGGACCTTTTATTCTGGCATTCACAATCAGCTGGCTCCTTATTTTTGCATATATTTTTGTGCTGCTCAAGGCGCGTGCAAGGCTCAACAAAAAGTTAATGTAATGATCCGTCATACGTGGTTTTAGATGAATCAGAAAAAAAAGAAAACATTATTCGCAATTGCTTTTATTCTTGCCGTGGCCATAGTAGGGCTTTATGGCGTTGATTCTTCAGGGTACCTCTCGGTATCCGAAATTCTCTCTGACCCGCAGGCCCACTTAGGGCAAGAAGTAAATGCAATGGGTATCGTGGAATACGGGAGCATTGAAATGGTCCCCGGGATAACCCTGTTCGAGCTCAGGGACGAGGATGTTGAAAACCTGAAGGTCCGTGTCAAATACACGGGTGACCTGCCCTCAAACCTCGCGGAAGGGGGAAAGGTTAGCATCAGCGGGACTATGGTTTCCGAGGACACCATTGAGGCCAGTAAGATTGTTACGGGGTGCCCATCCAAGTATACGGAGTAATTCCAATGAATATTGAAGAATGGGAAGAGTACAGATATGTCGAGGCCGGGATTGAAGCCTTCATTACGGATATGGAGGACTCCCGTCTGAAAAAAATGGTGGAGCATGTCTGTCATTCCGGAGGGAAAAGGGTCCGCCCGATTCTTCTCCTGCTGGCGAGTGATGTCTGTTCCGGCTCTTATAAAAAGAGTCTCGATGCAGCCCTTGCCGTTGAAATGATGCATTCTGCTTCTCTTGTTCACGATGACCTGCTGGACCAGGGCCTTGTCCGGAGAAACTTGCCTTCGGCTCCTGAACAGTTCGGGCCTTCCCGGGCTCTCCTTTGCGGAGACTACCTTATTGCCAAGTCAATCGAGCTTATTTCCCCTTACGGGGAAAAGGTGGTCAGGGTTTTTGGGAAAGCCGGGATGGACATGGCGGAAGGGGAAGTCCTTGACCTTAGACTGGATGAAGATGAGTTCGGGGAAGAGGCTTATTTCGAGTGCATATTCCGAAAAACGGCATCTCTTTTTGCAGTTAGTGCCTTGATAGGGGCTTATGCCGGCGGAGCAGATGATGCCAGGGCCGAGAAGTTTTCCCTCTTTGGGAAGTATCTGGGAACTGCGTACCAGATAGTAGATGACCTGCTTGAGTTCCTTGAGGTGCTTGAAGAAAAGGAGTCAAAAGTTACGTCCGAAACCCTGCCCCATATCTATGCTTCGAAGATGACCCGGGAAGAAGCCATAGAGCGGTCTATCGAAGAAGTAGAAAAATATGTCCGGGCCGCAAAAGAAGTCCTTGATACCTTCAGGGAATGCCCTGCAAGGGATAAGCTCTTCCTTACTACTGATTATGTGACACTTGACCTGCTTGAAAAATCCTGAAAATTCTTCGGCTTTTCCTGAAATACGCAGAAACCAGTGCAACGCAGAAACCAGTTCAATGCAGAAACCAGTGTAACGCAAAATCATCACAAAACAGAAAATAATACAAAACCAGAACTGATTTCATTCAGTTTTTCACTCTATATCTAAAAAAGTTTTCAACTACTCACTAATTTTTCTAATAATTTCATCAGGTGAATCCATGCGAGTATATGACAGTCCGGTGCTCAAAGTAAATGCCAGTACAGAAAACGGAAAAATGGTGCTTGATACGGAGGGCCCTCTCTCCCGGCTTGCTAAGCCCTTCATCAAGCGCATTAACGGGATCTTTGAAGAAGAAAAACCCATCTCTGTGAATGAGGACGAAATTATTTTCTCTACATGGGTCCCCCCTATTCCGGGTCCGGTCTTCAGCCGGGTAATCAGTGCGGAAATTGCGGCTATAAGGAAGAAAAGGGTCCCTGACCAGTTCTCAATAGGGATCACTGCCCGCTGTCCGAACCGCTGTCTCCACTGCGGGGCTGCGGATATCAGGCCTGAAAAAGAACTCACGCTGGACGAGATCTGCGGGGCTGTGGACCAGAGCCTGGATCTCGGAGCCTATCTCGTTTCCTTTGATGGTGGGGAGACCATGCTTCGAAATGATCTCGTTGACATGGTTGCTAGTGTGGACAAATCCCGGGCAATTGCAACCTGCTTTACTTCCGGCTACAAGCTTTCCGAAGAGCGGGCAGAAGCGCTCAAAGCCGCAGGGCTCTATGCTGCCCGGATCAGCCTGGACAGTCCTTTCAAAGCCGAACATGACCGTTTCCGCGGACGTGAAGGGGCATACGAGGACGCAATTTCCGGAATCAAAAATGCAAAGGCTGCGGGAATCTTTACGGACATGTTTGTTGTAGTTTCTCCGCACAATATTGACGATCTGGATGATTTCTACTCGCTTGCAGTTGACCTGGGCATGCATGAAGTCTCTATCTATGAGATCATCGCTGTTGGGCGCTGGCTTGATCACGAGGATGAGGTAATAAACGAAAAGGATGTAAAAAGGCTCGAAAAATTCCAGAAAGCAATGAACAGCAAGCCTGAGGGGCCCAGAGTAACGGCTTTCCCATATTTCATGGGCCCTGACCTCTTCGGGTGCTTTGCGGGCAAGCGCTGGATGCATGTAGCTTCGGACGGAGAGGTAATGCCCTGTGCTTACACACCTCTTTCTTTTGGGAACATCTGTGAGGAACCTCTGGAGACAATCTGGAAACGCATGGGGAAACACATCGCCTACAAAAAGGATGCCTCATACTGCATGATGCGAAATCCCGAGTTCCGGAATGAGTATGTCCACACTATACCCAAAGGGGCAAGGATTCCTTTCAGAGTTAAATAATTTTTCCCGAAAATCGTTGGTTGGAATACCTATTTTATGGGTTTTTCCTTCAATTTTTTCTTTTTTGAGGCTAATTTTTTGTTTTTTAATTTATTTTTCCATAATTTATCTTTTTCTTATCCTGTTTCCTTCTTTTTTCTAATTTTTAGGCTTAAAATGGATTCTTTTAAAAAAATAATTCTATTTAATGTTTGGAGAGCAAAATTAAGTAAAATTGTTTCTTTCTAGCTCAGGTCGAGATTTTTAGGTTTGGGAGCTCAGCAGTTTTTCAGCAGATTTATTTCAACAGGTTTTTTGCTTTTTTGGGATCGATGGGATGCGGGCTTCTTTGTATTCCTTGGGGTAACAAAAATGATTGCCTGCTCTGAATTGTGATTATAAATGGATGCAGAATTCATGAGAAGTTCTGGTTACGAAAAAGGTAGAGTGAATAAGACCTCATAGAACCCGATCATAGAAC
>DUKH01000047.1:39408-49853 GCA_013329415.1 Methanosarcinaceae archaeon | reverse complement strand
GCCCCGACCTGCACCTACAACAACGACAGTTTCGAACACCTATTCCTCAGCAGGGAGGCGTATAACGAATGGTACCTATCCAGCGGACACTACAACCCCTCAAATAAGTGGATAGGGATTGCCATGTATTACCGGGACTACCAGGAAGGAAAACTACACACCGAAGATGCCATGATCCGACAGCTCGAAGCAGACGGGTACAACGTGGTGGCAAGTTACGTGCCCTGGAACGCCCCGATCACCCGCTTCTACGACAACTCCAACGAGACTATGAAAGTTGATTCGATTATCAGCTTCCTCTTTTTCGCAGCTACTGATTACAATAAAGTGCTCGACCAGAGCGATGTGCCAGTGCTTAAAGCGGTGAGCCTCTCTTACCAGACCTATGACGAATGGGAGAAAAACCCCTACGGCATGAGTGGGGCTGCAATAACCTGGAAACTTGACCAGCCCGAGATTGACGGGGTGATCTGCCCGATCCCCGTGGAAGCCCAGTATACCGAGGAGAACTACTTCCGTTACCCTATCCCGGACAGGGTTGACCGCATGCTGGGGCAGGCAGAAGCCTTTGCAGACCTCCGGCACAGTCCGGAAGAGGAGAAAAAAATAGCCATCATCTACTTCAACCACCCTCCCGGAAAACAGAATGTGGGAGCAAGTTACCTGAACCTCTTTGAATCCCTTTCCCTTATGCTTGACTCGCTCAGGGCTGAAGGGTACGGGGTACAGAATATGACCCCTGAAGAACTGCAGACCGAAATCCTTGAGAAAGGAAGGAACGTCGGGACCTGGGCTCCGGAAGAACTGAATACTCTGGTGGAAGCAGGAATCGAGGACGATTCGATAGTCCTGCTTGATTCCAGTGTATACGAAAGCTGGTTAAACGAACTGCCCGAAAGCATCAGGAACGATGTAATCAACAGCTGGGGAGAGCCTCCAGGGGAAATGATGGTAGTAAACAGGGAAGGGAAAGATTACATTGTCATCCCCGTAATCAAAAACGGAAACATAATCCTTACTCCGGAACCGGCAAGGGGCTGGGAAGAAGATACTGACAGGCTTTACCACGACCTGAACATTGCGCCTCCCCACCAGTACATGGCTTTCTACCTCTGGCTCCAGCACTCGCCTGAAGAAGGAGGTTTCGGGGCTGACGCCATGGTACATGTGGGCAGGCACGGGACCCAGGAATGGCTGCCCGGGAAAATGGTCTGCCTGAACGCCACGAGTTACCCGGACCTGCTCCTGGGAGATATCCCCAATATCTACCCCTATATCGTGGACGGGGCAGGGGAAGGTATCCAGGCAAAGCGCCGGGGTTATGCTACCCTGATCAGCCACCTGACCCCTCCAATTGCGAAAAGTGGAGTCTACGGGGACCTTACCGAACTGAAAAACTACCTGATGGATTACCAGGAGTACAGGCAGAGCGGGTACGAGACAGGGATGAACGAAACGAAAAATGCGGTCATCGAACTACTCAATAACAGTACCGTTGATGAAGACCTGGAGCTTACGGTAACGGATGAGAACTTTGAAGAAGCCCTTGACGAAATCGTAGAATACCTGGAAGAGATAAGCGCCGAAACGATTCCCTACGGGACCCATACCTTCGGACAGAGCCCGGAGGGAGAAAAAGCCGCGATGTTCCTTGAGACCATGCA
Organism: Methanosarcinaceae archaeon; assembly: GCA_013329415.1. Lineage (GTDB taxonomy): Archaea > Halobacteriota > Methanosarcinia > Methanosarcinales > Methanosarcinaceae > MTP4 > MTP4 sp9310u. Next base: position 48,189 of record DUKH01000047.1, on the reverse strand, counting down.
TGCGGATCTGCTTCTGAACACTTCCTGTACCCTGCTCGGATATGACGCGGACGCTGTAAGTGCCGGAGGAATCGAGGTCCTGGAGGAGAGTTCAAACGCTGAAAACCTTAGCAACTGGCTTGCACTTTCCATCGAAAACTGCAGCCCTGAAAGCCGGTTATTTGCAGAAGCGGTGGAAACGCACCTGAACCGGAGCATGAGCCAGGAAGAACTCGACGCCCTTAACGAGACGTTCGAAACGGCAAACCAGACCCTGTTCCTGTTGAACACCTCGGGGGAACTTGCATCCTTTACGCATGCACTGGACGGCGGGTATATCCTCCCGAGCGAACAGGGGGACCCGGTAAACAACCCGAACGTGCTTCCCACGGGCAGGAATTACTACGGCTTTGAGTCAAAGAAGATCCCGAACCCTGAGACCTGGGAAACAGGAAAAGAACTCGCAGACGAGCTGCTACTTGAATATTATGTTGAGCACGGGGAATTCCCGGAAAAAGTAGGCGTCTGCCTCTGGTCCGTGGAAACCCTGCGCCACAACGGGGTAATGGAAGCAATGACCCTGAGGCTTATGGGGGCAGAGCCCGAATTTTACTACTCCTCCGGAGCTTTCAGCAAGGTTTACAACGACAGGGTGGGAGTCACGCCCCTCGAAGACCTGAAAATTACGCTCCCCGACGGGACAACCGTAAACCGCCCCCGCGTGGACGTAGTGATCACGATCTCCGGGCTTTACCGGGACACCCTCCAGTACCAGGTCAGGCTGCTTGATACGGCAACCCACACCATCTCAGGACTTGAAGAAGCCCCTGAAGACAACTACGTTAAAAAACACACCCTGGGGATCGAAGAAGCCCTCCTTGCAATGGACCCAGAGGAACAGCAGAAGATCCTTGACACCTACATGGCAGAAATCCCAGAATTTACCGGAACTTTTGAAGAACTGGCCGGAGAACTTGCCGCCGTCAGGATCTTTGCCCCGCCCCCCGGCGGCTACGGGGTAGGCATCGAAAAGGAAATAGGAGCAGGAGGGACCGACTGGAACTCTGGAAACGGGACCGAAACTATCGGCAACCTCTACCTTTTCCGGATGGCAAACCTGTACACGGTCGACAGTGAAGGCGTCATGCACTACCTGGGGAACTACGAGTCCATCTTCAGGGAGAACCTGAACGGCACCGATGTAGTAATCAACAGCCGTTCCTCAAACCTCTACGGAGTGCTTGACAATGACGACTTTTTCCAGTACGTAGGGGGATTTTCGGCAGCAGTCCAGGCAGTTTCCGGAGAGGCTCCGGAAGTAATGGTTGCAAACCTCAGAGGAGAACCGAAAATTGAAGGGCTTGGTACCTTCATTGCCAAAGAACTCCGCAGCAGGATAGAAAACCCCTTCTACCTGGAAGGAATGATCGGGTCCGATTACTCCGGATTGAAAGAAATAGCCGAAATGGTGGATAACCTGTATGGTTTCCAGGTAACAACTCCCGACCTTGTCAAGGAGTACATGTGGAACGATATTTACGAAACCATTATCCTTGACAAATATGAAATGGGGCTAAAAGAGGTATTTGATGCAGAAAACCCGTTTGCCTACCAGGACATGGTTGCCGCCATGCTCGAAGCAATTAACAAAGGTTACTGGGAACCTTCGGACGAAGTAGTAAACACTCTGACAAGTGCATACCTGGAATCAGTTGAGACCCATGGGAAAGCCTGCAGCCAGAACATCTGCGGGAACCCGAACCTTCCGGGAAGCCCAAGCAGCAAAAAGGACAGCGATTCTTCACAAAAATCCAGGGAAAACAACGGAGGAAGCGGCACGGGCAGCGCCACAGTCTTATCTGCCGAAGAGGCACGGAGTTCGGAGAGCTGTACTTCCAACCAGAGCATGATGGCAGAGGGAGGATACGGCGCTGACCTTGAACAGAACCCTCAGCCGGATATGCAAGCTAGATCCACTTCCGATGCAAACTACGTGGAAGGGTATGAAATGAAAAAGGAATCACCGGAAAAATCAGGGGATTCTGGCAACATGCCCATCTCACCATCGGACATCATCGCGATTGCATCCGTAATGCTGCTGTCAGGGGCAATTTTTGTAGGATACCAGAAGAAAAAACTATGAGTTAGCAACTTTAATAAGAAAGTGTGAAAAAAAGAGATTCAGAGACGTATGTGTATCCTCGCATGTGTATCCTAATGCCTGGATTAAACATACGTCAGTTTTTTTATGAAGGTAATTTTCCCGGGCTTTAACCTTCCCAGACCTTCCCGGGCTTTTATCCTTCCCAGACCTTCCCGTACTTTTCCTCAAAAACAAGCTCTTTCAGCTCTTTTCTTGGGGATGTCCTCTCCTTCGGGACCGGGACCCCGATTGCGAGCACTGCCATAAGCTCAAAGCTTTCCGGGCACTCAAGAATCGAGTTCACCCTGTCGCCCTGTTTCAGGATTTCTCCCAGCCACACGGCTCCCAGGCCCAGTTCGCAGCTTGCAAGGAGCATGTTCTGGATGGCGGCTCCGACTGCCTGGACGTCTTTCGTGTGGGAATAGGAATTTTCCGTGTCCAGATAGACAGCAATCAGAAGCGGGGCACCGGCAACTACTTTAGTATAGTGCGTGCATTCCGAGAGCTGCATAACGGTATCCTTTTCCCGGACAACAATAAAGCGCCAGGGCTGGTTGTTCAGGCCGGATGGTGCCCAGCGCCCGGCGTTGAGGATGCTGTTGAGATCTTCCGTACTGACAGGGCTGTCCGGAAACTCCCGGACACTCCGCCTCTTGAGAATGGTGTCAATTACCTTGCTATCTCCTGTTACTGGCATTATTTCCCTCCGGGTTGAATTTTAAAGTTCAGGCTTATGAACTTTCTGTTCAACGGCTGAAAGTAAGCGGCAAAAAAATCAACTGTCTGACAGGCAAACCTGCCAAAAAATCCAGGGGGGACCGGAAACCCGACCCCGGCCAGGAAAGGTAAAAAAGTAAATTAAGGTTATGTATTTTCTCTCAGGATCAGTCGTCGTCGATCTTCTTGTTGAGCCAGGGGATGTTTGCCCTGATTTCCTTGCCGACGATTTCGAGCGGGTGCTCCTGGTCCTGGCGTTCCATGGCTTTGAGCACGGGGTGGTTGGTCATGCCTTCAAGGATAAATTCCTTGGCGAATTCCCCGTTCTGGATCCTCTCAAGGGCCAGGTACATGGCTTCCCGGGACTCGTCGTTGATGACCTGGGGGCCGACAGTCATGCCGCCGTATTCTGCGGTGTTGGAGACAGAGTGCCACATCCTCTCGAGGCCGCCTTCGTAGATAAGGTCAACGATGAGCTTGACTTCGTGGCAGGTTTCGAAGTAGGCCATCTCGGGCTGGTACCCGGCTTCCACCAGGACTTCAAAAGCTGTCTTGATAAGGGATGCGACTCCTCCGCAGAGGTCCACCTGTTCTCCGAAGAGGTCGGTCTCGGTTTCTTCCCTGAAGGTGGTCTCGTAGACGCCTGCCCGGGTAGCCCCGATCCCCTTGGCGTAGGCCAGAGCAATGTCCCTTGCGTTTCCGGTTGCGTCCTGGTAGACGGCGATAAGGCCGGGGACTCCGATGCCTTCGGTGTAGGTCCTCCTGACAATGTGTCCGGGGCCCTTGGGAGCTGCCATAAAGACGTCCACGTTCTTTGGAGGCACGATCTGGCTGTAGTGGATGTTAAAGCCGTGGGCAAAAGCGAGGGCGTTTCCGGCTTCGAGGTTGGGCTCGATTTCCGAGTAGTAGACCCCGGCCTGCTTCTCATCGGGCAGGAGGATCATGATAACGTCTGCGGCTTTTGCAGCGTCTTCCACGTTCATGACTTTCAGGCCTTCAGCTTCGGCTTTTGCGCGGCTGGAACTGTTTTCCCTGAGCCCCACGACCACATTAAGCCCGGACTCGTGGAGGTTGAGGGCATGGGCGTGCCCCTGGCTCCCGTAGCCCATTATTGCAATAGTCTTGTCCTTAAGCGCATCAAAGGTGGTGTCATCGTCATAAATTATATTTGCCATTGCTTGCATCTCCTCACAAATACCTTATGTTTGTTAAAATTTCTTTATTATTGATAGAAGTTCTTTATGCTTATTGGAATCTCTTTATGCTTATTGGAATCTCTTTATGCTTATTGGAATCTCTTTATGCTTGTTCGAATTTCTATATAAATAATTTAATTCTTCAATGAAAAATTACCTGTATTTTTTAAAAATTTTCCTTACTTTTCAGGAAAATTCCTGCTTATGGGGGGTTTTGTCCCTTGCCAGGCACCACTAAAATATCCGGATCAGGGGGACCCTTTTCAGGAAAAATAATTGAGCAGTTACCTCTTTTTAACTGCACTTTAATATTTAAACCTTCTTTGAACCGCGGGATATGGCGATCTTTCCGGTCCGGACCATCTCCTTAATCCCGAACTTCTGGAGCAGGTTTTCGATTGCCAGGATCTTATCTTCATCCCCCGTAACTTCAACAACAACGGATTTCGGGCCCACGTCCACTATACGAGCCCTGAAGATATCGGTGATCTGCATGATTTCCGCCCTGGAGTTCTCATCGGCTGCGACCTTGAAAAGCGCCAGTTCCCGTCCCACGGTGTCTTCGCTTGCAAGGTCCGAAACCTTGATGACTTCCACCAGCTTGTTCAGCTGCTTCTTGACCTGTTCGAGTACGCTGTCGTCCCCGTGGACAACTATGGTCATCCGGGAAATGTCCGGGTCTTCCGTGACACCGACAGCCAGACTATCGATGTTGTACCCACGCCTCGAAAAGAGCCCTGCCACCCTGGACAGGACCCCTGACCTGTTCTCAACCAGAACCGCAAGTGTGTGTTTCATATTCAGTCCTCCAGGTCAAGGATTTCATTGATTGCAGCCCCTGCCGGGACCATAGGGGAAACGTTTGCCTCGCACTCGATAATCACGTCAACAACTGCGGGCCTGCCGGATTTGACGGCTTCCTCGATTGCCGGCCTGACTTCGGACGGCTTTTCAGCCCTGAGCCCGAGTGCCCCGTATGCTTCGGCAAGTTTCACGAAGTCAACACTGCCCGATATATCGGTGCAGGAATATCTCCTGTCAAAGAAGAGCTCCTGCCACTGCCGGACCATTCCCAGATAGCCGTTGTTCAGGATCACGGCAATGACCGGGATGTCGTTTTGCACTGCTGTGGCAAGTTCCTGGGAGTTCATCTGGAAAGAGCCGTCTCCTGAAATGTCAACGACCAGTTTGTCAGGCCTCCCGACCTTGGCTCCGATGGCTGCCGGGTAGCCGTAGCCCATGGTCCCCAGGCCTCCTGAGGTAAGGAAAGTCCTGGGCTCGCTGAACTTGAAGTACTGAGCTGCCCACATCTGGTGCTGCCCGACTTCGGTGACAACGATCGCGTCCTTACAGACTTCCGAAATCTGTTCCACGACGAACTGAGGCTTGATAACGTCCGATTCCTTCCTGTAGCTGAGCGGAAATTCCGTTTTCCATTCGATTATCTTTGCAAGCCATAATTCGGAGTTGCAGCATTTGACGTATTTGGTAAGGGCCTTGAGGATATGTTTTGCATCCCCCACAATCGGGATGTTTACGGGCACGTTCTTGGAGATCTCCGCGGGGTCGATGTCAATGTGAATGACCCTGGCATTCGGAGCAAAGGATTCCAGCTTTCCGGTCACCCGGTCGTCAAACCTTGCACCGACGGCAATTAACAGGTCGGATTCCTGGATTGCATAGTTTGCATATTTGGTCCCGTGCATCCCCAGCATCCCCAGGTTCAGAGGGTGCTCGGTCGGAATGGCCCCGATCCCCGTAAGGGTCGTGGTCACGGGAGCCATGATTGTTTCGGCAAATCTCACCAGTTCTGCGGCCGCATTCGAAGTGATCACCCCTCCCCCGGCGTAAATGATAGGACGGGAGGCTTTTGCAATTTCCTCGGCAGCCCTTTTCACCTGCTGGAGGTTGCCTTTGTAGGTGGGTTTGTACCCCCTTAGTTCCACTTTCTCGGGGTAAGAGAAGTCAATTTCGGAGATCTGGATGTCTTTTGGAAGGTCTACTAATACCGGGCCGGGCCTTCCGGTGGAAGCGATGTGAAAGGCTTCTTTCATGACTCTGGGAAGCTCGTTCGCGTCCTGTACAAGGTAGTTGTGCTTGGTAATAGGCTGGGTAATTCCCCTGATGTCAGCTTCCTGGAAGGCGTCATTTCCGATCATGGAACTGGGGACCTGACCGGTTAAGGCTACCATGGGCACTGAGTCCATGTATGCGGTAGCAATGCCTGTTACCAGGTTGGTTGCTCCGGGACCTGAGGTGGAAACACAGACCCCGGTCTTCCCCGTTGCGCGGGCATATCCGTCTGCAGCATGGGCTGCTGCCTGTTCGTGGCGTACGAGTATGTGGCGCAGATCTGAATCATAGAGTTCGTCGTAAAAGGGGATGATCTGCCCCCCCGGATACCCAAAGAGAGTGTCAACACCCTCCATTTCAAGGCACTTTATCAATGCCCTGGCGCCATTAACTTTTTCTGTTGACCCGGTTGTCATTGTATTAAATCTCCTTATTATCTTTTGGCGACTGATTCAACTTATAGACTCTTTTTAATCAGTTGAATACCGTCCTGAAAGTGTATGTTTATCAGAAATACTTTTTGCCAATCACGCTCGCAATTTTCATTCTGAATTTTTTCCGATTTCGTTTTGAACTCAACTGAATTTCATTACGAACTCAACTGAATTTCATTGAATTCGTTTCATTAGAAAATTATGTGTTTGAATTCAATCGATACATCATTATCAATCATGTTATATATGGGTGCAGGTTCCCTAAGGCTCCCGAGCCCAAAAAGGTATTTCATTTTCAATTATTCCATTTCCAACTAAATCCCCGCTCAAAACGAAAAAATTAGAGGGGGACAAAAAAGTCCCCTGAAATACCCCTGTAAGGAAAGCATCCTTCTTTCGAGCTCACTCTGCCGTGATCAGGCGGTTCATCCCATTCATCACAGCCTCTACTGAAGCCATGATGATGTCCGTCCGGGCTCCGCTAGCTGTGACCGTCTTTCCTTCCTTGGAAAGCTTTACCCTTACTTCTACAAGGGCATTGGTTCCGCCGCTGATGGCATCTACGTGGTACTCTTCAAGGACAATGTCTTCCGCACAGGAGCGTGCCGCCCGCCGGATGGCATTGATAACTGCGTCCACAGGCCCGTTCCCGATCGCAGCCTGTATGATCTCCTTATCCTTTACGTTGAGTTTAATGGAAGCGGTAGGAGTCACACGGTTTCCGGATACTATGGTAAACTCTTCCAGCTTTACCAGGGATTCCTTGTAAATATCAAGCACGTTCTCTGCAATTGTTTGCAGGTCGGCATCGGTTACGTGCTTACCCTGGTCGCCCATCTGCTTGACCCTGTTGAAGATTTCCTCGGTCTGGGTCTCGTCGGCTTCAAGTCCCATTTCCTGTAAGGCCAGGGCAATGGAGCTCCGACCGGCATGTTTCCCGAGTACGATCTGCCGTTTCCTGCCAATTTGTTCGGGACCCATGGGTTCGTAAGTAGCCTTGTCGGCCAGAAGCCCGTGGACGTGAATCCCGGCCTCATGGGTAAAGGCATTGCCTCCCACCAGGGCCTTGTTCGGGCTAACGGGAACCCCGGTCAGACGGCTTACCAGCCTGGAAATCCGGTAGATCTGCTCATGGTTGATCCCGGTGTCATATTTGTAGAGCCATTCCAGGCTCATGACCACTTCTTCAAGGGCGGCATTCCCGGCTCTTTCCCCTAAACCGTTTACGGTTACGTGGGCCTGCTTTGCACCCCCGACAAGGGCGGCTACGGTGTTTGCCGTTGCAAAGCCAAAATCGTTATGGCAATGAATGCTGATCGGGGCCTTCAGGGAAGAAGATAAATCCCTGAAAATCTCGGTGGCTTTCTCAGGTACTAAAAGCCCAACAGTATCACAGTAACATAAGCGGTCAGCTCCGGCATCAATTCCATCAGCATACAGGGCTTTTAAGAATTCCAGGTCTGCCCTTGAGGAATCCTCCCCGCTTAATTCCACGATTAAGCCGTGGTCCTTGGCATACTCCGTAACCTCGACTGCGATCTGCCGCACAGCATCCCGGTCTTTTTTGATCTTGGTCTTGATGTGCAGGTCGGAAACCGGAGCTACCAGGTGGATGGAGTCCACGTCGCATTCCAGGGCATGGTCAACGTCTGCCTTTACAATCCTGCAGTAACTGCAGATTTCGGCATCCAGCCCATCGTTTGCGACAGCTTTGATAGATTCCCTCTCCCCGCTGGAAGTGATCGCGGAGCCTGCTTCGATTACGGAGACCCCCATTTCGTCCAGAGCCCGGGCAATTAAGAGCTTTTTCTCTCTTGTAAGGGCTACACCAGGTGTTTGTTCACCATCTCTTAACGTTGTGTCCAGAAAGCGGATATTTTCGAATAATATAATCCCTCAGTTTTGGTTTTGTATCCATAGACTTGTTATGCAAACATATGACACATAAATATATAAATTGATTTATAAATATAAGCCATATGATGCAGGACATCAATTTATTATACATATTACATATATTTTTGCTCAGAACCCTGGCAAACCCGGCAAATAATTTCAGGATTGCACCCCAGCATTCTGAAATTGCAGTTCAATAAGTGTACCATAGTATTTTTACTTTCCAGTTAACAATAGGCATAATATAATAAAAAAAGAAGAGAAGTCGACCCCTGAAACGGGGAAAAGGACATGGAAAAAAAGCAAAATTAAAAAAAGTATGAGACGGAAAAAAACAAAAAAA
>DUKH01000047.1:6812-39033 GCA_013329415.1 Methanosarcinaceae archaeon | reverse complement strand
CATGAAAAAGGAAAAACAAAAACAGAGAACTGAACCGGGACTTTTTCCCGGCTCAGAGGCAGTTCTCAATCAGAAATACCTGTCCACATTCTCTATAGCCTTCACAATGAGATTTACACAGGCTTCCACGTCGGCCACATCCAGAACCTCCACAGGGGAGTGGATATAGCGGGTGGCAATACTGACGGTGCCCGTGGGGATACCTTCCCGGGTCAGATGGATAGCAGTGGCATCGGTGGTGCCTCCGGACCCTACCCCCAGCTGGCAGGAAATCTCGTATTCTCCGGCGGTTTCCCTCAGCCATCTGAGGACCTGCGGGTGGGCGATAAGGCCTCTCCCCGAGGCATCGGCAACCGTAAGCACCGGCCCTTTCCCGATTTCAAGGTGGGAATCGTTCTTGCTGATGCCGGGGTGGTCTCCGGGGATCGTGGTATCGACAGCAAGGGCGACATCCGGGATCAGCCCGTAAGCCGAAGTTCTGGCCCCTTTGAGCCCCACTTCTTCCTGGACAGTGCCGACGGCGTATACGTTTGCATCAATATTAAGTTCGGAAAGCCGCTTCATCACTTCTACAAGGATCACGACACCTGCCCGGTTGTCAAAGGCTTTGGACGTTACTTTCCCATTTGCCAGGGGTACGAACTCCCGGTCTATGGAGACAGGGGTCCCGATCTCAACCCCGAGCATTTCGGCGTCTTCGGTATCCTTTGCCCCTATATCGATAAACATATCTTCAGCCTTCACAGGTTTTTTCCGATCTTCATCTTTCATCACATGGGGGGGCTTGGACCCTATGACCCCGGGGATGGTACCTTTCTTACCGTGGACCCGGACCCGCTGGTTCAGAAGGGTCTGGTCGAACCAGCCACCTATTGTGACAAAACGCAGGAACCCGTTCTCGTCAATATACTTGACCATGAGCCCGATTTCGTCCATGTGCGCAGCCAGCATTACGGAAGGTCCTTTTCCCTTTTTAGTTGCTATAAGGTTCCCCATAGTATCGGTCCGGGTGCCGTCAACGTAAGGTTCGAGCTCCTTTTCCAGAAGCTTCCGGATCTCCCCTTCGGAACCGGAAATCCCGTGAGCGTTTGTATACTTTTCAAGAAGATCCTGAATTTCATCAAATTTCTTTCCTTCTTCCATTATAAGTATCTCCCAAATTTTCAGTTACTTATTATAATCAGTAATTATTAATTTTCAGTTACATATTATAATCAGCAATTATTAATTTACAGTTACTTATTATTTTCAGTAATTATTATTTTTCAGTTATTTATTATTATGTCACATATTATATTCTATATACTCTATTTACAGGAGTTTAATTTGCCCGGTGTTGTCATATAACTTCGAGTACTATCTTTTCATTAGGTTCAATAGTTGTTTAAGCTTTTGACCACAGGACGCTGAATACTATTTTAAGGCATGTAAGGCATTTTCGGGAGCTGGAAGGACAGAAACATTAAAATCCCTTCAGGTGTATTCTGGAGACAGGTGAAAATCATATGACAGCAGAATTACCTCCGCAAATCCAGAACCAGATTGCACAGCTTCAGCAGGTTCAGCAGCAGATCCAGGCACTTGCAATGCAGAAATCCCAGATCGAAGCTATGCAGAAAGAGTCGAAGATGGCTCTTGAGGAACTCGAAAAACTCTCAGACGATGCGCTGGTCTACCGGACAGTCGGGGAACTGGTCATAAAAACGGATAAAGGGGAATCTATCGCCAAACTGAAAGACAGGGAAGAGACCCTCTCACTCAGGCTCCAGTCCATTACAAGGCAGGAGGAACGGCTCACAACCCGCTTCAAACAGCTCCAGGAGCAGATCCAGCAGGCATTGGGTCCCAGGGCACAATAACTTTTTATTTTTCCTTTTACATACTATTGTACAGACACCTGAAATGTACATTAGTGAACGCCGGGTATGCACAGAAACCCGGCATCCAGTCCCTGGATGTATCGATACCTGAAAGAAAAGCGACAGCCAGAGTGAACAATGCAAGTAGACGAAGCGGAGTTTTTCAACCGGCTCCTTGACTATCAAAATATTTTATATTTGTGCCACCGGAACGCAGATCCGGATGCCGTAAGCAGTGCTTTTGCTCTTTCCGAAGCCGTGGGAGGGACCGTAGGGCTTGTAGACAGTTGCAACCGGGTAGCTTCCGTCCTGGTCGAGAAGCTAGGGATAGAGGTCGTAGAAAAACCCAACCTGAGTGACTACGGCTTTGTCGTGGTAGTGGACACTTCTACAAAAGCACAGCTAAACGACCTTGAACTAACCAATTACTGCGTAATAGACCACCATACCACCACTGCCCTTACAGAAAATGCCGAGTTTTACCTGCACCGCAATGCCACCTCCACCGTTGAGATTGTCTACGACATCTTAAAGTCCATTGGTGCCCCCATCACCCGCAGGGTAGGGATAGGGATGATCACCGGGATTATCACGGACACCGGCCATTTTAAGCATGCGGCGGTGGAAACCTTCCGGACCGTAGCAAACATCATAGAAGCCAGCGGTGTGGAATACGGAGAGGTGCTTGACATAATGGCAGCCACCCCCCAGGATATTTCCATGCGTATTGCGATCCTTAAAGCCGCAAGCCGATCAGAAATATATCGGGTTGGAGACATGCTTATTGCAACTTCCCACGTGAGCTCTTACGGGGGCTCGGCCTCGTCCATGCTAATTAACATCGGGGCTGATGTAGCCTTTGTCGGCACTGCCAAAGACGGAAGCGTAAGGATAAGCGCCCGGGCAAAGCGAGATGCCGTAAACGCAGGGGTCAATCTTGGGCAGCTCATGGAAGATGTCAGTAAAGAATACAACGGTACAGGAGGCGGACATTTCGGAGCCGCGGGGATCGAAGTGATCGCAGACATGGACGAAGTACTCAGGAAATGCAGGGAAGGTACCCGGAAGATATTTGAAAATTCCCTGGGAAAAACGCCCGGGGACATCTCCATAGAGGACGAAGAGGAAGAAAATTAAACGTTAGAAAAAACAGGAAGAAGGAAAATACATTTTCCAGGGATCCTGGGAAAGTTATTTTTCAAAAGGTCCATCGAGGCCTTTTTTAAACAATATAAAAATAGAAAGTCAAAATAAAAAGACCGGACTGATTTTACGAGATTCCGGCTTTGAAAAATATCAGAACTCTTTTCTCTTTTGATACGCTGAGCAATTTTGATACGCACAGCAATTTTAAACATTTATACAACCTTAAAACCTTGAGCAATTTTGATACGCACAGCAATTTTAAACATTTATACAACCTTAAAACCCTGAGCAATTTTGAGCCCCTGAACAATTATTTTTTATATGAGAATCCAGCTTAAGTCTCACAATACCAGATCTACCGGAAATTAGTATCCGCCTGAAGGAAACCTGCCGCAGAGCACCAGAATATACTTAGGATGACAGGCAGGCAAGGTATGAAGCTAGGGAAGAGCTGGCGTGAAAAAACATGACCTGAAAGGGGCATGAAATGAAAAACATGAAACGGAAAAAGCAGATTAAAAATGAAGGCCTGAAAAGTACAGCCTCAAACAACGTTTAAAAAATACAGAGCGTGAAAAAAATGCCAGAATACTGGGATCCTGAAATCGAAACAATGCCTGTAGCAGAACTTAGAAAACTACAGGAAGCAAAACTGAGAGAAATAGTGCACTATGTGTATGAGAATTCTCCTTTTTACAGGAACAGGTTTGACGAACACGGCGTCAGCCCGGATGATATCCGGACCCTTGAAGATGTCAGGAAATTACCTTTTACTTTTAAGCAGGATCTCAGAGACACCTACCCCACCGGAATGTTTTGCGTCCCCAACTCAAAACTGGTCCGCTTTCACGCCTCTTCGGGGACAAGCGGGAAGCCGACAGTTGTGGGTTACACGGAAAAAGACATCGACAACTGGGCTGAGTCCCTTGCCCGGGCATTAACATCGATAGGGGTCGGAAAAGAGGACGTGCTCCAGGTCAGCTACGGATACGGGCTTTTCACCGGGGGACTTGGGGCGCATTACGCCGCAGAGAAAGTAGGAGCAACGGTGCTCCCCACAAGCTCCGGAAATACGGAAAAGCAGATTGAGCTGATGAAAGACCTGGGAAGCACGGTTATTGCCTGCACCCCCTCTTACTTTGCCTACATGATCGAAGCCGCCAGGGAGCAGGGAGTCAGCATAAAAGATGACACGAAAATGAAGGCAGGAGTTTTCGGTGCAGAACCCTGGTCCCCCGAACTCAGGGAACGGATCGAGAAGGAATCCGGAATAAAAGCCTATGACATCTACGGGACTTCGGAAATGAGCGGCCCACTATTCACCGAATGCAGAGAACAGCGCGGCATTCACATCTGGGCAGACATGTACCTGGTAGAAATCCTGGACCCGGAAACAGGAGAACCGGTCCCTGACGGGGAAACAGGAGAGCTTGTGATAACAACCCTTGCCAAGGAAGCCCTCCCTCTGATCCGGTACAGGGTCAAAGACCTGACCAGAAAGACAGAGGAAACCTGTAAATGCGGCCGGACCCACCCAAGGATCATGAGGATTACGGGTAGGACGGACGATATGCTCATTATTCGCGGAATCAACGTCTTCCCCGGCCAGGTAGAGTCAGTCCTGCTGAAGATCCCGGAAGTAGGGAACCACTTTATGATGATTGTGGACCGGGTGGGGGAACTGGATACCATAAAAGTACAGATAGAGATGCACGAGTCCGCCTTCAGCGACAGGATGTCGGACATGATGTCCCTGGAGAAGAAAGTTGCAGGTGCACTGAAAAGCGTGCTGAACCTGGCGGTCCGGGTGGAGCTTGTGGAACACGGATCCCTCCCCCGCTCCATGGGCAAGTCGAAGAAAGTAATCGACAACCGGAAACTCTGAAATCCTGAAGGCTCGAAGGGACCGAAAGGTTTCTGAAAAAGATTTGAAGAGGAATTCAAGAGAAAAGTCAGTAAAAACTTAAAGAAGAGACTCGAGCAAAAAAATCAAGAAATAAACTCAAGCAAAAAGACTCGGGTAGAAATATGTCTCTGCAGAAAAGGAATCCTGCAGGACGTATATTCCACTTCTTTTCGGTTCCTTTTTAGCTCCTCTGTCCTGATTCCGCTCAGATCAGTTTCCAAAATAGTATCATGTAAGTTTAAATATACACAGCAACTTATATTATATTCTGGAAGAAAAAACTCCCGAATAAAACTCCTGAACATGTATGAGAAGATCAGGATTATAACAGACAGGGGCTTAAACAGGATTAAAGTAATATAATAAGGATAATAAGGGATTCGTAGGGATAATAAGGAATTCATAAGGTCGATAAGGATTCATGAAGATAATACGAATTCATAAGATCATAAAAAATTATAAAGACAATAGAAATTCAAAAAAGAAGAATATTCAGGGATGTGAAGGATGTGGGTGCTGAAATGGAAGACAAAATCATAAAGCAGATTTCTCTTTTTGCGGAAAACAAACCCGGCAGACTTGCAAGCGTGGCCAACAAGCTGAAAAGTACCGGGATAAATATCAGGGCCTTTACCATTGCGGAATCTGGTGACTTCGGGATTATCCGCATGGTGGTTGACAGGTCCGACTATGCCCACACCGTCCTCCACGACGCCGGGTTCACGGTTTCGGAGACTAACGTACTGGGGATCGAAATGGACGACGTTCCAGGTAGCATGTCCCGGATTGCAGAGGTTTTCGGAGAGGCAGAAATCAACCTGGACTACGCCTATGCCTTTGTCACCCGGCAACAAAAAGCCCTCCTCATCGTCAGGGTAAACGAAATAGATCGGGCAATCAAGCTTCTGGAAGAAAATAATATCAAGCTCGTCGGCATGAAAGAGCTTGAAAAAATCTGAGATTTAAGGAAAACGGATTCCCGAAAAGGAAGTTTGTATTTCAGGAAAAAAGCTTTTTTAAGCGAAAAAAGGAAAGAATCCAGAAGATGGGACCGTATATTTGCTCCCTACTTTCTGGAAAGCTCTCTATTTTTAGGTCACCCGGATCTTATTCCTGCAACTTATCGCTCTTAATTCAGGATAAACATTTCATAGAGTAAACATATTATAAACGGCATTTTTAGGGGTTATCGGCCCTTCGATTGAATATACCCCTAAATATAAAAAAGGATAAATCAGATAAGAAAGCCTGCAGTGGAACAAAAAACCCAAAAAGATGAGCAACAAGGAAGAAGGCATAAAAAGCCGGGTATCGCAATTACAATGACTGAAAGTGTTGAAATTTCACACGAAAGTGGAAAAAACTCCTTAAAAAGCAAACTTGGAGGAGCACACACCACCATTATCGGGGGGCGGACAGGAAAAAAGCTCGTGAGGCTTGTAAGCCAGCACCCCGAAATAAAAAAGATCATCCCCTCAGTGATTTCCGTCAAAGGGACTGCAGGCGGAAAACTCTCCGGAAAAGTGCTGCGCGCCGATGCCAGGGGAAACCTGAGGATGCTTCTTTCGGAAGGGAGAAGTTTCCAGGAACTCAGGCTCGTAACAACGGTGGGGACAGCTGAAGAAGGGGACAGGATCATGAATGAATTAAACGAAATTTTAAAAGAGGCCCTCTAAGGCATTCAAGGAGAGATGGCTGCTTGGCATTTATAGGGATTGACCACGGAACCACAGCAATGCGTTTTGCCCTGATAGAGGGAAAGGAAGTACGGACTTTTGAACTTGCCAGGGCTGAAGCGGCTGCCATGTCAGAAGAGGATGTACTTGCATCCATTGAAAAGAATTTAGGCATTCGCCGCGGAGACATAGAGTTAATTGCCGCCACATATTCCATGGGAGACGGGTTTTCTACAATAAAAGATATCCGTGCCCTGGAAGGAAGAGGGCTCCGGAGCCTGGAAGGGGCAGGGAAAAAAACAGGAGGAGGCACAAGGGTCTTTGATGCGGTCCGAAACTCAGGGATTCCGGCAGTAGCAATCCCCGGCATCCACACCGAAAGCCGGGTGGACCCCCGGATGAAAGTTTTTTCCCACCTCACAAGCCCGGAAAAGCTGGGAATAGCTTACCACATCAGATGCCTGGGCTGTGAGGATTTTGTGGCCTCCGACATCAGTTCCAATACCGTAACCCTCGCCGTCGCAGGAGGGAAGCTGCTCGGGGCAATCGACGCCTGTATCTTTGCCCCCGGGGTACACCACGGCCCCCTTGACCTGCAGGCAATCCGGGACGTAGATGCAGGAATTATGAGCGCAAACCAGGCATTCATAGAAGCCGGCACCCTGAAGATGACCCCCTACGAAGACCGGGAAGAAATGCTCGCAGCAGCCGAAAAAGGAGAGGCTCCCGCCCTGCTTGCCCTTGACACCATAGCCCTCTTTGCAGCCATGGAAATAGTCTCCATGCAGCTCCTCCTCAGGGACTACGGGATTTCGGGAGAAGCCATCTTCCTTGCAGGTTCGGTAGGGGAAGTGGAGTATGTCCAAAAGAAGATAAGCAGGCACCTTGGCCAGGAGTGCCGCTGCCTCGGGAAGTGGCATGCTGCGATCGGCTGTGCCGAGATTGCCAGGGACATTGCAGGAGGAACGGAGCAGATCCTCGGCGTGGACGTGGAATATCCGTAAAAAAGAATGTCCTGAAAGCGAACAAATTTAAAGGAAGATCCTGAAGGCGGAGAAAAGAGAGAAAGGAAAAGAAATAAGATCGGATCAGACTTATTCCGTGCGTTCCTCCTGTCCGTCGTCCGGATACTTTTTGAGTTCCGAGGTTTCCATATCCTCCGGCCCCTCGATTATGTCATAACCGCTCATACTGTCCTTGCTCATCAGGATGACGTAGTCCTCGGAATTCTTAAGCGCTGTGGAAAATCCGGGTTCTACCCCGAAAATAATCGTTTCTTTCCCGTGTTCATTCGCCTTGTTCAGGAGAGGTTTGAAATCCGCGTCCCGGGTTACAATCGCCAGGGTGTCAATGTTGGGGTTGTAGACAAGCTCCATGCCTTCCACTGCAAGACGGACGTCCACATCACTTGAACAGATGATGGGTTCAAGGCCATGGTTTTCGATTGCTTCCACCAGTTTGTCAGAGGCATACTGGTTAAGGAAAACCCTTCCGATCTTGATATTCCCATAATCTTTCAAAACATCCCTTATTTCTTCCAGGTTCACGTCGAACTCTTTCCGGAGGATGTTCGGACCGTCCACAAGAAGGCCGATCTTCCTCCTCCCTACCTCTTTTTTCGTGCGAAGGTACCTTGAAATCGAATCGAGTCCGCTTTTTACAGGTTTCATTATCGGTATCCTCTATAAATGTTACAAACTCCGGGACCGACAAACATCTTGCCTTCACGTCCGGCGGATATTTCAGGGCAGCGCCATAGAGAGAAAGCAAAACAACTAAATCCTCCACATGTCGCTCTGAATCATCTTCACACTTCAGCCCTGCCTTACACGGATTCTAAAGCATTTAGTATGATTATTTTTAGTTTGCAGTCCAGGTACTCGAATATTCGGATAACTATCCTTATAATATCTAATATTTTCTTTTATGTAGTAAAGATTTGCATCATCAGGCAATTCCGAACCTGAACCCCAGCCTCACCGTCCGAAATGGGTCCGGACCTGGAGGCACTTCATACAGGGATCGGAAATCCCGGAAACATAAATCAACCCGCTAATTATGTGACGTGAGATACAATTTTATGTGGTGTGGTATATAATTAATAGGATTATAATTTATCGGAAAAAAGACCATTTCTCACTTCCCTGATAATATAAGGAGCCTCCTTTAATTCAAAGATATTTTCTGTTTTCCGTCCTTTTTTCTGCCGGTAGTACGTGATTTCCCCGAAGTTCCGGAGAAACGCCTCATACACTTCCGTAAATTGCTCGAATTCCTCTGCGGTGAGCTCAATAATTCCTTCCCGGCCTGCCAGCCAGTCATAGACCCTGAGAAGGACGACATCTCTCACCCGCTTCAAACCCTCTGCGTCAGGCAGATTTTCAAAATAGAGGCTTTTTTTCAGGTCAGGAGACCAGGCTGCAAAGAGCCTTCGAAAATCAACAACCTGGACAGGTATTTTCTCGCCCGGCTCAGGCCTGGGATAATAATGATTCTTTCCGAGAGGGAGCCCTGCCTCTTCCAGGCTCACCACCTTCCTGCGTACCGTGGCCCCTTCCAGTACCTTTCCTGAATTTTCTTGATTCTGTAGCCCATGTAGAGCCCGACAAAAAGCCCGCTAAGATGAGCGATATGGGCTACCATGTCCGTTGAATGTATCATGAGGAAGTCGAATACGGCAAAGAGCACGAGGGCCTGTTTTAATTTCATGGGGACAAAGTAGACATAGACACGTGCATCCGGCTCAAGCACCGCAAGGGCTGCAAAGACCCCGTAAATTGCCCCGCTGGCTCCGACAATTGGGCTCGGGTAGATCCCGAAGATAGGCATGCTCATCAGGGCATGCCCCACAGCCGAGAGGATTCCTGCCGTAAAAAATATCCCCAAAAGCTGCTTATTTCCGACCCTCTGTTCAAGCCCCCTTCCGATAAAGAACATAACAAGCATGTTAACAAAAAGATGACTAATACCGTTGTGCAGGAAGATGTAGGTCACAAGAGTCCAGGGCCTGCTAAGGATATGGGAAGGGTCAAACCAGAAAGTCTGGTAATACAGGGACCCTATCCCCGGCACCAGCTCCACCAGGAAAGAAAGTACACAGATGGCAATTATTGCCATGGAAGGGCTGGATGACACCGAACGTTTTATCCTGTCCGCCATTCCGCCGGACCCATAAGGTGTGCTGTTTTGATACATGTTTCCTAATTCTCATTTATTTTTATATAGTATAAATCTACCTGAATGTAACAACTGAATAACAAAAATTCTTTCCGAAAAATTCCACTTAAAAGAATCCATACAGAAGGCCAGTACGTCAATATATAGAAATCGTTGTAATAAATAAAAACTCGTTGAATACCCTCAATGTCCGAACCCTGAATTCCTCACAGGCAGATAAGAAAAGCCCCGGATCAAAAAGCTCCTGATCAAAAAGTCCCATGCTTTACCTTTAAAGCAGGAAAACTTAAAGCAGAAGAATTCTCGGCTTCACCTTTGAAGAATAGAAATGCTTCCTGATTAACCCTGGAGATCTGATGCCCGAACAAATTGTGACCCGAACAATGCCTGATAGATATAATACATGGGTACCTGATACATAAAATGAACTGTACATAAGAGGCTTGCTACGTGAAAGTTGACTCATATAATAGGCCCGGTAAAATGAGATGGCTTTAGCCATACAGCAGTGTTAATACATATTTTCTCCAGACTATTCTACAAGACCGTTCTACAAGACTATTCGATGAGACTGTTCTTTGAGATTAATCTAAAAAATGGTTCTTTGAGATCAATCTAAAAAATGGTTTTTGAGATTAATCTAAAAAATGGTTTTTGAGATTAATCTAAAAAATGGTTTTTGAGATCAATCTAAAGACAATTCTATGAGATTACACATGTAGACGTATCATCAAAGCCTTTCAGACGTACATATTGTTTACGGGCACATTATTCAGGGAACAGAAGTCCGACAGATACAAAAGCCTTGCTATTTAGAATAGTGATTAAATAGAATATACATATATTCAAATCGAATAGATGTAGAAGCAGATATAAAAGTTAAAAAATTAATATCGGGTTTGACCAGGCTGGAAAGGTAAAAGCGGTTTACGGCGTTTACTATTGAAAATTGTGCCAACTCTTTCCTCATATATATAAATTTTGGTAATTTCATCAGAAACAATTTTATAAAAAACAAATAAATTAAATCGGATATATATGAAGAGATATATAAATCGTTTTTATTTTATATCAGATGAAAATATATTTCCAAATAAGAAATATCTGGAGAATTATTTACCCCAGGTGAGAAATAAATCGAAAATAAATCAGAATTAATAATATTATAATTCTAATTCTTCATACAGAACAAAGGTTATTACAAAAATCAATATCGGAAGCCGGTTCACAACGATTTAGCAACTACGTAGTATTAGTTCGCCAATGAACGAACTAGTTAGACTTTTCACACTTAACCCATCTCGAAATGGGTGTTACAAATTAGAAAATGTTATATAGATTTGGTACATTTACATCGTTAATTAGTGTTTATTATCCATCGGTAGTGGCCTCTTTCTAGAAAGAAGGGTCGCAATCGCTGGTAAAAACGGTTTTTTAAGAGAGAAGGGCATAAAAAAAGTAATTTGGAGATTAAAGCCCTAAAAACGAGTTTTGATTAAATATATTTCCGAAAAAACGTTTTAGTTGGGAAAAACGTTCAGTTAAGGATTGAATATTTAAAAAAAACGATAAAAACGTTTTGCCAGTTAAGTTCGGTTCAGACGATTGGAAATATAAAGTTTAAACCAAGATTTATAATTTATAATCGTTAATGTTGTGCCGAACTATGCTATAATTTGCAATCGTTTCAGCGAAGTCGACTCTAAACAAATCTAGGAGGTAAAGCTCAGATGAGCAAACTAACTACCGGGAGTTTTTCTATAGATGATCTGAAAGACGTTCAGATCACAATTAATAGTATTGTAGGGGCAGCAAAAGAGGTGGCTGAAGAAGAAAAAGAACTCGGCCCGATGGGTCCGACTCCTTTTGCTGGCATAGCAGATTACAGGAGCTGGAACTTAACCCTGCTCGACCGCTATGAGCCTGTAGTCACCCCCATGTGTGACCAGTGCTGCTACTGTACCTACGGACCATGTGACCTTTCCAGGAACAAGAGAGGAGCCTGCGGTATCGACCAGATGGGACACAACGGAAGGGAATTCTTCCTCCGTGTAATTACAGGAACTGCCTGCCACGCTGCCCACGGTCGCCACCTGCTTGACCATGTAATTGAAGTCTTTGGAGAAGACGTCCCCCTCAATCTTGGAGAATCAAACGTCCTG
Source organism: Methanosarcinaceae archaeon (assembly GCA_013329415.1). Classification (GTDB taxonomy): domain Archaea; phylum Halobacteriota; class Methanosarcinia; order Methanosarcinales; family Methanosarcinaceae; genus MTP4; species MTP4 sp9310u. The sequence goes on along the minus strand of DUKH01000047.1, from coordinate 27,107 downwards.
ACACCAAACGTCACAATCTGCACAGGGCTCTCTCCGAAGACCCTCGGAGACTGCAGAGCTCCGATGGAGTATGTTGAAGAACAGCTCACCCAGCTCCTTGCAACCATCCACGCAGGGCAGGAATCCGCAGAAATCGACTACGACTCAAAGACCCTCTTCAGCGGCAGCCTGGACCACGTCGGCATGGAAGTTTCCGATATCGCCCAGGTCACAGCATACGACTTCCCGAAAGCCGACCCCGAAGCCCCGCTTATTGAAATAGGAATGGGGACCATTGACAAGTCCAAGCCACTTATCGTTGCCATTGGGCACAACGTGGCCGGTGTAACCTACATCATGGACTACATGGAAGACAACGACCTGACCGACAAGATGGAAATCGCAGGTATGTGCTGTACCGCGTTCGACATGACCAGGTACAAGGAAGCTGACAGGAGAGCCCCCTACGCCAAGATCGTTGGGTCCCTGGCAAAGGAACTCAAGGTCATCCGCTCAGGGATGCCTGATGTCATTGTTGTGGACGAACAGTGTGTCCGTGGAGACGTCCTGGCAGAATCCCAGAAGCTCAAGATCCCTGTGATCGCTTCCAACGAGAAGATCATGGCCGGACTGCCTGACCGCTCCGATGCCGATGTTGACGCAACCATCGAGGAACTCAAGTCCGGAGCAATCCCGGGTTGTGTGATGCTTGACTATGACAAACTCGGAGAACTCGTCCCGAAGCTTGCCAATGTAATGGCTCCGATCCGTGACGCAGAAGGTATCACCGCAATTCCGACTGACGAGGAATTCAAAGCATACGTCGACAAGTGTGCAGATTGCGGAGCCTGCCTGCTGGCCTGCCCGGAGGAACTCGACATCCCCGAAGCCATGACATTTGCGAAGGATGGAGACTTCTCCTACCTTGAAGCACTCCACGATGTCTGTATCGGCTGCCGCCGCTGCGAACAGGTCTGTAAGAAAGAAATCCCCATCCTCAATGTGATTGAGAAAGTTGCACAGAAGGCAATTTCCGAGGAGATAGGCCTGGTAAGAGCTGGCAGAGGCCAGGCAAGTGACGCCGAAATCCGTGCGGAAGGTCTGAACCTCGTTATGGGTACAACCCCGGGTATCATCGCAATCATCGGATGTCCGAACTACCCCTCCGGAACCAAGGACGTCTACCTCATTGCCGAAGAGTTCCTGAAGAGAAACTACCTCTTAGCAGTAAGTGGATGTTCCGCAATGGACATCGGTATGTACAAGGATGAAGATGGCAAGACCCTCTACGAAAGGTACCCCGGTGGCTTCTATGGTGGCGGACTGCTTAACACAGGTTCCTGTGTATCCAACGCCCACATCAGCGGAGCTGCTGAGAAAGTAGCCGGAATCTTTGCAGGCAGAACCCTGGAAGGAAACCTCGCAGAAATTGCAGACTACACCCTTACCCGTGTGGGTGCCTGCGGACTTGCCTGGGGCGCATACTCCCAGAAAGCAGCCGCAATCGGAACCGGATGCAACATCTACGGTGTCCCTGCAGTGCTCGGACCTCACAGTTCTAAGTACAGGAGAGCCCTGATCGCCAAGAACTACGACGAGTCCAAGTGGAAAGTCTACGACGGAAGGAACGGCGAAGAGATGGCAATCCCACCAGCACCTGAATTCCTCCTGACCACCGCAGAGACCTGGCAGGAAGCAATCCCGATGATGGCAAAGGCCTGCATCCGCCCGTCTGACAACAACATGGGCAGGTCCATCAAGCTGACCCACTGGATCGGGCTTTCCAAGAAGTACCTCGGCGTAGAGCCGGATGACTGGTGGAAGTTCGTCAGGAACGAAGCCGACCTCCCACTTGCCAAGCGTGAAGAACTTCTCAAGAAACTCGAAGCAGATCACGGATGGGAAATCGACTGGAAGAAGAAGAAGATCATCTCCGGTCCGAAGATCAAGTTCGATGTCTCGGCACAGCCTACTAACCTCAAGAGACTCTGCAAGGAGGCCTGAAAATGGTAGACACCACCAAGAACACCAAACTTTTCACGACCTACGGTGTGACCACCTCCAAGGCAATTACCCCCGAGATAGCAGCCAAGATGATTTCAAAGGCAAAGAGACCACTTCTTGTTGTAGGAACCAAGGTCCTTGACCCTGAACTTCTTGACCGTGCAGTAAAAATTGCACAGAAGGCAAACCTTCCGATTGCAGCCACCGGCAGCTCCATGCCTGGCTTTGTGGACAAGGAAGTAGATGCCAAGTACATCAACCTGCACCAGCTCGGATTCTATGTAACAGACGACGCATGGCCTGGCCTTGACGGAAACGGGACCTATGACACCATCATCGTCCTGGGACACATCAAGTACTATGTCAACCAGGTGCTGTCCGGAACCAAGAATTTCTCCGATGTAAAAGCAATTTCAATCGACAGAGGCTACATCCAGAACGCAACAATGTCCTTCGGGAACCTGAGCAAGGCAGACCACTATGCCGCCCTGGATGAACTAATAGAGAACTTATAAATTTGATTTAGGAGGCGAAAAATAAATGGCAGATGAATTCCCATTTGAAATTTCCCCAATGTATGAAGGTGAAAGAGTAAGAAAAGACGGCATGTTTGTTGAACTCGGTGGACCCAAATCCATGGGTCTGGAACTTGTCCGGGCAGCAGAGATGGACGCGATTGAAGACGACAAAGTCACAATTGTAGGCCCTGACATCAAGGACATGGAAGAGGGAAAGACCTACCCCTGGGCAATGGTCTTTAACATTGCCGGAGAACTGGTCGAACCTGACCTCGAATCCGTTGTTGAAAGGCGTGTCCACGACTTCGTGAACTACTGCCAGGGGATCATGCACCTGAACCAGAGGTATGATGTCTGGATGAGGGTTTCCAAGGACACAGCCTCAAAGATCGACTCCCTTGATGCTTTCGGCAAGGCAGTCATGATGCTCTTCAAGACCGAACTTCCCTTTATCGAGAAGATGCAGGCAACCTTCTACACCGACGAAGCAGCAGTCAAGGAGCAGCTGGACGGCGCAATGGCCATCTTCAAGGCAAGGGACGAGAGGACCAAGGACCTCCACGACGAAGATGTTGATGTCTTCTACGGATGTACCCTCTGCCAGGCATTCGCTCCAACCAGTGTCTGTGTGGTCACCCCTGACAGGGTTGCCCTCTGTGGTGCAATCAACTGGTTCGACGGCCGCGCTGCCGCAAAGGTAGACCCGGAAGGCCCACAGTTCGAGCTGGCCAAGGGAGATGTAATCGACGAGCTCAGCGGTGAATACACCGGGGTCAACGAGATTGCAAAGAAACTCTCCGGTGGCGAGTTTGACAGGATCAAAATTCACTCCTTCTTCGAGTTCCCGCACACCTCATGCGGCTGCTTCGAAGTTGTCGGGTTCTACATCCCTGAAGTCGACGGTATCGGCTGGGTTAACAGGGAATTCCAGGGAATGTCCCCCAACGGACTCGGATTCTCAACCATGGCAGGTCAGACCGGTGGTGGGAAGCAGGTCGTCGGTTTCCTCGGTGTTGGTGTGAACTACTTCTACTCCCCCAAGTTCATCCAGTCTGACGGCGGATGGAACAGGGTTGTCTGGCTCCCCGCCTCATTCAAGGAGAAGATTGCAGAAACCATCCCTGCTGACATCATTGACAAGATCGCAACCGAAGCAGATGCTCCGGATGTCGACGCTCTGAAAGCCTTCCTGGTGGAGAAGAACCACCCCGTAGTTGCAAACTGGGCAGCAGAAGAGGAGGAAGAAGAAGAGGAAGAAGAAGCTGTTGCAGCAGCCCCAATGATGATGCCTGCAGCCGGCTTCCAGATGCCCGCAATGCCAATGGTCTCCGGTGGGTCCGGCGGTGGAATCAAGCTGACCTTCAAGAACGCAAAGATTACCATCGACAAGATGATCATCAGCGAGAAGAAAGCAAAGAAGTGAGTGGCACGCAGGTGCTCTAAAACAGAAAAACAATTACAAAGAGGTATTCTGTGACAAAAGTTATTGCAATAACGGGAAAAGGCGGGACAGGTAAAACAGCGGTAGCGGCTCTTCTGATCCGCTACCTTTCAAAAAATGACAACTTTTTACTTGCAGTTGACGCAGATGCGGATACGAACCTGCCCGAAACCCTGGGATGTGAGGCAGTAAAGACTATCGGGGACGCAAAGGAGGCACTCCAGGAGGAGATTACAAAGCCAAGACCGGACAACCCCGACATGAACAAGGAATCGGTGCTCAAGAGCAAGGTCTACGAGATAATTGAGGAAATGCCAGGCTACGACCTCCTGGTCATGGGCAGGCCCGAAGGCTCAGGATGTTACTGTTATGTGAACAACCTGCTTCGGGGCATCATGGACAAACTGATTGTCAACTATGATGTAGTGGTCATTGACGCGGAAGCCGGACTCGAGCATTTCAGCAGGAAGATCATAAGGGACATCGATGACCTGATTGTTGTGACTGACGCTTCACGAAGGGGTTTCAGGACTGCCGAAAGGATTCATGAACTTGTGGATGAACTGGAATCAAATGTTGGCAAAATACATGTTATTGCAAACAAGGTCACAGATGCCAACCGCGAGAAGATCGAAAAGCTTGCCGGGGACCTGAACCTCAACCTGCTAGGAACGGTACCCCTGGATCCGAAAATCGAGGAAATGGACATTGGGGGCATCCCCCTCATTGACCTTCCAGAGGACTCGGTTGCAGTGATTGAAATTGAGAAGATTGCAAAGAAACTGGGGTTCTAACCCCCGGTTTCAAACAATTTTACGAACCTGTGGACACTGCAGGACAAAATGGGGGTTCCGGGGAGACTGGACCCTCTGGCATGTAATTGAGATTTAAGCGGACCTTACGAATTCATAAAAAACACATCGCATTAACTCAGTCACTCGTAAAAACGGATAATCAACTGAAACGGTGAGGTTTACATGGCAAAGAAGATGAAATTATCTGACATTACAAACATGTTCGCGGGCATGGACGTAGAAGCCCTTGAAGGTGTCACTATTGAAGGGGACATTGAACTTGACCTGGGAGGTCTTGGCGGTGGCTCTGACCCGATGCTCGCTGCAGCCCTTGGCCAGGAGAGTGCAGTACTTGCCCAGCATTTCGCAAGGATTGCAGGTATGTTCGGTTACCCCGTAGGAATCGGAGGCCCGGCAGCCGCGGCACCCGCAGCAGCCCTTGCTGCCCCGAAGTTTAAGGATCTCATCCCTGCCAAATTCGATGTTGCAAACATGGCAGATTGGGCAACCCCCATCCAGGAAGTACGCATAGGTAACACTTCCGCAGACGGTGGAAGCCGTGGAAAGGCAGTGCACGTTGGTGGAGAGAAGGCACTTCCGTTCTACTTCGACGCTGAGATGCCGAACAGGAACCAGGTTACCATCGACGTATTCGACATGCGTATCGGCCTTGCAAAGGCTGTCAAGCAGAACTACGACGAGGTCATGGACAGCCCGGGAGAATGGGCAAAGAAGAACGTTGAACAGTTCAACGCCGACATGATCACAATCCACCTGATTTCAACCGACCCGCTCATCAAGGACACACCCGCAAAGGAAGCAGCAAAGGTTGTAGAAGAAGTGCTGCAGGCCGTTGACGTGCCAATAGCGATCGGGGGATCAGGGAACCCACAGAAGGACCCTGAAGTCCTCGCAAAAGCAGCAGAAGTTGCAGAAGGCGAGCGCTGCCTCCTTGCATCTGCCAGCCTGAACCTGGACTATGCAGCAATAGCAGAAGCCGCATTAAAGTACGACCACGATGTGCTTTCCTGGACACAGCTGGACATGAACTCCCAGAAGGAACTCAACAGGAAGCTCATGAAGCAGTGCAACGTGCCCAGGGAAAGGATCATCATGGACCCGACCACTGCAGCTCTCGGATATGGTCTCGACTATGCCTACACCAACATGGAGCGCATCAGACTTGCAGCCCTCATGGGTGACGATGAACTGACCTTCCCGATGTCATCAGGTACCACCAACGCATGGGGTGCACGTGAATCATGGATGGTTGGATCACCACTCAAGGAAGACTCCGACTGGGGACCGAGAGAATACAGAGGCCCGATCTGGGAAATTGTAACAGGTCTGTCCCTTGCTCTTGCAGGAAACGACCTCTTCATGATGATGCACCCGACATCGGTTGCTTTCCTGAAGAAGGCCACACAGACACTCTTCGGTTCGATCGAGGAAGAGCCGGTTGACATTTCCAACTGGATCGCAGCGGAGGTGTAAACAATGAAAATAAACAGCCCATTACAAGCCTACAAGTACCTGCCCCAGACCAACTGTGGAGAATGTGGGGAACCCACCTGTATGGCATTTGCCTCCAAGCTGATCGACAGGTCCGGCAAGACTGCAGATTGTCCACCCCTGGTTAAGGAAAAGAAGTTCGCAAAGAAGCTAGCAGAACTCGAAGGCCTCCTTGCCCCCGAAATCAGGGAAGTAATCATCGGTGTCGGTGAGAAAGCAGCAAAGATCGGGGGGGACGATGTCCTGTACCGCCACAAGCTCACTTTCTTCAACAAGACAAAGATGTTCTTCGATGTGGCAGACAACATGGATGAAGCTGCCATTGTGGAGAGAGTAAAGCAGGTTGCAGACTTCAGGAAGTTCTATGTAGGGAACTACCTCCTACTCGACGGGGTGGCTATCAGGGCCGTCTCTGGCGACCCAGCAAAGTTCGCAGCAGCAGTAAAGAAGGTAGGAGAGACAACAGATCTCCCCTTAATCCTCTGTTCCTTCGACCCTGCAGTCCTGAAAGCAGGCCTGGAAGTAGCAAAGGACAAGAACCCACTGCTCTATGCCGCAAACAAGGACAACTGGAAGGAAGTAGGAGAACTTGCCCTCGAGTACAAGGTACCTGTGGTAGTATCTGCACTCAATGACCTTGACGCACTAAAGACCCTTGCAAAGACCTTTGCAGATGCAGGCATTCAGGACATTGTCCTCGACCCGGGGACCGTCCCGGTAGGCAAAGGCCTGAAGAACACATTCACCAACTTCCTGAAGATCAGGAGAGCAGGAATCGATGGAGACACCGAGATTGCTTACCCGATACTGGCCCTTCCGTTCACAGCATGGATGGCAGGAATAGAGGACCCTGTAAATGCATCATACTGGGAAACCGTGATGGCTTCAATGTTCACCATCAGATACGGCGACATAATGATCCTCCACAGCATGGAGCCATATGCCGTACTGCCTGAGATGCACCTGGTAGACACCATCTACACTGACCCGAGAACTCCGGTAGCTGTAGACGGGGCCATGTACCAGGTAGGAAGCCCGACAGCAGATTCCCCGGTATTCTTCACCACCAACTTCGCCCTTACCTACTATACGGTAGAGAGCGATATCGCCTCCAACGGAATCGACTGCTGGCTGCTTGCAGTTGACACCGACGGTATTGGTGTGGAAGCTGCCGTTGCCGGTGGACAGCTGACCGCCGACAAGGTAAAGGACGCCTTTGATAAGTCAACATTCGACCTGAAGAAGGACGTAAACCACAACACCGTGATCATTCCGGGTCTGTCAGCTCGCCTGCAGGGCGACCTTGAGGACTCACTCGGTGCAAGCATCAAGGTAGGCCCCATGGACTCCGGCCGCATTCCTGGCTGGATGGAAAAGAACTGGCCACCTAAATAAATAAGAAAACAAATTTGAAAACCTAGCAGTGTCCGTGTCACCATGACACGGATTATTTTTCTATTTTTAAAGGTAGTTTTAAGTTACGAAAGAAAGTTACGGAAGGGCTTATCCCCGAATTCAAATCCAAAAAAACGACCCAAAAACGAACCTCCATTTTTTTACACAAAAATTTCCGGACAAAGGCCCGGCCCCGGACAAAGTTTTCCTTGTCGTGCAAAGGACCCTGCCGTGCAGGGACTGGCTCATGCAAAGGGACTTTACGAAAAGCGGAGCGTAAGGATAGAGAAAGCCCAAGGTTTAGTCGTGAGAGTAGTACTCCTTACAGTTAAATAGTATAACCGTACTTAAACTGGTGGATCGTTCAGGTTCTCGTATAAGCCTAATTTCCCGAACGAAAAGCCAAAGGACATTTTAGCAAGGATTACAGATGAATTACGTAATATGCCCGAAATGCGGCAGAGAATGTGAGAAACTCCTTGATTCCGTTTGCAAGGACTGCTTCTTTGAGAACTTCAAACTTATCGAACTTCCCCTGGTCATAAGCCTGAGGATCTGTTCCCGCTGTGGGGCGTACTTCCACAAAAGCCGCTGGGACGATTTCGGCAACCTGGAAGAAGTGGTGGAAAAAGACGTAGAAGACGCCCTCTTAATCCATGAGGAAGCAGAGGATATCGAAGTCTACCTTGAACCCCGGCAGCTTACGCCTTACATATATATTGTGAGGGCGGAGGTCGATGCCCTGGTAAGGGGAGAGACCGTACATGCCGAAGCTGAAACCGAGGTAAGGGTCCGCAGGGAAGCCTGCGACATGTGCAGCAGGGAAGCCGGCGGATACTTTGAAGCAATTATCCAGGTAAGGGCAGCAGGGAGACTCCCCACCGAAGAGGAGAAAAGGCGTTCCCTTGCAATAGCAAGGGAAACCATGCAGCAGATGAAGAAAAAAGGAGATCGCCTTGCCTTCATCACCGATACCCAGGAACTCAAAGAAGGGGCAGATCTTTACATGGGTTCCATGAACGCCAGCAAACAGGTCTGCCGGCTCATTGCCTCGGAAATGGGGGGCAGCTATTCCGAATCCCCGAGCCTCGTGGGAATGAAAGACGGAAAAAACGTCTACCGAATAACATATGCCATGCGCCTGCCCGAGTTTCGGTCAGGGGATATAATAAGGTACAGGGAAAAAATAATCGAGATCAAGAATTCCGGGAAAAGGATTAACGGCATATACCTGGAAGACGGGTCCCGCTTCACAATCCCCGCGGAGGAACTGAAAGGTGCTGAAAAGGTGGCACATATCAACGATGCAGTCATGACCGTGCTGGTCTCCATCGAAGAACACGCAATTCTGGTGCTTGACCCCAGGACCTATGAAACCGTTGCAATAAAAAAACCGGTTTCCTTCAGTGCCAGAGCCGGGAGCGAGATCCCTGTCCTGAAGACCTTTTACGGGCTTTTTGCAATTTAAAGCTATGACTTTCCTCAGAAAAAAAGAAAGACAGAAAAACAAAAGACCTGAAATTAGATCCGGAAAAAATAAAATAGGGAAAACTAAACCCTGAAAAAAATCCGGAAAATAAGAGGAAAGGGAAAGGGAAAAACATGCAGAATATCCTGGTTATCGGCTTTGACACCCGCAACATTGTATGTTCCGCAAAAAGGGCAGGGTATACTGTCTGCTCCATTGACGCCTTCAGGGACCATGACCTCCGAAAATGTACATACGCTTCGGCCCTGCTTGAGTGCAGGGACCCGAGAGAGCTTCGGAAACTTGACCCTGCCCGCATTCAGGAACAGATGGAAGGCTTCGGTCTGGATTTCGATGCTGTGGTCCCGGGGTCAGGGCTTGAATACCTGGACTGCCGGAGTTTTCCCTGCCCCGTGCTTGCCAGCCCCCCCGAAGCCGTAAAAGAAGCCTCTGACAAGCGGCGCCTGGCAAAAAGGCTTGAGACCCTGGGAATCCCGCATCCTGCATGCTATTCCCCGGACGAGACCGATGCAATCGAATTTCCGGTAATGCTCAAGCCTGCAGCAGGTGGGGGAGGAATATTTAACAGGGTTGCCAGAAACCGGGAAGAATTCCGGGCCGTGCTTGAGGAGTTCTCACTCCTGGACCCGACAGGAGAAACTGACATGATGGTGCAGGAATTCCTTGAAGGTACCCCATCAAGCGTTTCCTTACTTTCAACGGAAAAAGAAGCCCTATCCCTGGCTGTAAATGAACAGCTTATCGGCACCTCCTGGCGGTCGAGGATGCCTTTTGCCTACTGCGGAAACGTTACCCCTTTCAGGACGGAACATGCAGGGGAAATGGAAAAACTGGCAGAGGAACTGATGCTCGAATTCAGGCTCCGGGGTTCTAACGGCGTGGACTTCCTGCTTACGGAAAAAGGGCCGGTAGTGCTTGAAATAAACCCCAGGTTCCAGGGAAGCCTAGATACGGTTGAAAGAGCCACGGACCTGAACCTTTTCGAAGCCCATGTAAACTGTTTCCGCGGGGAGATTCCGGAAAAACCCTCCGCAAAACGTTTTGCTGCCAGGGGAGTTCTCTACTCGGATCGAGAACTTTTTATAGACCGAACACTCATGGACGTCATCCTCGGGGAAGAAAGTGCGGACATCCCCTGCTCGGGATCCGTTGCCGGGCCTGGCGGGCCGCTGACGTCTCTCTTCGCATGTGCCCCGACAAGGGAAGAAGCCCTGCACTCCCTTAAAGCGGGGGCAGAGAGAATAAAAGCTTTTATTGACAGAGAAATGGAAAAACCGGGGGAGTACCTGAGCCATGCCGGGAAGACCTGAAGCAGGAGTATGCTTCTGCATGCCGAAATATCTCGGGCTGAGGAAAGCTCCGGAAAAGTATCCGGAATGTAAACTTTAATACTGGTATGTCCCATTCTTATAAGGATTCACGAGGTGAACATGTTGGTCGACTTAAAAGATAAGGTTATTCGAGGGTACCTTATGAGCCTTGTAGGGGAAGAAGGGCTCAAGATGATTGAGAACATGCCCGAAGGCGAAGTTACGGACGAAGAAATTGCGGAAAAAAGCGGGGTTTTGCTAAATACGGTAAGAAGAACTCTATTCATACTTTACGAAAACAAATTTGCAATAGTTGCAAGGGAGCGGGATTCCAACAGCGGTTGGCTTACATACCTCTGGCACCTCAACTTTTCGGATATCGAACACCAGCTGATGAGGGAAAAGAAAAAGCTGATGAGAAACCTGAAAACCCGCCTTGATTTCGAAGAAGGCAACGTATTTTATGTCTGCCCCCAGGGCTGTGTTCGCCTTCTCTTTGACGAAGCCACGGAAACCGAGTTTCTCTGTCCGATGTGCGGGGAAGACCTTGTCTACTATGACAACAGCGTCTTTGTAGAAGCCCTTAGAAAACGCCTGGAGGCCCTGAGTTCCGCCTGAAAGGAGTCTCGCGTATTGATCTCAAGAGCAAGAGCAATCAGGATCCTCGACGAGGCAGGTTGTCCCCCGAACGTAATAGAACACTGCAAGACGGTAGCTTCACTGGCCGTTGAAATCGCAGAGAGAATCAGGGCAAACGGAAAGGAAGTGGACATCCGGCTGGTGGAGGCAGGAGCCCTGCTGCATGATCTTGGGCGCTGCAGAACACACGGAATTTCCCATGCCGTTGAAGGATTCGAGCTGGCCAGGGAACTGGGACTTGACCCGAAAATTGCAGAGATCATAAAAAGGCATATCGGAGCCGGGATTTCAGAGGAGGAAGCAGGAGAAATAGGACTTCCGACCCATGATTATTTCCCCCGGAGCCTGGAAGAAAAGATCGTCGCCCATGCCGATAACCTGGTAGGGGGCACGAGAAGGATAACGATTGAAGAAAGGGTCGGCAGAATGCAAAAAAAGCATATCGGCAAAGAAGTGACCCGGAGAGTTGAAAAACTCGCAGAAGAAATAGAGGAAATTTCCTGCTAATTAAAGCGCACCTGCATAGAACGTTTTTATGAGACGGTTGAATCTCTGCGAAAAGGTTCTATAAGAAGGTCGTATCAAACGGTTCTGCGGAAAGGTCCTATAAAAAGGTTGTATCAAACGGTTCTAAAACGAACCTATGAAAATACGCTTCTAAGAAGTTTCTTTGCCGGAAGGGCCTTTAAAGGAAACCTTCAGGTTGCATTTGTGAGACTGCATTTGTGAGACGAAAAAGAATCCCATAGAATTTTTCGGAAGCAGCCTCCTGAAGATACATTAAAACACTATTATTAAAAAAATTAGAGGAAAAGTTATATATATCGAAATTAATAATGAGATAATGGGTTGCTAAATCTTGCAGTTCAAACTAAGAATTGAATTGCCGAATCCTGCAATTCAAGCTAAAAATGCTCACCTCAACCAAAACATTTTTTTTAGCAACATTTTCTCATTTTAAAGTTTAATTATGAGGGTATGTTTATGGATAATGAGAAATATCTAAAGGGCACAACTACCGTAGGAGTAGTATGTACCGACGGTATAGTGCTCGCAAGCGAGCAGAGAGCCACAATGGGAAACTTCATTGCAAGTAAAACTGCAAAGAAAGTTTACCAGATAGACGACCTGGTTGGGATGACAACTGCCGGTTCTGTCGGCGATGCCCAGCAGCTGGTCCGGCTTATCAGTGTGGAATCGAAACTCTATAAGATGCGCAGGAACGAATCCATGACAATCAAAGGGATCACCACTTTGATGTCCAACTTACTTAGTGCAAACCGCTATTACCCAATGATGGTTCAGCTCCTTATCGGAGGCATGGACAAGAATGGGCCTTCCATTTATTCCCTGGACCCGCTGGGAGGAAGCATTGAAGAGACAAAGATCTCAGCCACAGGTTCCGGTTCACCCATGGCTTACGGCGTCCTTGAAGACCACTACAGGGAAGACATGACAGTAGAGGAAGGTCTTGACCTTGCAGTCCGGGCGATCCACAACTCAATGAAAAGGGACTCCGCTTCAGGAGAAAACGTTGATGCGGTTGTAATTACAAAGGAGACATTCACAAGGCTGGATCCGGGAGCTATAAAGGCCAAGAGGGCATTATTCAACTAACAAAAAAATTAAACTGTTGGTTGTTTATTTTAAAATATAAACTAACATCTTTTTACCAATACAATTTTTTTCCATCATTTTACATTTTTTGATTTTTTGACAAAAAGGAAGATTTTTAATGCCTATTGAAGACGTGCTATTAGACCTCAAAAAGAAAATTGAGAGAAATCTGCCGGCAGGAGTTACGATAACCGACGTCGAATTCGAGGGGCCCCAGCTCGTACTTTATACAGAAGAACCCCGCAAATTCGCTGACGACGGAAACATCATCCGCAACCTGGCAAAGGAACTCCGGACGCGCATCGCCATGCGCCCGGACCTGAGGGTGCTTGCAACTCCCGAAGACTCTATTTCTATCATCGAAGAAGTTGTTCCAAAGGAATCCGTAATCTCAAGTTACTACTTTGATCCTGACTCCGGAGAAGTGATAATCGAAGCCGAAAAACCGGGACTTGTCATCGGAAAGCACGGCGCAACCCTCCGTGAGATCACAAAACAGATAGGTTGGATCCCCAAGGTTGCCAGGACTCCACCCATCAAATCCCGTACTGTTAAGAACATTAGAGAATTCATGAGGAACAACCTCAAGGAAAGGAAGGAAATCCTGAAATCCGTGGGGAGGAAGATACACAGGGAATGTACATCAAAAGACCAGTGGGTCAGGGTAACTGCACTCGGGGGATGCAAGGAAGTTGGAAGAAGCTGTTTCCTGCTCTCAACCCCGGATTCCAGGGTCTTGATCGACTGCGGAGTCAACGTCGGTTCCGACGAGAACATGACCCCTTTCCTCTATGTCCCGGAAGTTTTCCCCCTTAACCAGATCGATGCCGTAATAGTAACTCACGCCCACCTGGACCACCAGGGCCTGGTTCCTCTGCTTTTCAAGTATGGCTATGAGGGGCCTGTTTACTGTACTCCTCCCACCAGGGACCTGATGGTGCTGCTCCAGCTCGACTACATCGACGTGGCAGCAAAAGAAGGGAAAAAGATCCCCTACGAATCAGCGATGATCACAAAGACCCTCAAACACACCATCCCCCTGGACTACGAAGAGGTTACTGACATTGCCCCGGACATCAAACTGACCTTCCACAACGCAGGCCACATCCTGGGCTCAGCAATTTCCCACTTCCATATTGGGGACGGGCTTCACAACGTGGTCTTCACCGGGGACTACAAGTACGAAAAGACCAGGCTCTTTGACCCTGCAGTCAACAGGTTCCCGAGAGTTGAGACCGTCATTTCGGAAGCCACATACGGGAATGCAAACGCCTTCCAGCCAGCTCTCCGGGACTCTGAAAAGAACCTCCAGCGGGTTGTTAAGGAAACCATTGAGAGGGGAGGGCTTGTCCTGATCCCGGCTTTTGCGGTAGGACGCAGCCAGGAAGTCATGATCGTGCTCGAGGAGTCCATAAGGAAAGGAATCATCCCCAATATCCCTGTCTACCTGGACGGGATGATCTGGGAAGCCACCGCGATCCATGCGACCCACCCCGAATACCTGAACAACGACCTGAGGAAACTGATCTTCCAGAAGGGCCAGAACCCCTTCCTTGCAGAGTGTTTCAAGCCCGTGGACTCCCACGATATGCGCCAGAAGATTATCCAGAACCCGCACCCCTGCGTTATCCTCTCCACCTCCGGTATGATGAACGGCGGGCCGGTTATGGACTACTTCAGGAATTTTGCAGAAGACGCCCGCAACACCCTTGTATTCGTCGGGTACCAGGCTGACGGGACAACCGGGCGCCGGATCCAGAAAGGATGGAAGGAAATCCCCATGACCGGAAAGAACGGAAGCACCGAAATCCTCAAGATGAACATGGAAGTGCAGGTTGTGGACGGTTTTTCCGGACACTCGGACAGAAGGCAGCTCATGGACTACATCAAGAAGATGCAGCCCCGCCCCGAAAGGGTCTTCACCGAACACGGGGAAGAAAAGGCCTGTATCGACCTTGCAAGCTCGATTTACAAGAAACTGAAGATCGAGACCAGGGCACTTACAAACCTGGAAACCGTAAGGTTGCTGTGACCTCCCCCGGGAGAGTCACCACTTTTCTTTTTCCTTATTTCTTTTTCCTTAAAAACAAAATTTTTTACAAAAAAAACATTTTTAGGATATGAATTAGAGCTGTATTAAAAGTTAATCGATCAGTTTTTAAAGAAATTATATCTGTTTTTAAAGCGATTAGAACTATTTAAAAGCTATTTGAGCTATTTTAAAACTATTTGAGCTGTTTTTAAAGCGATTAGAACTATTTAAAAGCTATTTGAGCTGTTTTAAAAGCTATTTGAGCTATTTTAAAAACTATTTGAGCTGTTTTCAAAGAAATTAGATAGAGGGAGAAGAGTCCAGGCTCAGCAGATGCTCCATGAGTTCCCTATGACCACCTACCACCAGGTCAGCCCGGTCCAGCTGCTCAAAATCGACATATGTGGGGACTCCGATGCAGTAAATATCCGCCCTCTTTGCAGATTCCACGCCAAAAATAGCATTTTCGATTACAAGGCATTCTTCTTTTCTTACCTGCAAGAGTTCGACAGCTTTCAGGAAAGGGTCGGGATGGGGCTTTGCGTAGATAACATCATCTCCCGTGACCACGGCATCGAAGACCCCCGGAAAAAGCTGGCCCAGGATTCCGTTAACGATCAACCTGTCCGAGCCCGAGACCACAGAGAGGAGGTAGCGGCTTTTCAGGGTTTCAAGGCATTCCTTCATACCTTCGAAAGCCTTTAGCTCAAAGATCTTTCCAAATTCCTGACGGTAGATTGCGGTGATTTCTTCAAAATCAAAAGCTTCAGGGTCTTCCCCTGCACATCTGATAAGCAGGGGCAACCCCGTGATAGGGTTTGAACCTTCGATTGCATAGATGTCTTCATCCCGGATTACCATGCCCATTTCCAGAAAAGCTCTTTTCCAGGCAGCCGCATGAAAGGGCATTGAATCCACAAGGACGCCGTCCATATCAAAAATTAACGCTTTTAACACTATTTTAGCCCCATTGAGAAGGTTTGATAAAGTAGGAATAGTTTTCAGGCTTTAAAGCTTTCCCAGAGAACTATTTGAATTGTTATGCGTAAACAGCCCCCTGCCAGCTACAGCTGTCGAGGAAGTGAGAGGACTTTATAATATTATTAAGAAGTGAAAGGAATAATAAAGGGGAAAAGTTGAGCATAAAGAATTGTATAGATACCTTATATTGTGATAAACATTTTGATAAATATTTTTTTTAAGTCATATCACATTTAATAAAAAAATTAAAAGATTGCCTTCAAATTTTTGGCAGGTACCACAAAACATATAAATTTAAGAATTCTACTTAAATACTAATAATATAAACGATTTCACCAGATTTGAAATTCAGGACTTAAATGTTCCTGGGTTCTAAAAAAATAGAATTAGTAGTATATAAATCAAACAAAAAAATGTAAAATATATAAATAAACGAACCAACAAAAAATTTGCCCTGACATGTCAGGACAGAGAAACTTTCCTTAGGAACGATATATTTCGGGGAAGGTTTCGACAATCGCATATAAGGTTTTCGGCACAGCCCAGATTAATGATATCCTAAAATCCCTGGATACAGGATGGGAAAAGGAAACACATATAAAATTGATGGGTGACATATATAAACTTGATATACAACTTAAGTATAATCCATAAATAGGTCCAAAATATTTAAGTTCAGTTGAGTGCCAGCTTTTTAAAGATAACGGATGAAAAATATTCATAGATGTTTTATTGGTTATCTCTCAAAATTCACTCAATAGTATTCCAAAATAATTGACCTCCTGAACACAGGGTGGGGAGTTGAAGGAAAACAATTATTAAAAAAGATCCAGCAGAGGGGATGAACTGCAATCTATAGTACAGGAAGCAATGAAGTATACTGAAAAAGAGAAGGAATTCCGGAAAAAAGCGGCGTCCGAGGAAGATTTTGAAGAATTCGGCCAGCCGAGGATCATGATCGTAGGCTGCGGGGGTGCCGGAAACAACACCATAAACCGACTCTACAATATCGGGATCGAAGGTGCGGAAACCGTCTGCATCAACACTGACAAGCAGCACCTGGACAACGTAAGGGCTGACAAGAAGATCCTGGTGGGAAAAACCCTCACGAGAGGGCTGGGAGCCGGCGGTTACCCCGAAACCGGGAAGAAAGCCGCCGAACTTGCAAGAGGCACTCTTGAAGAAGTATTAAAAGACGCTGACCTCGTATTCGTCACCGCGGGCCTCGGTGGAGGTACCGGGACCGGAGTTGCCCCCGTAGTCGCAGAAGTCGCAAAAGAGCAGGGAGCCATCGTAGTAGGCATGGTCTCCAGCCCCTTCAGGGTTGAGAGAGCCCGCACTGTCAAGGCAGAGGAAGGACTTGAAGACCTCCGCCGGGCAGCGGACACCGTGATCGTCCTGGACAACAACAGGCTGCTCAACTACGTGCCCAACCTGCCAATCGACCAGGCATTCTCCGTCATGGACCAGCTCATTTCCGAAACCGTGAAAGGCATAACCGAAACCATCACCGTGCCTTCGCTGATCAACCTCGACTACGCCGACATCAGGACCATCATGAGCTGCGGCGGGGTTGCCGTAATGCTCGTGGGCGAGTCCAAGAGCCAGGACAAGAGCACGGAAGTAGTGCGGACTGCCCTGAACCACCCCCTGCTTGACGTCGATTACAAAGGTGCAAGCGGAAGCCTGGTGCATGTGACCGGAGGGCCGGACCTGAGCCTGAAGGAAGCCGAAGAAATAGCCTCCATGCTCACCTACGAACTTTCATCCAACGCCAATGTCATCTGGGGCGCAAGAATCAGGGACGATTACGAGGGCAAGGTCCGTGTTATGGCAATCATGACCGGTGTCCAGTCAGCCCAGATCCTCGGCCCCCAGGCAGGTGCCGGAATCCTGGAACCCCAGAGCGAAGCCGAAGCCTTCCGGGCAAAGAGGTTAGGAAGAGTGAACCAGGACTCCAGAAGGGGAGAAATGGGTGAAATAAGAAAAAAGAACGACAATTCGATCATTGACTTCATAAACTAAAACAGGTTCAGGCAAAAACCCGGAAACTCCGCTTCGGGTCCGGAAGGTTCCAATCCCTGCGACAATGCAAAGGTAAGACGCAAAAGAGCCGGGAAAACTCTTTCGAACAGGGGAAGCAGCTGCAAGCAGGAGTACGGGTTTTTCCTGAATAGATACTCTTTTTAATTAGCGGTTCTATGTAAAAAACATGGATACTTTAATTGCAACCGGAAGGCTTGCAGAAAATACCGTGAGGAAAGCGGCCGGGAAAAAAGCCGACGTCCTTGTTGTTGATATAGACATCGCCGCCTTCATCACTCCTAAAAAACTATTAAAAGCCTTTCAGGAAGCGAATTTTTCAAAAAAAATCGAGCTGATTCTGGTCCCGGGGCTGGTTGCAGGGGACTTTTCAAAAGTTTCGGAAGAACTCGGGTGCAAAATCCGGCTTGGCCCAAAGCACGCCTACGACCTGAGTTTCGTGCTCCCCTTTGCCGGGAAAGTGGAGTTTTCGAAAACCATCCCTGCCTGTGAACTCCTTGCGGACGTGCGGAGGGAAATGGCCCTGAAGCTCGTAAAGGAAGCCGAAGAAAATGCCCGGCCCCTCCTGACCCTAAGGGAAGTAAAACTCGGAGGCGGAGCTCGCATGAAGGTCATGGGAGAAATTGTAGGAGCTACCGAGCTTGACCCCGGGACCCTTGAAAGGAGAATCGAAGCTTTTGTCGCCCGGGGTGCGGATATAATCGACCTTGGAGCCTCCCTGAACACCGAGCCCGGGCAGGCCGGCAGGACGGTTACCCTGGCAAAAACCCGGACAGGAATCCCCATTAGCATAGACACCCTCGACCCCGTACTTATCAAAGAAGGAATCGAAGCCGGGGCGGACCTGGTCCTGAGCCTGAACGGGACGAACATGGAAACCGCGGGGCCCGCAGTGGCAAAAGCTGGAGCTGCCGCCGTGGTAATCCCGGATGAGGGAGAAAGCCTGGAAAGCCTTGTCTGGAATATCGAAGCAGCCCGCAGGCTCGGGATTGAAAAAATAATTGCAGACCCTGTCCTTGACCCAATCGGGCACAACATCACGGAGTCAATTGTCCGCTACCGTGAGTTCCACAGGGCCTACCCGGAAATCCCCGTATTCTTCGGGGTTGGGAACGTAACAGAGCTAATGGACGTGGACACTATAGGCGTCAACGCCGCCCTTTGCGGGATCGGAGCCGAAGTAGGGGCAAGCATCCTCTTTACTCCGGAATTCAGTGACAAGGCCCAGGGTTCCATAGAAGAGCTGAAAAGGGCTTCCGAAATGATGCAACTTTCAAAAACAAGGGAAAGCTCCCCCAAGGACCTGGGGCTCGACCTCCTCCGGATCAAAGAAAAACGCAGGCGTCCGGACGGCCCTCTGCCCGAAAATGCAGTTCAGGCAAAGGCTTCAAAAAACTGGCGCTTAGACCCCGCAGGCCCCATACGCATCTGGATCGTGCCGGACAGGGTTCGCGGAAACGGCGGGCTTATCGTGGCTGAACATGAAAAAACCTCCGTGGCAGGAGAAAGCGCAAGAGAAGTCATGGACACCCTGCTTGAACTCGAACTAGTCTCCCGCCTTGACCACGCAGCCTATCTGGGAAGGGAACTTGAAAGAGCGGAACTGGCGCTTCGCTTTAACAGGAGCTACGCCCAGGACGACGAGTTCTGAGCCGAAAAGCAGGATATAGTTTCTGACGTAATCAACAGATAATTCCAGAAAAGTTTCACAGAGAATCCGAAAAGGTTTTAGTCAACACAGCTCCATGCAAGGAATTCCCTCTTACCGGAAAAACGGGCCAAAACATGATAAGTTCAAACATACTCTCTGAAATTCAAATTTAACCTTCAAAAAGGACCCCTGACATCCAAACACGACCTTCAAACAGGACTTCTGAAATTCAAACATGGATAGAATAAAACATTTCAGGTGTGAAGAAAATGAAACTCGAATGCGAAGACAAGCAGGCAATCTTTGAAATCGTGGCAGCCCGCTATTTCAAGACGCAAAACTGGAAATGGGTAAACCTGAGAACGGAAATCAACAAAATATTCAAAGCTTACGAGGAACTGAACGAACAGTACGCCTCTTATTCCTACGTGAGCCGGGACTGGTACGTGGAAAACATGGGCTCCAAGAACATCCACATGTGCAGGACCTGGGAAGAGCTGAAAAACCTGGTCGCTTTCCTGAATACCCATGCAGAAGTCTTTAATTTCCTGGTGAACACGGGAAGCAGGAAATCTTTCTGCATCGTAAGCGACTCAAAAGACCTGACCGAACCCCAGTCAATGGCAATCAAAGAGGTCCAGAAACTGGGCTATAACACCTTTGTTTTCCTGGCCACGGTCCCGGACGAAATAGAATTCCAGCTGCTCCAGGTAAGGGGCGTGAACTGACACACGCCTCTTTAAAAAACGGACCTTCGGAGAAAGCCGCAGCCGGTTCATTACACCCAATTATTTTATACAAAGAAGTGGTGTCTCACCCGGAAGCAGCAGAGAAAGAGAAAGCGAGGGAAAAACAGGGGTTAACCCCGACCACACCCGGATCCACCACAC
>DUKH01000047.1:0-6462 GCA_013329415.1 Methanosarcinaceae archaeon | reverse complement strand
ACCCGGATCCACCACACCCGGACTCCCAGCCTCAGATACTATCAGGGTCAAGCGAAAACTCACGAAACGATAATTTTAACCGCTTGCCTCTGGAAATAATATTTTTCATCGAATGCTCGATACCCTTTAATTGTACCTGTTTTTGAAATAACCTACTATCTGATAGAATTAATTTGCCATCGGGCAGATTTTGGATATAATTTTTTATTGAACCCGAAATTAAAGCGAATGATATTGGGAAATTTCCGAATATCTGGGAATGACAGCAGGGAAAAAAATCAAGCAGAGAAGAAACATCAAGCAGAACAAACTTTGAAAAAATAAAAAAAAGGGGAAAAAGGGGAAAAAAAGGAGAAATTACAGGATAAACAGGGGTGCGAATACAACAGCCACAATTGTCATGAGCTTAATTAGGATGTTGATTGCAGGACCTGCCGTGTCCTTGAAAGGATCTCCCACAGTATCGCCGGTGACACCCGCCATGTGAGCACCGGAACCTTTTCCACCGTAGTTTCCGAGTTCAATATACTTCTTTGCGTTGTCCCATGCGCCGCCGGCGTTGGACATCGTGATTGCGAGCATGAAACCTGAAACCACAGAACCTGCAAGGAGTCCGCCAAGTGCGCCGGGGCCAAGTACAAGCCCGACTAAAAGCGGGGCTACGACGGCCAGCACACCGGGTGCGATCATCTCTTTCAGGGCAGAGTGGGTTGAGATTGCAATACATTTCTCGTAATCAGGTTCAGCTTTTCCTTCCATCAGACCTGCGATCTCTTTAAACTGCCTCCTAACTTCAACTACGACCTCACCTGCAGCTTTTCCGACTGCCAGGATAGTCATCGAGGAGAAGAGGTACGGAAGCATCGCACCGATAGTAAGCCCGATAAACACACTGGAGTCCATGACGTCAATGGAGTCGAGACCCACTGCAATCCCATATGAGGAGAAGAGGGCAAGTGCGGTAAGAGCTGCCGAGCCAATTGCAAAACCTTTCCCGATAGCTGCAGTGGTGTTTCCTACTGCATCAAGGGTATCGGTGATCTCACGGACTTCTTCTTTCTGGTGGGACATCTCTGCGATCCCGCCTGCATTATCTGCTACAGGACCGTATGCATCGACTGAGAGGGAGATCCCGAGGGTTGCGAGCATTCCCACGGCTGCAATAGCTATGCCGTAGAGACCGGAGAGCTGGAATGCAATATAGATTGTAATAGAAATAATGATTACAGGCCATACAGTTGATTCCATTCCCTTTGAAAAACCTGTGATGATGTTTGTAGCCGAGCCGGTTTCACAGGAATTTGCAATCATAAGAGTTGGCTTCCGTTCATATGATGTGTAGTACTCGGTGATCTGCCCGATGAGGAAACCTGAGAGAAGTCCTGCAACCGTTGCAAAGAAGACATTCAATCCGTAATCCCCGAGAAGCATATCCGTAACGAAATATGATGCAATGACTGCAATAGCGATTGCAGCTATCAAACCGGCATTAAACGCTCTGTGGATTGCAGAAGATTCGGTCTTGTTTGTACGGACAAAAAAAGTACCGATGATGGATGCAAGAATTCCGAGGGCCGAAATTAGCAAAGGAACCAGAATAACGTTCGGAACCTCGATTCCGGGAAAAGTAGTTGCTGCTGTTGCGGCTGCAAGAAGCATTGTTGCAAGGATTGAACCGACATATGATTCGTAGAGGTCGGCGCCCATTCCGGCAATGTCCCCGACGTTATCTCCGACATTGTCGGCAATTACGGCCGGGTTTCTCGGGTCGTCTTCAGGGATTCCGGCTTCAACCTTTCCTACAAGGTCTGCCCCGACATCAGCAGCTTTGGTAAATATTCCGCCACCCACACGGGCAAAGAGAGCAATGGATGAAGCTCCGAGTGAAAAGCCTGCCAGAATGTTCACGGAGGTTAAGGTGTCCAGGTCTGTAAAAACACTTGTAATGAATATGAATAAGGAGGACAATCCTAAAAGGCCGAGACCTACGACACTCATTCCCATAACAGTGCCCGATGCGAATGAAACCTTAAAAGCCGGACCAATACCCCTTGTGGCAGCATTCGTGGTCCTCCCATTCGCGCTGGTGGCCGTAAACATCCCTATATATCCGGCCGTAGCGGAAAGCACTGCACCAAGGACAAAACATAACGCAGTGAGAGAGCCGTTTGGCAGAATTAATGCAATTACAATTGCAAGTATAACGACAAAAACAGCGATTGCACGGTATTGCCTGTTAAGGTAGACCATGGCACCACCGTGGATCGACGCGGTTATTTTTTTGATTAGATCGTTGCCTTCGCCTTCTTTTTGGACATTTTTGTAGGACAGACCTGCAAAAACCAGACCAATTAGGGCACATATTGGTGCAAGGTAAATTAACATATCCATAAGTTCAACCATCCTGCCGGAGAACTACATAAAAAATACATATGGGTATTTAACACTCCGAAATAGTAATGTGGTATTGAATTGAGTCTTGGTATATAAATTCATATTCGTTTTTCGGATTGAAAATCCGAGGAAGCTGACAATTTCAGTTCCTCATGACACTTAATGATTCATCATGAGCACAGACGTAGTTACAATTATCTTATTTATATCTTATCTTGAGACCATTATCTTAATATTTTTATAAATTACTGTTGTATTTTTATATTTTGCTTACCGCCCAGATACATTATAAATTTTTAAGGATGCACGCAGAGGAAGAATTTTAACCCCCCTACCTATGACAAGAATACGGTAACTTGTTACCGAGTTGATTATATATAAAAATATCTAAAAAATAGAGAAGCCTAATGTGAAATTCTTTACATAGTAACCTTTTTCGGCCCATAGCCCCACCCCCTGCACCTCCCACCCCTATTATACATTTAGACAAAACAAAAAGTGCCAACAAAATTTGTGAAAGATATCTAATACCCCGGATTTAAGCATCAAACAGGAAGTATATTTATACCAAAAAAAGGGTCTTGCAGGCCTGTGCACCCATTTTTAGCCACCAAATCCACATCCAATCCACATCCAATCCACACCCAATCCTTACCCTCCGTCTAACATCCATATTCATCCCACCCATCACTCCCGCAATCATCGGATTAACAACCTGGACATTAATACCTTAGTCACCGGAAGTCCAACTTAATAAAAAAATAATAATTAATGAATATTAATTAAAAAAAGGATTGGTTTAACCTTTGACCGGGGGACTGATACAAAAGTTTATATAAAAAATAACTATTTACGCAATGAATCTGAAGTGAGGCTCAGACACTGAAAAATAATACAAAAGTGATAGGCAGATCAATAAAAATAATGTTAAACTGTCACTTGGGGTAATTATAATATTAAATAAATAAATGTGTGAAATAATAATTGAATCAATGCTAAAAAAGGAGAGGAAAATTAAAGCTAAAGGATAGGAGCTTTGGAAGGGATGTAAAAAAAGATAAAAAGTGAAAAAATATCATAAACCAAAGGACAGGAAATTTATGGAAGGTTTAATATTTATTGCTCCTTTAGCAGGTTTCATAAGTCTGGTCTTCGCTGCTTATTTCGCAAAAGGCGTCCTGAAGGAAAATGCCGGCAGCAAGAGAATGCAGGAGATAGCCGGAGCAATTCAGGAAGGAGCCATGGCTTACCTGAACCGCCAGTACAAAACGATTGCAGTTGTTTCGATCATTCTTGCGTTCTTAATTCTCTTTTTGCTTGATGACGGCATGAAAATAGCAGTCGGATTTCTTGCAGGAGCCATAAGTTCGGCTGCTGCAGGATATATCGGGATGAGCGTATCTGTCAGGGCAAACGTCAGGACTGCTCATGCCGCCTCAAGTAGCCTTGAAAAGGCAATGTCCGTTGCGTTCCGCGGGGGGGCTGTGACAGGACTTGCAGTTGTTGGGCTTGCACTGCTCGGGACAAGCAGCTTTTACATCCTTTACGGAGACGTGAACCTGGTCGTAGGGTTCGGTTTCGGAGCCAGCCTTATCAGTCTCTTTGCAAGAGTTGGAGGAGGGATCTTCACGAAAGCCGCAGATGTGGGTGCGGACCTCGTGGGCGAGATCGAAGCCGGGATTCCCGAAGACGACCCGAGGAATGCCGGAGTCATTGCCGACAACGTGGGGGACAACGTGAGGGACTGTGCAGGAATGGGAGCAGACCTCTTTGAGACCTACGTGGTGACAGCCCTGGCGGCCATGCTGCTCGGATCTCTTATCATCAACACTTTTGAAAATGCAATTATCTACCCCCTCATGCTGGGTTCGGTCGCAATCTTTGCATCCATCATTTCCGTCTTCTTCGTAAAGATAGGACAGGACGGGGGCATCATGCGGGCCCTTTACAAGGGTGTAGGCGGTTCTGCCCTGATCTGCCTGGTTGCTTTTTACTTCGTGACCGACCTCCTGATGGGAGACATCAGGCTGTACTATGCATCCCTCGTAGGCGTCGCCATCATGGTACTCATGGTAGTAATCACCGAGTACTACACCTCCACCAGGCACAGGCCCGTGGAAAGCATCGCAGCCGCCTCCGAGACCGGGGCTGCGACCAACATGATCGCAGGATTATCCATAGGCTTTGAAAGCACCCTTATGCCCACGGTAGTGATCGTAGTCGGGATCCTGGCTTCATACTTTGTCGTAGGAGGAGCTGCAGACTCCGGCATAGGGCTTTACGGGATTGCCATTGCAGCCGTTGCAATGCTCTCCACCACAGGCATGATAGTTGCCCTGGACTCTTACGGCCCGATCACGGACAACGCCGGAGGGATCGCACAGATGGCAAAGCTTCCGGCCGACGTCAGAAAGGTTACGGATGACCTGGATGCCGTAGGCAACACCACAAAGGCAGTTACCAAAGGATATGCCATAGGTTCGGCTGCCCTGGGTGCACTTGCCCTTTTCGCAGATTACCGCATCAAGGTAAACCTCGGAGATCAGGCCCTGAGCCTTGATGACCCGGTCGTGCTTGTCGGGCTTTTCCTCGGAGCCCTGCTGCCCTTCGTGTTCAGCGCAGTTACCATGAGTGCGGTCGGAAAAGCCGCTTTTGAAGTTGTAAACGAAGTCCGCAGGCAGTTTAGGGAAATCCCCGGCATCGTGGAAGGGACGACCAAACCCGAATACGGACACTGCGTCGATATCGTAACAAAGGCGGCGCTCCATGAGATGGCAATGCCCGGCTTCCTTGCAGTGGCAGTTCCTTTGCTCGTGGGATTGGTCCTCGGCCCGAAAGCCCTTGCCGGATTCCTGATTGGAATCATTGCCGTAGGGCTCATGTTAGCCCTCATGATGGACAACGGCGGAGGGGCATGGGACAACGCGAAAAAACTCATTGAAGACGGGGCACACGGCGGGAAAGGCTCGGAAGCTCACAAAGCTGCCATTGTCGGAGACACCGTAGGCGACCCCTTCAAAGACACCTCAGGGCCTGCCCTCAACACCCTGATCAAAGTAGTAAACATGGCAGCAATCCTATTCTCCTCCCTGATAATCGGAGGAGGCTTCTTCTAAAGGTGAGAGGATAAAGATCCCGAAAGATCCGGGCTCCGGCCCGCCACTTCACCTCTTTTTTACCAGGAAAAGCAAAAAGCAAAAAGCAAAGTCGAACAGCAGGGCTGCTATTTTTCAACAGGGGTCTTATTGAAAAAATTCTGCCCTACAGTAGAACTTTTGGGACCTATTTTCCTACAATATTTCCAAAAAAATTTAAAAAATATTTACCCCTGGAATGACACCTTCTGCCCCACCCCATGTGAAAAAATAATCAGGATAAAGGGAAGATTGAGGCAAGGAATCTTATCAATAACATGGCATTGTAATACCAACATTGTAACACGAACATCATGATTAAATTATATAAGTTTGGATTGGAGAAGGAAGAAATAACTAAAAAACAACCGGATAACTAAAAAACAACCGGATTCAAAAAAGAGCACCTTGAAATCGGTTTAACTTTAGCCAACCCAAAGTTTAACTTTCGTTAAACTTTATTAAAGGGATTGTGAGCGGGTTGGGGAGTGGGGAGTCATATGGGGAGTGGGGGGTATGGTATGTGAAAAAAGTTTCCCGCTCACAATATATTCTATGACGATTTATTGTATAAATAGCTATCCATTTTCTTCAATCTATTATAATATAAAAAATATCATGAGCAAAACTGACAATAAAATCTGCAATTTCATAGATATATTTATTAGATGTGTTCGGATGGAACCGATTCCTGTTTTTACTAAAAGTCGAACATGTACATAAACAGCAGACATTCAGTAAATGCATAATCGCGGATCCGAAATAATAAAAAGTTTTGATTTATTATTAGGGAGTTAAAAATCAGAAGAATGCATAAGTTCTTATTAATAATTACAAATGAAAAGATTAAAGGTGTCAGAAATATTTTGATTAACTTTACATCCGTAAACCCGAGTATCCGACATATGACACTGTGAACTACCCGCTAAATCTA
>DUKH01000216.1:2646-3035 GCA_013329415.1 Methanosarcinaceae archaeon | reverse complement strand
TACATATTAGAAAGCATAACCTCTATATCTTTTTTAATTGCTCTTCATATTTCGAAAGTTTTAAGAATATCATATTTAATGTCTTTCTGTTTTCAAGATTTTTTTCAAAAAAGCCAGCCAATTTTATACTGATTTAATTCCTACTGATCATTTCGGTGCCAAAATGAAAAGCCCAACGGAAGATTCCCATAACCATTCAGGCCACAACCATTCAGGTTGTAATCATTCAGGTTGCAACCATTCAGGTCAGGCAGCCCCGGGACGGAGGGGCTCGGGAGAGGAAAGTCCCGACTACAAAAATATTCCTGAAAGAAACAGTCCGGGCCTGATGGGTCTGAATAGCGAAAAAACGGTTCACTGCAACCCTTCAAATTCTAACAAAACTCAAC
>DUKH01000216.1:0-2302 GCA_013329415.1 Methanosarcinaceae archaeon | reverse complement strand
CAACCCATTCAAAATACTCACCCAACGCTCTGGATTCAGGGGCAGAAAAGTTCTTCCCTTGCCGGGAAAACTGTTGTCCTCGGAGTGACTGGCAGCATTGCAGCCGTAAGGGTGGTGGAACTTGCCCGGGAACTGATCCGGAATGGGGCAGAAGTCCATGCGGTCATAACCGACGCGGCCCGGCACATTCTTCATCCCGACGCCCTGTACTACGCCACCGGGAACCCGGTGATTACGGAACTGGGAGGCAGGGTCGAACATGTGGAATTTTGCGGGCTCAAAGGAAGGGCAGACCTCCTCCTGATAGCCCCTGCAACCGCAAATACCATCGGGAAAATCGCTCACGGGATCGATGACACATCGGTCACTTCCTTTGCCACAACGGCACTTGGCTCAAACGTCCAGGTTATGATAGTCCCGGCAATGCACGAGTCCATGTACCGGCACCCTGCAGTTGTGGAAAACATCCGGAAACTAAAAGGGTGGGGAATTCCCTTCGTGGGGCCCAAAATCGAAGAGGGGATTGCGAAAATTTCCCCTAACGAAGAAATAGTACTTGAAACGGAAAGGGCACTTTGCGGGGAAGAGTTAAAAGGGAAGCGAATCCTCATAACCAGCGGTTCCACCGCTGAAAGCCTTGATCCGATCCGCATTCTTACAAACCGTGCCTCCGGAAAAACGGGAAGGGAACTTGCCCTTGAAGCCTACCGGAAGGGGGCGGACGTCACCCTCGTGCACCGGGACAGGCTCGGTTTTTCCGGGATTATGGAAATTTTTGCCGAAAGCGCTGAGGAAATGACCGAAGCCGTACAAAAGGAGCTGGAAAAAGGGTACGACGTCCTGATAAGCTCGGCTGCTATTGCCGACTACACCGTCGAAAAGGCTCCAGAAAAAATTAAATCCGGAGGGGAGCTTGAACTGAAACTGCGACCCACCCGCAAACTTATAAAGGAATGTCGGGAAAGGCACCCCACCCTTTTGATTGTGGGCTTTAAAGCCGAAACCGGAGTCCCGAAAGAAGAACTGCTTCAAAGGGCAACCGCAACTCTGGAAAGTTCAAAGCTGGACATGATAGCTGCAAACGACGTCTTGAAAGGCGGAATGGGCACGGAAGAGAACGAAATTTACCTTATACGGAAGGGGAAAAGCGACCCTCTTCATGTAAGCGGAAACAAGCGAAAAATCGCGGCCTCTATCCTGAAAGAGGTAGCCGGGATTCTGATTCCGCAAAAATGAGCTAAAAAAGGCGTTTTATATGTATGAATACGAAAATGAAGGGGCAGACGTTTCAGCAAAAGCTTATGCTCCCGGGCACATCACAGGTTTTTTTCAGATCCACGAGCATGAAGACCCTCATCATAAAGGTTCTACCGGCTGTGGGATAGTCCTGAACGGGGGAGTGACCACCGAGGTAAAGGTGGGGGAATCGGTGGATGAAACCGAGATCTTCCTGAACGGGAAAAGAGTCGAAGGCAAAACCACCAGGACTGTGCTCGATCTGATAACTGACGTACCCGTCAGGGTTAAAAGCTGGGCTGAAATTCCGGTCGGTTGCGGGTTTGGAGCTTCCGGAGCCGGAGCCATCGGAGCCGCCTATGCCCTCAACAGGGCACTGTCCCTTAACCACACGGCAAAAAACCTGACCGAATATGCCCATGTGGCCGAAGTGGTCAACAGGAGCGGACTCGGGGATATTGCAGCCCAGTCCAACGGAGGAGTGGTGATAAGGCTCAGGCCGGGAGGCCCTTTCTTTGGCAGCGTGGACAGGATTCCCGCACCTGAAGCCCAGGTCTTTTGCATCGTGCTTGGGGAAATTTCCACAGACGCCGTGCTGAGTGACGAAGCTACAGCCAGCAAGATCAACGCAGCCGGGAGAGCCGCAATGTCCGAACTGCTTGAAAAGCCCACCCTGGAGAACTTCATGCTCCATGCAAAGGACTTTGCCAGCAAAACAGGTCTCCTGAGCGACCGGGCAAGGGACGTTATCGAAGCCGCAGAGGCCGCAAACTGCGGGTATGCCTCCCAGGCAATGCTCGGGGATACGATTTTTGCAGTCAATCCCGACGGTCAGGAATTCGAGCTCTACGAAACCCTCGAGGAATTCGGGGAAGTCCTTGAATTCGGGATTAGCACCTGCGTGCCAAAACTGATTGTCGAATGACTTCTCCTTTTTGAGTGATATCGGGAGGGGTGGGGAACCAGTTTTACTTTACAGGTTCAACTTTTTACCTGTTCTTATTATTCCAAACTTACAACCCCAAATCACGTTTCATATTTTATTCCCTTTCACGTTTCATATTTA
>DUKH01000143.1 GCA_013329415.1 Methanosarcinaceae archaeon | reverse complement strand
TATCATGTTTGATTAGGGTCAAGTATTCTAATTATTTCACCAATCTCAAGTGAAGTTTTACCACAGAAAGCACGGAAAACACGGAATAAAGGAAAAATAGGGGCACAATACGTCCGTGCTTTCCGTGTCTTCAGTGGTTAGTAAGTGTAAATATTTACGTTCGGGACTATAATTTCATCGAGAGCTATTTTTAAGTCTTGAATTAGGAGTTCAGGGATTCCAATACGGATTTCCATAGTTACTTCTGAATAGGAGCTTAGAGTCCAGACCCCCAAACACTCAAGACTGGAACCAATGAATTCTCCACATAAAGTCTCCACAATAAATTCATTACAATAAATTCTTTACAAAAAAATTAGTTAATATAAAATGTATATTTTTAATAAGTCGATACTTTGTCTTTTGGGGGTTGTTGGTCCACTTCCCACTTTACAAGCCAATATAAGGAAATAAACAGATATTAACTTCCATTTTCCCCTCAAAATGATTTCAAAGTCCATTTTTACCCTTTTAAGGATAAACCGGCTTAAATAAAGGCTAAAAACACATAGACTGAATAGTAGGGGTGGGATACAAACGAAATCAGTATAAAAATAGCCTAAGGAAATATGCAGAGAATTTCCCGAAAAGATCGCAAAAATTGGAAAATTATTTTATGAAGCTTCTTTAAAAAAAAATTAAATTGAAAGATAGGATAGAATTTTCTTTTACATCATAAAACATAATATGATCAACAATTTCAACAATATTCAAAATATGATCAAGGAAGTTCCCTGAAAAGGAGAAGCTGGAAGTGAATTCATAAAAAGTTCTTTCCTTCAATTTGTAAGACCCCAAAATTCCAGAAAATGGAACCTTCCTCAAATTTAGATATATACTTTACTGAGACTGAAAATATCTCATATTATTTCATCTGAAAGGAAAAATATGGAACATTAATTTGTAAAAAAATTTAGTAATATAAGAAAGATAAGTAACAAAATTTCTTTGAATTTTATATACAAGTAAAATCTATTGAACAGTTAACCCAAAATTCCTCATATAGTCTTGATAAATAGAGAACGGGGGTATATAAATAGTGAAGAAAATACTGACATTAGGAATTACAGCAGTGCTTCTATGCGCTGGACTGATGGTATCGGTTGCAGCAGCGGCACCGAAAGGAATAGACGATTATAATGGATTTCACTACACTCTAAACCTGATAGGAAAGAAAGCCGACTTTAATGGAGTAGGCGGTGGCGGAAGTACCATGTTCGTGCCCGAAAGCACAGCAGGCATGAACTTTACACTCCTGGACGGAACCGTACTTGATGGCATAAGAATAGATGTAGAGAACACAGGAACCGATTATGAAGTCACTGACGGAAACGCATGTGACGGTACCGGTTCATTCATATTACCCGAGGGGAAATATGCTGTTTACATAACTGTAAAAGGCAAGCCAAACGAAGCCGCATACACGAATATAACTGGTTGGATGCAGTATGTCAACGATACTGATAAATCCGTTTACTACTATCTGGACGTAGGCACGGTATCAGTCAAACGCAGCAAAGAATGGACGGATGCTTCAGACATCTTCTATATAACAGAAGACGAAGTGATCGACCACAACACCAAAGTTGATGATCTCGGACAACTGCTCTACCCGGAAAATACAAAGGAAATGTGGATTTTCGATTATATGGGCTGGCTGGGTGAAAATGGTTTTAGTGAACTGGATTACTTCTGGCAGTTGGAAAACAGCGGGAACAAACTGATTAAACTGCGGTTCTACCCAGTTTAAATCTTCTTTCCTTTTTTTCATTTTTGCAGGCTTTATCCTCCTGTATTTATCTTCCTAAGTTTCAGCACACAAAAACATCAAAAGAGTTAGTTTTTCTGAGATGTGCCTTGATCAGAGATTAAAAGACTCATTTGAATGCCTTTTTTCATAATTTCGAAAAGATCCGGTTCAATCCGAACAGGTGGACTGGAGTTTAATCTCGTAAAAATGGCGAAAAGTTTAACGAATACAGAATTTCCAGAATGCTAATTCCGGCATGTTCTTTGACACATAATTGAGAATGTCAATACAGGAATAAGAGCATTCACCTAAAAGGAATCAAAAGTAAAAATATTTAAAACCCAACTTCCACAAAAAAGGGACAGATTTATATATTACAAGGTATATTGTTGGTCTCGCAGTAAGGTGACAAACGTGCTCCGGTAGTGTAGTCCGGCCAATCATTCCGGCCTTTCGAGCCGAAGACTCGGGTTCGAATCCCGGCCGGAGCACCAAACCCAATTCTTTTCTAAGATTTTTGATTTCTAAATGTTTTGATTTTTGATTTACGAGTTTTTTTAAGCTATTGCTTTTTTAAGATTTTACCCCTCTTTTGAAGCAGAGAGGAAAAGAATAAAACGGGGAATAACATCGTTTTTGAAACTGTTTCCGGACATCAGCTTTTTTCCATAATCTTTCGGTGGAATTTCTTGATATCCTGGATTTTTTCCAGGATTTGCTCCTCGTCCTGGGCACCGGCCGCTTTTACGGATTCCAGGGTAAGTTTTGCTATCCGAGATATGGCATTCATGCCCTTATCCTCGGCAAGGACACGGATTGTTTCCACGGACCAGGCTGCCTGGAAGAGCAAGCTTTTCATGCCATGCATGGAGGAGGCCTTGCCCAGTTTTTCAAAGGCGTTTATCACAACCTTTGCTTCAGGTTCGTGGTTTTCCCTGACAGCGGCAATCCCGAGTTCCTCAAGGAGGATTGAACCCCCTATGGCACTTTCCTCGAGTTTGTTTTCAACCGAAACTGCCCCCACCTCTCCAAGGAAAGCCACAGCTATTATTCCTGTTTCAGATAAACCTTCCTCCATGGCCTCCCTGACCAGCTGCATGAGGTAGATTTCGGAAAGTGTTACCTGGTTTTCGACCCCCATCCTTGCCGATATCGCTCCGAACTTCCCTAGAGATTCGGCTGCACTCTTTGCTGCCGTGTCCATCCCCCTGGCGGCAAGTTCCCGGGAAAGGCTTCCAAGAACTGATACGGCTTTTATTGCGAGAGCATCCCGCCTCTGGCTCGCAGCCTCCGCGGCTATGGCCCCAAGAGCACGGCTCGCGGCCACTGATGCAATTTCCATTCTATGTTCGGCAGTTATCTTTCCCATATCTCCGATGGACACTATAAGTGCTTTGGCATCAAGTTCGTGCTCCGCGGTAACGTTCAGGTAGATCAACCTGATGGCAAAATCCCTGAGCCTATCAAAAGCTTCGACTGCTTCTTTCGTATTTCTTGTATAAGCCGCTTTGAGCCCTTCCTCAATACCCCTTATCTCATCAAGACTCCTTTGCTCCTCCGAAGACATACCAGACCCCCAAATAACTTCATTTTCCGAAAACTTCAGTTCCCGAATAACTTCATTGTTACTTTATGTCCTGCCCCACAGATCAGTTTTCCTGTTAAAATATATTTTAAATGTTGTCTGGATTTGTACTGAGATGTTTATTGCCCGCCGAAAATGGAGTGAACCTTGATCAGATAAACGGAACCTGAACGAAGCAAATACCACAAATAAGGGACCCAAAGCATAAGTTATATATATTAATGTACATTAGTATGCTTTGATGTATTATTATGTCTAATGGTTTTTCACTGTTCGCCAGTCACAGGACAATTACACGGTAACAATCAACAATAATGGAAAGTGGATCTTAATGAAATCTCAGGATATTGCTGTCGTTGGAATTTTATTAGCAGTTGGCGCAATCGTGCGCTACTTATCCCTGGTAATCCCGGGACCCATTGTCTCGAACCTTGTAATCGCTTTTTACTGTCTTGCCGTAATCCTCGTGGTGCCCACCTTCAAGGAAGTAATAGGGATCGGGGTAGTAGCAGGAATAGTGTGTGCGCTTCTCAGCCACTCCATCTTCCCGCCTGCAAACCTTATCAGCGAACCTGTTGGAGCTGTGGTCTGCCTGCTTGCATTCACAGCTTCCAAAAGCCGGCTTTCCTTCTCCCCTGCCCTGGCAACCCTTGTCGGGACCCTTGCCAGCGGGACCACCTTTGTCATCGTGGCTATGGTGATGATAGCCCCGACAATCCTCTTGAAGTTTGCAACCATGGGAGCTTTTG
Organism: Methanosarcinaceae archaeon; assembly: GCA_013329415.1. Taxonomy (GTDB): domain Archaea; phylum Halobacteriota; class Methanosarcinia; order Methanosarcinales; family Methanosarcinaceae; genus MTP4; species MTP4 sp9310u. The sequence goes on along the minus strand of DUKH01000143.1, from coordinate 11,562 downwards.
TCGCAGCCGTAATCCCCATCGTAATCGGGACCGCAATCGCCAACGCAATTATTGCCCAGATCCTTTACATGCCAGCCTCAAAGGTCCTTGCGAGGGGAAGAGCATGATAGAGGTCAGGGACTTCTCCTACACCTACGGCACAGCGGAAAAGCCGACTCTGGAAAACATCAGCCTTGAAGTCCCTGCCGGAAAACTGCTCCTGGTCACCGGCCACAGTGCAGCCGGGAAAACCACCCTTGCCCTCGCCCTGGCTGGTATCCTCCACCAGGAAATCGGGGGCACCTTCAAAGGGAACATCACGTTTAAAGGAAAAGCCATCGGGGAATTCGACGGCATGAAAGAACTGAGCCGGCATGTGGGAATGGTCTTTGACGATGCCGAGTCCCAGCTCATCTTCACGAGCGTCGAAGAAGAAATCCTTTCAGGCCTTGAAAACCGCGGTTTTTCCGAAGCTGAAATAGGACGCAGGCTGGAAGAAGTAATGCGGCTCTGCGAGATCAGCCACCTGAAACACCGGGCACCTCATACCCTTTCCGGGGGCCAGAAGCAGAAAGTAGCCCTTGCGGCCACCCTTGCCCTGGACACCGAAGTCCTCATCCTGGACGAAGCAACCTCGGAAATGGACACAAACGCTGTAAAAAGAGTTTTTTCCATCCTGAAAAAGCTAAAAGAAGAGGAAGGAAAGACGATCATAATCGTGGACCACAACGTGGAAGCCTTCCTGGAAATCGGGGACAGGGTAGTGCTCCTTGAAAAAGGCAGGATAAGAGATGTAAAAAGCCCGAAAGGTTTCACTGCTCCCGGCGCCGGACCTGCCGAACTTCCCGCCGAAAGCCCCACCAAACCCACAATATCCGAAACTCACGATAAAAAACCACATCAAACCCCGGAGGAAAGAACAACAGACCTACCTCCTTCGGGGATAAAACCCAATACACTCCCGATCATCTCCGTAAAGCAGCTCTCACAGCGCTATGACGAAGTACGGGCCCTCGAAGCCGTCGACCTGGACATCTATCCAGGGGAGTTCATCGCCATCCTCGGGGAAAACGGGTCAGGGAAGACAACCCTGGTAAAGCACTTCAACGGCCTTCTTAAACCCCGTTCGGGAAGTGTAAGCGTTAAAGGGTTAGATACCGGACAGACTCAGATAAACGAGCTGGTAAGGCACACCGGCCTGGTCTTCCAGAACCCGGACAACATGCTCTTCGAAGACACAGTTGAAGCCGAAATCGCCTTTGGACTAAACAACATCGGCGCAGGGGGAGACAGAGAGGCAATCACCCGTTCCCTGGAACTCGTAGGGCTTGAAGAAAAGGAAAAGGTCTTCCCCCGCCATCTGAGCCGGGGAGAAAGGCAGCGACTGGCTGTTGCCTGCGTGATTGCCATGCGCCCCGAACTGATCGTGCTCGATGAACCAACCACTGGCCTGGACGCCGAAGAGTCCGACCGGATGATGCAGCTCATGTGTCGGCTCCAGCAGGAAGGGCACACCATCGTGATGGTGACTCACAACATGCAGATTGTGGAAAACTACGCCGAACGGGTCATCCACATGGAATCCGGAAAAATCATTGAAGATAAAGCAAAGGGAGCAGCAAGGGGAGCAGCACAGGGAACGGCTCTCAACGGAACTGCCGCAGCAAGCATCACAGGCAGGATCAAGGAAAATAACACCGAAAATATCTCAGAAAATAACAGAGGGGGCATGTGTGCATGAAAGAAATTATGCAGTACATCAACAGGGACAGCTTCTTACACCGAATGAACCCGCTTTCGAAAATTGCAGCAGTCACAGGGATCATAGCGCTCAGCGTGCTCTCAACGGACTCCACCTTCCTGGCCATCATGGTACTGGGAATTTTCCTGGCTTCCCTTAAAGCCGGGCTCCAGCAGGAACTCCTCCGCCAGCTAAAGCTCCTGGTCTTCCTGAGCGTCACCCTGATCCTGCTCACCGTATTTACCCTTAAGAGCGGGGCCACCATCGGCTACCTCATCCCGCCTGGGAGCTTTGCAGCCGCCGGGATGGTTCCCATAACAACCGGAGCCCTTGACTTTGGCCTGGTCCTTTCCCTCCGCTTCTTCGCCATGCTTTTTGCCTTCCAGCTCCTGGTAATCACCACAAAGCCAAGCGACCTCATGAAAGCCCTGCTCGCCATCCACGTCCCGGTGGACTACGTCCTCATGTTCATAATCGCGCTTCGCTTCATCCCGAGCCTCCAGGTAGAAGGCCAGAAGATCCACGAAGCCCAGCTCGCAAGGGGCTATAACCCCGGAACCGGCCTCCGCGGAAAAATCCGGAGCGTAAAACCGATCCTCGTCCCCCTGGTAGCAAACTCCCTTGGGCGGACCCAGGTCCTTGGCCTGACCATGGACATGCGGGGCTACCGGAACAGGCAGAGTGTGGAAAAACACAGGCTCGAATGGAATAAGACGGATATTGCAGCCGTCAGCTGTGTGGCGCTTATGGGAGCAGGGGTCGTACTGACAGGGTTGATGTAAGGTTCAATGTAAGGTTCAATTTAAGGTTCCCCGGAAAATTCATCAGAACAAACAGGAGACTCCCAATCCGAAGCAAGCGGAAAACTTCCGGATCCAAAAAAAGAAAGGGCAAAAAGGAGCAAAGTGTTCAACTTTGCTTCCTTGAAACCATAAATCCGATCAGGATCATAAGCGAAAGCAGCCCAAAAGACAGCAATATTTTTGTCATGCTTCCGGATGTCCCTGCACCTTCTTCCCCATCTTCCACCTCAACTGCCGAAGCTTCCAGCACAAAGGAATCGTTTTCACTCGAGACCTCACCTGATTCTCCCCTGACAATATCCTCGCCTTCAGGTGCCGATGCAGCAGAACCTGCAACTCCCCCCTTCAGAGAAGGAACAGTTATTGAGAAAGGCGAAAAGCCGGGAGTTTCGGCTTCAAAATAAACATAACTGCTGTCTTCCCTGATTTTCCGGGTAGAAAGCTCACCCCACTTTTCTTCACTGTGCCTGCAAAGCCTTATTTCGGATTCGTCGACCCCATTTGAGGCGATCCAGGCTTTTTCCACCCTGAACCCCACAACTGCGTTTTCAATGTTATCCGGACTTGCAGTCCCTGCATTTCCAACCCAGATGTTAGCATTCCTGTAGACCATGCCTGAAGGAGGCGTTGAGACTACCTTAGAGACACCTTTCAGCATTTCCACAATGGTAGTCACCTTCCCTAAACTCCTCTTCGGATCGAAATCAACATAGGTAATGCAGGTCACATTCCTCGGGAATCCGAATTTAACGTGGTTCCCGTTAGTGACGAACTGCTGGGAGAGTTCTTTTACTTCAACGTTGCTGGCAGGTTCTGGAGAGCCGGCTCCGCCGCCACCTCCGCCGCCACCGGAGGAAGAGGATTTGGAGGAGGAGGAAGAAGAACCGTCGCGATTCTCCGAGGAACTATCATTTTCAGGAGTATCTGAACCAGAATTTGGATCTGGAGAACCGACATTAAAGGTTATTGTCTTTTCATTAGCTGGCGGCTCCCTTTCTGCAACTTCAAAATCGGCATGTGACACGAAAGATACCTGAACATCTCCGACCCTGTCTGCCACCCAGCTAAAAGTTTGTATGAATCCTGAGTAGGCTTCAAGTTCGGGGATATACTCGGATTCAATCTCAACTCCGTCAACATAAAATCCAAGAGTAGAACTTCCAGCGGGTACAGGAGCCTCATTATATACACGTACATCGAAAGTTATTGCATCTCCCATCTTCGGGTACGAAATATCTCGAATGACAGATTGAATCATCAAATCCGGAAGTTCAGTGGACGGGGATTCGGGAGTTTCTTCATCTTCTTCCGGCAGGATCATCACCAAATCAATTGCCTGGATAACACCGTTGCTAGCTTCAACATCTGTCAGGATAATTTCGGCATCCTCTACAAACATCCTACCGTCTTCTTTCACACTGATGGCGATGTCTTCACCCTGTATAGTAGAAATACTAACGAGGCTGGCAAGATCTGCAGCCATCACTTTCCCATCAGCCATATGGTAGAGGAGGATCTGTGTCAGCATATCGGTGTCGTTCTGTAGCGCTTCAATAGTCTCATTCGGCAGGGCTGAAAATGCGTCGTCCGTAGGTGCAAAGACAGTGAAGGGACCTTCACTGCTGAGGATTGTGGAGAGATCAGCAGCTTCAAGAGCTGAAACAAAAGTTGTAAAGCTTTCATCAGCTTCCAGTGTTTCTATGACGTTTTTGATCCCTTCTTCGTCCCCGGTTTCATATACTTCGATAAAGTTCCCCTTGACCTCAGAGCTACTGCCTTTTTCATTGCTTACGGTAAGGGAGACTGAATAATTCCCCGCCTGTTCATAGGTATAGACAGGATTCTGAGCTTCGGAGTCTACAGTTCCGTCTGAATCAAAGTCCCAGGCCCAGTATGTTGGGCTGCCAGTGGATAAATCTGTAAATTGAACAGTTGAGGGGTTATCTCCAGATGTTCTATTTGCGGTAAAGTCAGCAAGAGGATATTCAACCGTCCCATCCTCTGTTGTAACTGTAACCTTTGTCGGTTCTCTCGTTATTTCTACAACCCCATTTCCGTCATTATCAATTGACATTGTATGCTCTGTAGTTGTGATATTAGCAGGAAGAATTGCGATTGTATTCTCTGTGAGAGATACGTTTTCATAAATCACATTTGTAGTCTTATCTTCAGTACGTAGAATTAAAGTAAAATTGAAGCGCTGATTTTCTGGAGAGAGTTTATCTTCTTCAGAAAAATTGGCATGAATTTCAAATCTGTAATCTTCATTTATATCGTAAAGTACAATTGATTCGGGTATTGTAACGTTTACATTATTTACACTCTTTTCATATCCAGCCAAATAATATGAATTGGGTATTCCGAATTCACCTCCTTCTGAATTATACCCTGTGTGTCTTCCATTAGAATCATAAACATGTAAAGTAACCGGACAGTTAGCAATACCTTTTATTTCTGGATTTTTTAGGGCCTCTTCCTGGAGCTTCTCTGCATTTTCATTAAATACCATATTCATTCTTTTGAATTCTTCCTCATATTGAAAGCGCTTTTTTGCAGCATTTTGTACTGCTTCCATGTCACCAACAGCACTTTCAAATGATTGATAAAATTTGAGGTCATCAAATTCAATCATATCACCTGCTGCCCCTTCTACTGCATTAAAAGTTGCATCTTTGATCTGAGAACAGAGATCTGAACCTGGCTGCAAACCTCTTATTAACTCCATGTTACTCATTCCTATAATCGCAGCTTGTGAGTACTCTGAATAATATGAATTGGCTTCTTCGTAACTCCAGAGACTGTTAGAGTCATGATCTTCTATTACTTTTATTGCTCTGTCTAACTTAGACGAAGCAGAACTTAACTCCATAACGCCTGCAGTCCAAAAAATTTGCTTAACCTTTCCTTCAGTAATCTGAGCTTTCGGCAGGCCCTCCAAGTCCTCAATCAGTTTGTCAGCCATTTCATCTAAAATTTCTTTTGAAGCAACTTTTGTAGCTTGAGTTGCAGACATTTCAGTTGCAAGAGAACCTCCACCCGTGGAAGCAACTAAAATATATTTTCCAAGCAAATTTGAGGCGGTATCACGAATCCATAGCACGTATTTGGCCAAAAAAGAATAATCAGAGAACTCATCGAATGCATCTCTTACCACAACTAAACTTTCAGTCGTATCAGGAGTTATCTGAGAACTAACTTCAGCTGCCTCTGCTGCCTTCTTGTAGATAAGAGGGTCATCTTCTACATCACTGTCCTCGTTTAAAATCAACCAAGAAGAAATTCCTTCAGATTGTTTATAGGCTGGCACTGCAGTATATGTAGCCCCATCCACCATCACTTTTCTGGAATTTTCAAAACTCAAATACCAACCCTGAACAGAGGTTTCACCATCTATTACCTTAAAGACATCATAATATGTCCTCTTATCCAAATTATCAGACAAGCAGGTATTTTGTCGAGTAGCCCATACCCCAATATTTACATTGTATAAGACATGAGAAGCAGCTGGTTGAACTTCCCAGATCAGAGTTATCTTTTTTTCTTCATCCGGTTTCAGAGATAACATTTCGCATGAAGTATTCCAAACCTTACTGCTCCCATCTCTGGGGTTCAATGAGCAGGAAGCGTGAAATGTATGCTCATATTCACCTGAATTTTTTATAGTATATGTAATTGGCACTTTATCGCCAACTACATACGTTCCTGCTATTTCATCGAAGTTAAGTTCCTGAACAATTTCAGCATTTATCTTAGAAGAGTCAAGATCACCAAATATTATTGGTGCAACTTCCGCAACATCTTCATTAACACCAACTTCAACGGAATCGAAGATATAGCCATCCTTGCTGGCTTCTATAGTATACTCTCCGGCAGGCAAATTTGCAAAAGAATAAAATCCATTAGGCGATGTGGTTGCGGTAAAACCACCAGGAGATAAAGTTACTGCTACATCATATATACCTTCTTTATTACTTCCCGATAAAATTCTACCTTCTAGATTTGCAACTTTTAAAGTTTTAACTAAAAAATTGTTGCCTTTGTATTCGTCTATCTCTTCATGACCATCAGCGACAACTTTGATTTCATGCTCTCCTGAAGCTGCATTTCAAGTATGTGTGAAAAATCTATCTTTGCTTTCCAAAGCTTTTAAGGAACCCCTTGAGGAAATGCCATACCTTTCACCATCAATATACAAAAAATTGTTAAATTCAGATGTGGTATCTTTGCTACCAACATTTTCAACTTTATATGAAAAAGTTATTTCATCTCCAACTCTTGGATTCTCCAAATCCCACCAGATATCTGTTATAGTCAAATCTGCCCCATCAGATTCAATTTCCCCTAAATCCATCACCCAAATATTATTATAACCATCCCTATCAGAACAAAAAGCAATCTTAGTGCCATCCGGACTCCACATTGGACATTTATCCAATGCTAGACTGGTAGTCAACCGTACTTTATTATCACCGTTCTCATCCATAACCCAGATGTCATTTTCAGACTCGAATACAATCTTACTTCCATCAGGTGAAAAACGTGGCGTCCAACTATTTATTCCTTCCGTCAACTGAGTTGTACCTGATCCGTCGGCTTTTGCGGCAAATATAGCATCGTCAAAACCATCAAATATAGGATGACAGAATAATATTGTTGAACCGTCAGGAGACCACACTTCTGACTGCCAGGAACTAGTTTGAGGTTCAATACATCCGTATGCAACCCTGATAAGCCCGCTTCCATCGGAATTTACAATATATATACCATCATATTCCGAATTTGTATAAAATGTTATTTTTGATGAATCAGGTGACCAGGCTATAGAGTAAAGTGGAACATCATAACCGAGGCTTTCAATAGCCTGTTTATTTGATCCATCTGGATCCATTACGATTAGATAGATATCTCCACCAAAAGCCTCACCTTCGGAGACATAGGCTATTTTAGAACCATCGGGAGACCAAGCTCCACACCCATATCCATATCCCTGTTCCCCTGTTGAAGACGTCACCCTAGTCGCTGAAGATCCGTCTGAATTCATTACCCAAAGATCACAAGCGTAATTTGCAGTGATAGAAGAATACAAAATTTTACTTCCATCGGGAGACCAGGAATAAAATCCTACATTCCCACCCGTATTAGTTAAATGGGTTTCTCCAGAACCGTCAGAAAATACCTTATATAGTTCTCCATCTCTCCGAAAAAGAATTTCATCTCCATCAGGAGACCAGGCTGGATAACACCATTCATCAGCAGTGTTGGAGGTCACAGCCGTTAATTTCTCAACAGTTATAGCATCAGCCGCTGGTACATTCGATACTACAATCGTCAGAAAAGCAGTACAAATCAAGAGAGAAACTACTTTCGTACTAAGCCCCATAGATACACATCCCCTATTTCAATTGAAAAAATGGAATAACTCCACAAAAAAACAGAATCGAAGCCAACTTCCCCATGCCATAATAACAATTGTACACTATATTATATAATTAACGAATTATAATTTCGCATGTTATTTCTGAAACAAAAATCAGCCTTCCAGAAATAGCAACTAAAAGGATTAGGTCTGCTTAATAAGAAGAATAAAAAACGATCCAGATTAATATTTTCGATTTGTTACCTGAAATCAGAGAAGTTCCGGTTTCTTCCGCTGCAGTAGACTCAACTCCCGAAGTTTCGGCTCCTTCAGCTAACATATTTGTCTGTTCGGAATCCGTTTTTGAGACCGAAGACAAGACTTGAGACTTCTCGTCCACCCCTCCATCGACTCCAGAAACAGAAGTACCAGGAACTGTTATCGCAAATGGAGAAAATCCGGGCGTCTCAGCTTCAAAGTAAACATACCTGTCATCTTCCCCGACCTTCCGGGTAGAAAGCTCACCCCACTTTTCTTCACTGTACCTGCTAAGTCCTATTTCGGATTCGTCAACCCCGTTAGAGTCAATCCAATTCTTCTCCACCCTGAAGCTGACAACCGCGTTTTCAATGTTCTTCGGATCTGCAGTTCCCTGGTTTCCCACCCAGATGTTAACATGCCTGTAAACCGTACCGTAAGGAAGCGTTGGGACAATCCTGGACTGTCCTTTCAACATCTCAACAACAGTGGTTACCTTTCCGAAACTCCGCTTAGGTTCAAACTCAACAGAGGCGATACAGGACACGTTTCGCGGAAACTCGAATTTCGCCTGGTTGCCGTTGGTTATGAATTCCTGAGAGAGTTCCTTTACCTCAACGTTGCTGGCAGGTTCGGGAGAGACACCACCTCCACCGCCTCCACTACCACCGCTGGATGAGGAAGAACTGGAGGAAGAGCTGGAAGATGAAGAGGTGTTGAGAGCTTTCACGGTAAATGGCTCTACTTTTTCATTATTTCCTTCATCAGATTCAGGAACCTGATTACCCCCATCTGCAACCGCCTTTATATTCAGGTCACCTGAAGATGGTGGAACCCAGTCAAATGTAAAGGTAGTATTTGAACCTGCTTCGAGTCCGGAAATTGAATCTGAAGACACTTCATCCTCTTCAACATAGCATTTTACACCGAAACTTCCTGAAGGGCCGGAACCCCTGTTAGCCACCGTAAGCTCAAAAGTCATATTGTCTTTTTCATAAGGATTAGCAGGTTCCCATGAAATGTCCTCTATGATCAAATCAGGAGTCTGAGCAGCTGATTTGGGGTCAGCTGATACAGGATCATTGGATTCAGGATCAGCTGATACAGGATCATTGGATTCTGGACCATCTGGTGCGGTATTATTAGAATCAGGAGAGTCAGGAACCCCGGAATCAGGAGAATTAGCGGTCACGGGAATGGAGTGAGAATATACGTACCAGCCCTGCTGGTCAAGATCGGCCGAGGAAAGCGGATTGACCTCATAATTGCCCGTGGCATTATTTTTCAAAGCTGCTCTTGCGAAGAACAGGATTTCATTCGAACCTGAATTCGGTTTCACTTCAATAGTCAGGGTTTCTTCCTGGCCTGAGCCCCAGTTAAGTTCCTTGAGCTAGCCCATCGGATCTTCTGAAAAAAAGGAAATGCCGTTCTTTCCGTAGATAGAACTGCCTTTGGGATAAAATTTATTGTACTCGCCGCCGGTGCCCGTAACACTCAATATTTCCTCATCGTTCGGGAAAGAAACAGTGATATAGCCCTCGGATGACATTCCACCGTCATTTATTACGGTTACGGAGATGGTGGCGGTCCTGTCTTCGGGAACTTCATCCGAAGGGTCAACCGTAAGATCGGTTATGTTTGGCAATGGAGCATTCTCAGGAGTGGGAACACCCCCGGAAGCGCCTTCGGAGAGCTCCATTATCCAGATGTCAGAATTCCCTGACCTGTCAGAACAAAAGGCAAGCTTTGTGCCGTCAGGGCTCCATACGGGACAGTCGTCAGATGCCGGACTGACAGTCATCTGCACTTTGTTCTCCCCGTCCGTGTCCATGACCCAGATGTCTTTGTTTCCGGTCCTATCGGACACGAAGACGATCCTGCTTCCATCCGGTGAAAAACGCGGATTACGGTTATCCGAGTCAGTTGCCGTCAAAGAGGTTTTCCCTGACCCATCAGCGTTTACGGTGAATATGTCCCTGAACAACTTTTCCTCCGGGTCGTTTTCATAAGAGGAATACAAAATTTTTGAACCGGCAGGGGACCACAGCTCTGGCTGCCAGGACTGGGTTTGAGGAGTCAGATATCCATATGCTACTGTGGTCAGGCCGCTTCCATCGGAATTTACAACCCCGATATATCTTCCGAACTCAACCGAATCCGATTCGAACACAAGCTTTGATGCATCGGGAGCCCAGGCAACAGTAGAGAAATAATTACCACTGAAACCTGCAAGGCTCTGTTTACCGGAACCGTCCGGCTCCATTACAATAAGGTTGCTTGAGTGAAGGCCAAGCACGGAAGTATAGGCTATTTTCGAACCTGAAGGAGACCAGGTCCCAAAATCATTTTTTGTCGGTTCCACATATTCTTCCGTCGGAACTGTCAGCCTGGTCGCAGACGACCCGTCGGCATTCATGACCCATATATCGGAATTAAACTCCTCTTCAACTACAAGAGTATACAGAATTTTATTCCCTTCGGGAGACCATGAATAATCCCCAACCTTTCCTTCGGTCTCGGTTAGCCGGGTTTCTCTCGAGCCATTCGAATATACCCTGTAGAGTTCCCCGCCCCTCCGGAAAAGGATTTCATCCCCATCAGGAGACCAGACAGGCCCCCCGTCGTCCCCAATGTCAGATGTCACCGCCGTTATCTTATTGACTGTTAAGGCATCAGACGCTGCAGGATTTGATGCAATGACCGTCATAAGAGCAACACATATCAACAGAAACATTAACCTTATATTCATTTTCATAAACCCATACCACCCACATTCGATGAAAAATTAAATACAAACCCCGTAAAGGCAGCATAATCAGGAACAAAGCTACCCCCATCATAATAACAAACATTCTAACTAATATATAATTAACGTAAGATATTTTAAGAGAGTGTTGGCATGAAAAAAATAAGCTTTAAAACACTTATTAAAAACAATAGAGGCTCAAATTATATTATTTTAAAAAATAAAAGCTTAAAAGTGGCATAAATAGATAAAAAATCCATAATACCATCTATAGAGCACCAAAGATCAATATTATATCTATTATTGAACCTTAATCTCTATAAAAAAACAAAAAATAACCCACTCAAAACTTCACTCATTTCCCATATTCATCCGGAAAATATTTGATGAGATCATCCATGGAAAAAGAATTTATGGCCCCCACATGGCGGCTTCCATTTCGGAGCGCAACTTTGGCTAAGTAGATATTTTTTCAGAATTCGGTGTGCAGAGAGACTGCAAAGAGATGGGAAGTAAATGCCAGGTATTTATTGCGCATACACTCCTACGATTTGATACAGGAAAAGCCGGGCTAAAGTGCGGGACACATTTGCCGAAACTAAGGCAAATCTGACCATGGACAGGGAAAACCGGAGCAAGCAGAAAAAAAATCTTCAGGACTTATTCCTTCCAGACTTAT
>DUKH01000141.1 GCA_013329415.1 Methanosarcinaceae archaeon | reverse complement strand
TATTTGCGGCGGAGTTAAGGTTCAAAACTACTTGAACAATTAGGTCCTTATCAACTCCTTCATTTTTTATATGTGTCAAGAAAGGATTTACATAATGCTCATTCTGAAACTCGATTAAATCTGTTACTGATGGCATTCCTTCATAATATCTTGTAGGAATTACAAGAAATTTAAAATCGTTTTTAATTTGAAAATCAATACATTCGCTCGCGTATATTGAAGAATATTCTGAATATTTTCCTGTATCAAATCCATCCGTCATTAGTGTATTTGGATAAAAATTATAAGTAGACATTTGTTTATTAACTACATGAGGATCAAATATCTGCGGGTCAAAAATAGCTTTCCTCTTAATTTCGGGATCTAAGTTTTCAACTTTTTTTATATTCATATTCCGTGGGGAGATAATGACCCCCTCGCCGGTATTTTCATCTTGAATACTCTCTATATTCCATTTATTATTATGTCCGAGTTGATGATAAATTTCAAACCTCATATAAACACCCTGAACAAGACTCAATTTCCCTCATTAACATTTCATGAGTTCTAAATCTTTGATACGGTTGATAACCAAGTAACTTTAAAACAACAGAACGAATTGGTAATAGATTTTTATTATCAAACACTTCTCTGTACCAGTTGTTAGCCAAAATATTCTGTGGGACAGAGTTGCCCCCAACTAATTTAGGATCAAATGGATGCATTCCTTTCAATAGCAATTGTACTAAAATTATGCCAAGATTGTACTGATCGGTTCTAAAATCGATTAACTTTTTGTTGTATTTAAGTAGCTCTGGGGCTGCATAATCCGTGGAACACGGACCGCCAAATATGGTTTTGGTAATAGATTTACTATCCAAACTTCTGGCAATACCTAAATCAATTATTTTTGGCAATCCACTTGGAGTAATTAAAATATTATCTGGCTTAAGATCGCGGTGAACAACATTCATATCCCAAATAACTTTCAAACCCAAAATAAGGTCTTTAATTAAATCCACGATCTCAACAGGATTTTGAAATCTATCCATACAATTAGCTAAAGAAGTAGATTCGATAAATTCTTCAACAATAACATATCTAAAATCAGATATTATTTCAAAACTAAAGTTTTTAGGATAGTAAATAGAATCAATTTGTTTAAGTAGACCTATTTCTCTCTCAATTCTTTCAATTTCCCATCCATCTTGGCTATCAGGTGTTTTATATCTGCCAATTTTTACTATTGCTGTTCCATATTCTGGATGCAGAACTTTATAAACGACTCTTTGACCGCCCTGAAAAACCAAATCGGGATTAGCATATTGATTTATTACATCTTCACATTCTATAGAGATCATATCCCAACGCCCATGACTATTAATAGCATAGTTTTACTTAACCTCACAACTATATAAAAATTTTGAAGAACCTTGAATTCCTATCCTTTTAAAAATAAGATTTATTCCATGAGTTTGAGTTTGTGAGTACTATTGCCCTCAAACCCACTTTGTGCATATGGCGCTCTAGGTGATCTCCGCAGGGTGGGATTCTGGCTGATCGGTCTATTGCAGCGGGCTCATTAGGTCGAAGGGTTCAGAAAATAATAAGGTGGGTTTGGAGGATAGGAAAAGAAGCTAGGGATCGGAAAAGGAGAAGGGAAAAAAGAGTCGGATTCGAAAGGTTACTATTTCTTAAGATGATGAATCCATTTTTTCAAAAAGATGAGGGATTTTTTCCTTTACTTGTTTGCGAAGATCTTCGTCTAGTTCTGCTTCATAAAGAGTTTCCACTTCCAAAAGTTGTTCTAGTGATAAATTTAATGCCCCTTCGAGGCCAGCCCCTTTAAGGTGTGCCCCTTTAAGGTGTGCCCCTTCAAGATTTGCCCTTTTAAGGTGTGCCCTCTCAAGATTCGCCCCTTCAAGGTTCGCTCTTTTAAGATTAGCTTCTCCAAAGTTAGCCCAAACCCATATCGAGTAGGAAAATTCATTGTCCTTTTTAGGGTTAGCTTCTCTGAAGTGGGTCAGAGTCCATATAAGGAAAGACCCTATAAGGGAAGCTTTTTTAAGGTTCGCCTCTTCAAGGTTCGCCTCTTCAAGGTTAGCTCCTACAAGGTTAACTCCTTCAAGGTCAGCCTCTTTAAGGTTCGCCTTTTTAAGGCTAGCCCTTTTAAGGTTAACTTTTTTAAGATCAGCCCTTTTAAGGTTCGCCCCTTCAAGATTAGCTTTTTTAAGGTTAGTCGTGCCCCATATTACGAGACCATTATTAAATTTAGCCTCTTCAAGGTTCGCTCTTTCAAGATTAGCTTTTTTAAGGTTTACCCCGTCAAGGTAAGCTCCTACAAGGTCAGCTCTCTCAAGGTTCGCCCCTTTAAGATTAGCTCTTACAAGGTTTGCCCTTCTAAGATTAGCCCTTACAAGGTTTGCTCTTTTAAGGTTTGCTCTTTTAAGGTTTGCTTCTACAAGGATCGCCCCTCCAAAGTAAGACTCAGTTCCCAGAAGGAAAGCCTCTTCAAGGTTCGCTCTTTCAAGATTAGCTTTTTTAAGGTTTGCCGCTTTAAGGTTCGCCGCTTTAAGGTTCGCCGCTTTAAGGTTCGCCGCTTCAAGGTTCGCCCCTTCAAGGTTCGCCGCTTTAAGGTTCGCCCCTTCAAGGTTCGCTCCTTTAAGATTAGCCCCTCCCAAATAAGTAATGCTCAAGTCAAATGCCCGAAATTCATTCTTCTCATGTTCTCTATTTCTTCTTCCCAAAACATCGAGTGCTGCTTTGGTATCAATTGATAATTTTTTACCTCCCGCTTTTTCATCTTCATCTATATTATTAGGAGAGTTTTTTCGAATATAGGCGGTCAAAATCTCCATGATGGGCCAATGATCCTTTTTCGACTCATTTGCTATTCTTTCAAGAGCATAGATTCCACCCAATCTGAATTCCAGACCGTCATTCCCTAACTGCTCAATAGCTCTCGTAAATCTCTCTGTGATCTGCCCTTCCTGTGTAATTGCTACAGTCTTTTCAGTTGCTGTCACACGCCTGTGAGTTAAATAAAGCCCAAAAAATAAAACTACTCCACCTAACATCTGAGCAAGGGTTGACCTGAATTTATCTTCTAACTCAGCGACTTTTGCGGGGTCATCCAGGGCTCCATCTAAATGCGAAACCTGCAATTGGGGAACTTTCCATAAGATGTAAATAAAAATAGCTATAAACGAGATGAACAGAAGTATGGGAATAATTTTTGAAAGCAATTTTTGTATTGGTTTGAGCTTTTCAAGCAGATGTTTGAGCTTTTCAAGCAGATTCTTCATTTCCATAAGGATCCGGGGAAGATTTTTTTGTATTCATATCAAATGAGAGTAACATACTTCTAATTTTTGCTTTGTTTAAAATTCCCGGTTCCAAAGTTGGTCTCTATGTAAGTCTCCAGTATTTCCCTAGATTTCTTTTGTGTTCTTTTCTCCTTGTTTGCTGCTGGTTGTTTGCTGGTTGTTTTGTGCCGTTGCCCTGGGTTGAACCGGGTTTTGTGGGGAGTTTGGGGGATTTCGTGGGGGGGGGTTGGGCCATCGATTCAGGGCTTTTGAAGAGAGGTTCTCCTCTGGTCAATGGCGCGGTGTTCTCCGTGAGCTACAAAGGCCTGGTCCCGGAGCTTCGGGCAGGTTAGTTCGAAGGGTTCAAAAACTTTCGAGATGCACAATTGAATTAGTAACTGCTTTAATCATCTGGGGTCAAAAGATAAACTACAGCTGCGATCAAAAGAGCAGGTGACGATAGAATCCGCAAAAACAAACTAAAAAGATTTGTTACAAATGTCAAGTTTCCAGTAGATTCAGCCCATGGACCAGTAGTTGGCAAAAGTGGAAACATAGAATCAGTTATAGCTATAAGAATAAGGTTCAGATAATAATAAAAGTTAAGATGAACTCCAAATTTCATCTCTAGAATTAAAAATAAAAATTTCAGATATAACGAAAACCAAAATAGCACTTTTAGCTTTGGACATATCCAAAATATTTACATCAATTAGTATTAAATGATCCGTTTTTTCAAATCTTAATTTCTGTTTTTTAAACATCCTTTCTAAAAAGCAGGCTTTCATATTTCCCTTACATTCGCTTTTTCTAAATAGGTGCTTGTGTTTCTTCATGCTCCCTCAGTCCAGGCTCTCAGGGGCTTTCAGGAGGAAGGTAGCAGTCAGATCAGACTTGAGCTTCTCCGGGGGCATGGGGGATTAAAGTATGAAGTGAGAGGTTAAATCCAAAAGTAAAGCTGAAAAATAATGGTGAATTATTTGTTCTAAGTGGAAACTGTGCAATCCCTTATCATTTAGGAGTTTTAATATATCAATCGTATAAACTGGAAGAAAAAATGATTTCTAATGTATAAATTTGTAAGGTTCTGATTTTATGACTGAAAAATATGAAGATTATAAACCGGGCCAATCAGAGATAAAATTGCCAGATAAAAATGAATCTGCTGAATCATCGGGAACTGAATTAGGGGTAACAGAAGAAAAAAATGATCCTAATAAAGTAATTGGCTTAATCGAGTCTTTAATGTTAAATGAGGATTATCCGCTGGAAAACGAGAGTTCTCATACTATTGATGAAATGCTATCTTTTCTTAACAAAGAAATAAATAAAGATCCAAAGTTTACTGAATGCTGGCTAATTAAAGGTATGGTTCTTTACAAAATTGGAAAAGCTGGTAGTGCAATAGATGTTTTTGATGATACTCTGGGGCGTATGCCCTTCGATACTTCTATAAATAAAGCGTATGTATGGAAAAAAAATAACTGGATGTCTTATAAGTACGCGTTGAAATTTAAGGTTCTTTCCCTGTGCAAACTCGGAAAATATGAAGAAGCGTTAGATGAACTTAAATATGGACTTTGCGAAATTTCGAATATCTTTCCAACTAACTTTGAAATGAAAATGTATAAAAATGTATTGAATAGTAAAAATGAATTAGATTCACCTGATGAAACAATTCATATTTTCACGGGATGTGGGGCAGAGGTCCTCTCCGGAGATGTAAGTTCAAATCCAAACAAATACTATTGTAAGGATCATGGGTTTATCCCCCTTCTGGATATAAAATGGAGTGGTAAAGAATCCCATTGTCCGAAGTGTAATGAACTGCTCCAACCGTAAACCGAAGAGATATTATTGCAAAAATCATGGTGTATCCCCCTTGATTATATAATATGGGGGGATCCTCCTGGGAAAAATAGGCTTTGAACCTGGGTATATAAAATAAAAATAAAAACAGTAAAAAGCCCCGGGTGGGATCTGGACCCTCTACCTCAGCCTTACCGGGGACATGCTATGATCCGGAGCCGCAAAGAAGGGGTTTTGCTGGCAAAATCACGGAACCTGGTGTTTAAGCCGTCTTTTTTCATACTCAAACCTTCCTGAAAAATTTTTGTGCAAAATCTCCGGGGATGAAAAGGAAAACCCGGGTTTGGAAAATACTGAATCAAGTGACAACAGATTAATATATCAATATTTTTAAATATCCTATTTGATCTAAATTAGACCGGATCCGAAGAGGGGGCATAAAACGGAGTAAAAACGGGGAAACACTAAAACCTCTTTCGGGCTTGATACTGGATTTTATGAAAAATTCTCTGGAATAGAGGTAACATAATGAAGGGAAGCGACACAAAGAAAGAGTTTTGCAATATATGTGGGCGGGAACTGCTGGAAGACGTAATGGTCGTCGATACCAGCCAGGAAATGAAACCGGTAAAATTCAAGGACGTTCACGGGGATAAGTCCGATCTGATATGCATTGAATGTGCAGCTGATTCGATTGAGAATCCGCCCTTCTTATGTTCGAGATGTGGGCAGCCAATCGAATTGGGAGAGCACTTCTATATATTGAAGTTCGGAACCACAAAACCCGGGGGCGTGAAGGTGGACTCTGAAGAAGAATGCCCTGAGGATAAATACATCTGTATCAGATGTTATGATGAGTTCATGAACCTTGAAGAGGAACTGGAAAGAGACTGAATGGAAAGCCGTGCCTCTAAACCCTGTTCATGCTCTGCCTTCAATCAATCCCATGGCAGAAATCAGGGCAGGTAAAGCCTGGTCGTGTCCGGAGCTTCGGGCGAGTTAGGTCGAAGGGTTCTTTATGTCTTTCTTTATTGTTGGAGCGGGTCCTATTTTATAATCAAGGTTCTTGATTCTGGGGCCCTATCCGGGTTTTGCTTTTGTGCACTTCAACTCCATCTTCGTCTTCGATCAGGGCTTCGATTTCATAGCTGGTATCTGGCTTTTTCGGGACTCTCATTATAATCGGGGCGCGGGTTGAAACTTCCTCGTAATGGATTTTCTCAGCACTTTCCAGAGTGGTCCCGTTTTCTTTGATTTCGAAGCTAAAGTAGTAATTGGCGGTTGCATTTTGGTCTTCAGGGATAAATAAGAAGGCAAAATAGTCTTCATACGCCCAGACCTCTTCCAGAAACACGTCCCCAGTCAGGTTTCTTTCCTCGAATTCAGTATACCTTTCTGATGTATAATTGGATGAATAAAAGGTGATAAAGCTCCCCCCGTTAGGGGAATAAGCAGTAAAGATGGCAAGGATTCCTCCGAAAATCATCATAAGTATTAAAAGAAAGGATAATACGAATTTCGAGTGTTTCATAAAAATTCCTCCGATTCTATGACCTTGATTTTGTTTTCCTTATTTTACCTTATTTCGACAAAATATCTTCTATTCCAATTATATAACAAACTTCCTGAAGTTCCAGAATTTTTCAAACTCCGGCTGCTTGAGCTATTGCGGTGGCTCGTTAAGTCGAAGGGTTCAGGGGCTCAAAGGACTGGTTCGAGAAAAGAAAAGGTAGAGGGAGAGAGGAGCACGGGGGACGAAAAGGAGAAGGGGGGAGAAAAGGTAGAGGGAGAGTGGAACAAGGGGGACGAAAAGGAGAAGGGCCGGAAATGGCTGTATTTTGTTGCTGATGAAGGGGAAGAAAGCTTTTGCTAAGAAATTTGATTTTGCCAAAATAAGACTGTACAGGAATAATAGAACTTTGAAAAAAAAAGTTTATTTTTTATTTGTCAAAGCCTTTCAATGAAGAAAGGCTTTGCACTCATTAAGCCTCGGGCGGGATTTGAACCCGCGACCTCGTCCTTACCAAGGACGCGCTATACCCCTAAGCCACCAAGGCACTGTTGTTCTAAGAGCATCACCAAAATATCACAGCAGAGATATAAAGGTTTCGACTGGAATTGTTTCGATGGCGCAAAAATCTATTCACTGTTTTAAAATCCGTCTTTATCTGTAAAAAAACTGGAAAGACTGGCGGGGAAAATATGCCTGTCTTTTTGATATTTGTTTTTGAGTTGGCCGGTTTTCAGAGTTTCCAGCGCTCATCTATGGGGAAGCGTTCGTTGATCCACATGAGGACCTGGTTGTCGTGGACGATTTTATAGGCTCGGGAAAGGACCGGGATGCCGTCGAAAGTGGGTTCGCCTTCCAGGACTTCAAGTTCTGCCATGTCGCGGCGGGTCTCAAGGGCGTGGCTGCGCAGGATCCTGCCTATGGGGATGTCGGCACGCATGAGCTGCTCTCACATTGTCCCGGGCATGCGCTCGAGGGGGGAGAGGGACCGTGCATGGACAAAGACCGTGCCGCCCGCATAGAGCCTTACCTTCCTGTCGTTTATCTCGCTTCCTTCCTCCACTCCAAGGAGGGTAGCCATTTCTCTGTCAGCCCTGACTATGTGCTGGGACTCGGTCCTGACTTCCACGGGCTGGCGGGTCATTATCTCCAGGAGGAAGGTAACGGAACCGTCTGTCCCGCAGCAGACCCGGAGGCAGGTGGGAATCTCCAGGCTCTTTAGTTTTTCCAGAAAATCGGTGTTCAAAGAAGATACCTCAGGCTAGGGGCTTTCAGGTGCCGGAAATTATAAAATAGCTTATTCACATCCGGCGGCTTATTCGCTACTGACTTCTTTTTTGCCTGCTTGAGGCGTTCTTTTGCCGTGTAGCCGGTGGCCTTGTAGAGGAAGTCCCGGAAATACCTGTTCGTCTGCAGGATAGTCTCATCGTCCATCATCGAGGGGTTGGAAGCAGTATCAACGACCATTTTCTTATTTTCGATCGAGACCGTGATCTTTGACATTGCTCCGTAAGCTGTCTCAAGGACATCTCCTTCCCTTACAATTTCTCCCGGGAAGCATTCCTGCATTACCGAGTAAATCCTTTCTATTTCGGGCTTAAAGCCGCGTTTTAACTTGTACTGCTGCATGGCTATCCTCTTATAAGAGATTTTCATCTCAGATAAAGTTTGCTTAGGACGAAACCCCTAAATACCGGTACAGCCGGACCTGAAAATCTACCTGCTAAACAATGCTTTTTCCGGCATTTTCCGGCTTTTTCCGGTTTTTTTCGGGTCTTCCCGGCTTTTTTACCCGGTTCATTTTGCATTTCTCCGGCTCTTTTTGGCCTTTTCCGACTTTTTTAGCTTTTTACAAGGCTCTTTTCCTTTTCAAGTTTCGTCAGGCATTTATTCCCTTGCGCTATATTATGTTGCGTAAGTTGCATAATAGATCAGGATGTATAATTTAATGCACAGGTAGTGGATGCACATGTATGATGCACGGTAAAATAGCATCCTTTGACCTGGAAATTGAACGAACATCAAATCAAATAGGGGAATAGGATAATGGTAAAACTTCCAGCAGATGTAAAAGAAGCGCTCGTAAACCAGCAGGTTGCCTCCCTGGGGACCGCTGACAAAAACGGGGTACCGAACGTATGCTTGATGGGGTTTGTCAAAGCCCAGGATGATGAAACACTGGTTATGGCCGACGTGTTCTGGAAAAAGACCCTGGCAAACCTTCAGGAAAACCCAAAGGCAACAATAACGGCTTACCTGCCCCCCAAAGCTTATCAGATAAAGGGGAGCATGGAACTGGTTTCCGAAGGCCCTCTCATGAATGAAATCAACGAATGGGTTGCCTCCAAAATGGCAAACCTGAAGCCCAAAGGAGCGGCCCTCCTCCACGTAGAAGAAATTTACAGTTTAAGTCCCCCCAATGCCGGAGAAAAGATCACATAAAAAAGATGTTTTTACAAAGGGGCGGTTTTCCTGAGGTTCTTTATCAGGTATGCCTTCTCAAAAGAGGGCTTTTTATCAGGTTCCGGGTTTTCAAATCCCGGAACAGGTTATTTCCGGTTCTTCTCTTCCGAATTTCTTCCTTTCAAGCCTTTAAATTTGTTTTTTTTCAGACCCGCTTTTTTCTTTTTTGCCTCTGTCGTTTATTTCCGGAAGGAAGACTTGCTTATTTTAAAAATATGGGGAGAGTGGTCCTAAAGAGGAATTGACGGGAATACAGGAATCAACCATAAATATGATCAAAAGCATCAATAAAACTCATACTAAAAAGAAAATTGATAATTACTGCATTAACTCATTCAATTAATGTAATTTATGCAAAAAAAACTACTGTTTATTTTTTCCTGGGTAACAGGAAAAACAAATGAGAAGGTGACCCTAAGATGAGCAAAATGCTGAACCTGGAAGATTTAATCGCAAAGAAACAAGCGGAAAAAGAAGCAAAAGAGGGGGCAAACGTTGAACTGGAGGGTTTCTACGACCTTGTGATCCCCCCCGGCACCGTGATGTCTATCATCTACGACCTTGTGGAAGAATTCAATCTTGAGCCTATCAACAGAAAGATGCCTGTGAAAATTGCAAACAGTGAGGAACGGGAAGTCCTTGTCCTGCGCGGTTCTCTGGAACAGGTCCAGGCTGCAGAGAAATTCCTCTATGAGGAAATGAATGCCTGGCTTGAGGGTGATTCGAAAGATTCGAAAAACCCCGATAAAGCCTGATAAACTTTCACTTGTAAGGTTTCATTGTCAGGCCGCAGGAGGGAAAAAAGGAAGCAGTTGAATGCAGGCTGATGCGCCGGTTTATTCGGTACTGATGCCTGTAATGCTATCCTTTGAAAAGTCAAAAACCGTAACTTTGCCTGTGCTGTCGTATATATCGAGTTTTGAGCCTTCTTCGATCTTTCCGACTACTGCGGCGGTAAGTCCCGCCTCTTCAAAGACTTTTACACACTCTTCTGCTTTTTCCGGCACTGCGGTGAAGACGTATCCTGTTCCGGGGTGCACTTTCAACCACTGGGCGAAGTCCACGTCCTCGGGTCTCGGGACTTTTTCCAGGTCCACGGTGGCTCCGACCCTGCTTGTCTCGCAGAGCATGCCCAGGGTGCCTACGAGACCCGGGTTGCTGATGTCTTTCCCTGCACTTGCGAGTTTGAGTTCCCCAATCTTCCGGGTCACCAGGTAGCGTTCCCTGACAATTTTCGGTTCCTTATAGGAAGTGGTATCCCAGCTGTACGGGGAGTTCGGGCCGATCTTCCCGTCCATGTCATAGGCGGCAATAACCAGGTCTCCGGGTTTTGCAGTGTCGCTGCGGATTATACAGTCCTTTTTCGCAATCCCGATGATTGCAACGGAAAGAGAGGTGTAGTTTGTGTCAGGGTGCACATGCCCTCCGACAACGGGGACCCCGAACTTCCTGATCCCTTCCGCCAGGCCTTCCATCAGTTCCTTGCAGGCGGCATCGCTTTTTGAGGAGGCTATGTCCACCATGGCAAGGGGCCTTCCTCCCATGGCTGCGATGTCATTGACGTTTACGACCACGGCCCCGTAGCCTGCCCACCAGGGGCTTGCGTCAAGCAGCCTGCCCCAGATCCCGTCCGCTGCAAAGAGGATTACGTCGTCCCCTCCTATGTCGATTACCGCCGCATCGTCCCCGAAGTCCACAATAGCGTCCTTATACTCCGGGCGTACGGTCTCGAAGATCGAGACTATGTCTTCAATCTGTTTCTTGCGGGTGACCCCTTCAAAATTTCTTATCCCTTCTGCAAGCTCTTCAAGATCCAATCAAAAGCTTCCTGTTGTTTTTATTATTTGTAAAATTATCCGGTAAGTTTTGGTGCAAACCCGACAAGGCTTTGCTTTGCGAAAATTTGCGCAATATTTTTACCAGTACGATACTCCGGTTATCCTTTATTTGTTTTTCTTTCTTGTGCTGATGGAGTAGAAGCGACAGCTTTTTATGAAATTATTCTATCCTTTATGTCGCCTTTATATTTCTACAAATATATATAAATACCCCACTATCTAGAGAGGAATGAAAAACATGGTAGCAAAAATCGATGCTGACTCCTGCACCGGATGCGGAGCATGTGTAGACGAATGCCCTGCAGCTGCAATCGAACTCAAAGACGACCTTGCGGTTGTAGATGAAGATGAGTGCCTTGACTGCGGTGCATGCGAAGATGCCTGCCCTAACGGTGCCATCACAGTCGAATAAATATTTCCAGGTATACTAAAACCTTTTAAGCAGATTTCTAAGCTGTTTTTAAAACCCTTTTGCGGAGTTTTTCTGACTCCGCTCTTTTATTGCTCTACTTTTCCTATCTATCGCAACTGTTTTGCTGTCCTATTTTATGCCCTATTTTATGCCTATTTGATTGTAACTGCCCTTATTCTTCCGTTCCTTTCAAGGTTTTTTCATCTCTGCCTCTGTCTGGATTTTGATGAGCTTTCTGCGCTCTTCGCTCATCTGGGTCATGTCCTGGTCAATGTAACCGTAGGCATCAGCCCTGCACTGCCTGCAGTGGCGCATCTGCCTGACATAGGGCTCACAGGCGTCCTGGACTGCCTGGCGCTCTTCCGGGGTCGGGGCTCTTATGTGGGCGAAAGCTCCCTGGGGGATCAGGGGCATGATATTCATTATATATACCTCTCTTTCCCGGATTGTTTTTGCAATTTCCACCATGTGCCGGTCGTTGATCCCCGGCACAAGTACGGTGTTGACCTTGACAACGAGCCCTGCCTTTGTAGCGGCCTCGATACCTTCGAGCTGGTTTTTGATCTGGATTTTTGCCCCTTCTACTCCTTTGTAGGTCTTGCCGTGGTAATTGACGTGGTCACAGATCTGTCCCTGAATTTCGGGGTCAACGGCGTTGATGGTCACGGTCAGGGTCGCAACTCCAAGCTTTACAAGCTCCGGAAGTTTTTCCGGAAGCACGAGTCCGTTTGTGCTCATGCAAAACGTAATGTCCGGGAACTCCTCCCTTACCAGCCGGAGGGCTTCGAAAGTCTCTTCGTTTGCCAGCGGGTCACCGGGCCCTGCAACTCCTATCACTTTGATAAAGGGGTAATCGGAAAGGACTTGCTTTACTTTTTCAAGGGCTTCGGCCGGGGTCAAGACCTCCATGGTCACCCCAGGTCTGTTTTCATTTACGCAGGCAAAGTCCCGGACGCAGAAGTTGCACTGGATATTGCACTTCGGGGCCACGGCAAGGTGCATTCTCCCAAACCTGTGCCTGGCCTTTTCGCTGTAGCAGGGATGCTCGGCTATTATTCTATAACGTTCTCTGTCAAAAGTGACGTTTTCTTTTTCGGACAAATTTTTTTCCTCCGGCAGTTTAAGGTCCCGGCGCGAGGGGTCGGATGCACTCGGGAATAGCAAAGAATGCGTATTTTCGTTTAGTTTCGTTTATGCATAATTATGCATAATATATAAAGCATCCGTTTTCCGTGGCTTCAAGGCTTTTTCCGGTTTAATCCCTTCTGGCTTAAGGCAGTCTCAAGCTTTTTACCGGTTATTTTGCTAAAATAAGGGTTGGGGCAGAAAATCTAAAATAAGATGCCTATGGCTCTTTTTGCCGGGTACCGGGTTTTCAGAACGCTTGCTTATGCAGTTGCTTCTGTGAAAAAGTTGATTTCACCCGGCTCAATGGTGTCAAAGGCTGAGCCGGCGAAAAAATGTACCTGAAAAATGTACCTGAAAAATGTACCTGAAAAAAATTAGGATTCCTTAACCGAATAATGCCTTTTTAGACCTTCCGATTGAAGATTTTAGACTTCATATTTCAAATTTCAGTCTAAAATCTTCAATCTGATTTTTCTCAGTCTTTTTCTTCCTTGCCGTTTTTGGCCAGGATTTCCCTTGCTTTTTCCATCTCTTCTTTGGTCTGGATCTTTATGACTTCCCTGCGTTCTTCGCTCATCTGGGACATGTCCTGGGCAAGGAGCCCGTAGGCGTCAGCCCTGCACTGCCTGCAGTGGCGCATCTGCATTACATAGGGTTCGCAGGAGGCCTGAGCTTCTTGTCTTTCTTCGGCGGTGGGGGGTTCCTTGTCCGCAAAGGCGCCCTGGCAGATCAGGGGCATGATGTTCATGATATAGACCCCTAGTTCGTTGAGTTTTTTTGCGATCTCGACAACATGCTTGTCGTTGATCCCTGGGACCAGGACAGTGTTGACCTTTAATACGATTCCTGCATCAACGGCCGCCTTTATGCCATCCAGCTGGTTCTTGATCTGGATCTCCGCTGCTTCAACGCCCCTGTAGACTTTTCCGTGGTAGACGATGTGGTCCACGATCTGCGCCTGGATTTCAGGGTCAATAGCATTAACCGTCACCGTCAAAGTGGAGACGCCCACTCTCAGCATATCCTGGATTTTTTCAGGGAGCATCAGCCCGTTCGTGCTCATGCAGAGAGTAATGTCCGGGAATTCTTTCCTGATAAGCTCAAAAGCTTCAAAGGTCTCGTCATTGGCAAGAGGGTCCCCTGGTCCTGCGACTGCCACGACTTTGATGAAGGGATACTCTTTTAACACCAGCTTTGTCTTTTCAAGGGCCTCTTCCGGGCTCAGGACCTTGCTGGTAACTCCGGGCCGGCTCTCGTTCACGCAGTCGAATTCCCGGACGCAGAAGTTACACTGGATGTTGCATTTCGGGGCTACGGCCAGGTGGATTCGCCCGTACTTGTGCTGGGCCTTTTTGTCATAGCAGGGATGTTCCGCGATCTTTCGCCGGAGTTCTTCATCCATCGTTTTATTGTTAGTGTCAGTATCAGGGTTGGTATTTTCTGGCAATATGTTTCCTCCGTTCGGAGTTTAAAGCTGAAGTAAAACCCCCTATTGGGAAATTTCAAAATGTCTTAAGCGAATTATAATTCAGCCCTTTGATATACATTGTGGAATTGTTTTTACTTCCGATATGGTATTTTGAGTAAAAAGCACCCCAATTTTAAAATCACTCTAATTATATATAATTCTTTTACAGGACTATAATTCACTTTAACATTCTAATTCACTTCAACATTCTAATTCACTTTAACA
>DUKH01000039.1:5526-14832 GCA_013329415.1 Methanosarcinaceae archaeon | reverse complement strand
AAAACTATTCCTGTAAAACTGCTTTTTGGGAACCGATAAACTATTTTTGCAATTTCAACATAAAGGAAAGCGTGGAATCGGATTTTCATATCAAACCCGAGATCCGGGTCCTCGGGATAGATGACTCGGCCCTCATTAACGAAAAAATAATGATAGTCGGGACAATATTCAGGGGAGGGGACTGGATGGACGGAGTCCTGCGCTCGGAGATCACCAGGGACGGGCTTGATGCAACCGAGGTCATCAGCCGAATGGCAAAGGAAAGCAAGCACTACGGGCAGCTCAGGGTGATCATGCTGGACGGGGTCACTTACGGAGGCTTCAACGTCGTTGACATTGTGAAGCTTCAGGAAGAAACAGGGCTTCCCGTAATTGTGGTCATGCGCTCGTACCCGGATTTTGAAAAAATAAAAGCCGCACTCAAGCACTTCCCTGACGGGGAAAAACGCTGGAAAATAATAGAGAAAGCAGGAAAGATCGAAAAGGTCGTCACGAAAGACCGGGAAAATCCCGTGTACATCCAGAAAAAGGGGATTGGGATCAGAAGCGCGGAGAAAATAGTCAGGCTCACAGCAATAAGAAGCAATATCCCGGAACCCCTTAGGGTAGCCCACCTGATTGCTACGGGAATTGTTTTAGGGGAATCAAGGGGAAAAGCATAACACACAGGGCAAAAACCCGAAGGATGCAGCTTTGAAAAAAACCTTGCAGGGCCCACAAAGCCGGACCTTAGATTATAGAAACCGGGCATGAAACACTGGAAACCAGGTATGAAACACTGGAAACCAGGTATGAAACACTGGAATCCAGGCCCCGGACATTAGAAGCCGTGACAGGTGAAGAAGGGTTCATAAAAAAGAAAATGAAGAAAAAATCCGGGGCAAAAGGGAAAAATAAAAATAGAAGGACGCCTTCAAAAAATATAAAATCTAAAAAAATATACAGCGTGCCAAAAAAAATAAGAGAAGATCCGGGAAAAAATTGGGAGAAAAAACATATCAAGAGATGGGCAATCGGCCAGAAAAAGCAAATTGAAGAGGGGAATAAGAAAACAGTAACAAAATTCTTAAACAATGAAATTCTAAACCAGAAACCCGGAAAAGGAAAACTCTTAAATTGGAAACTGTATATGTGATGTTTAAAAATAATTTTATCCTTCAACACTATTCACTAAGCTATTCACTAAGTGATTACCCTACAGATCGGAGGAAAACAGTAGCATGAGATCCATTGTGGAAGAAGCCCTTGCTCGATCTGCCCAGGAAGGACGTGGCGGGCAGGGAGATTATTTAAACCCTGATAACTCGAACGAAAACGACGAAATCAACGCCGAACTCGAAGAAATCCTGAAAAGCCTTCAAACAACCATCAAGGTCGTTGGCTGCGGAGGCGGCGGTTCGAACAGCATCCAGCGCATGCTGGGGGAAGGAATTCAGGGAGCGGAAATGGTTGCCCTGAACACTGATGCTCAGCACCTCCTCCATGTACACGCTAACAAGAAGATCCTTATAGGGAAAAAGAAGACCCGCGGACTTGGAGCGGGCAGTCTCCCCCAGATAGGAGAAGATGCTGCAATCGAGAGCATCGATGAAATCAACAGGATTGTCGAAGGCGCGGACATGGTCTTCATAACGGCAGGTATGGGTGGAGGAACCGGAACAGGGTCCGCCCCGGTCGTTGCCGAAGCTGCCAGGGACGCAGGAGCCCTTACAATCGCAGTCGTCACCCTCCCCTTCAGTGTGGAAGGGCACATCCGCCGGACCAATGCAGAAGCAGGGCTCGAGCGCCTGAGAGACGTTGCAGACACCGTGATCGTGGTCCCCAATGACAAACTGATAGAAGTTGTCCCGAGGCTTCCGCTGCAGGCAGCTTTCAAGGTATCGGACGAGATCCTGATGAGAGCCGTAAAAGGTATCACCGAGCTTATCACAAAGCCGGGACTTGTCAACCTTGACTTTGCGGATATCAGGACTGTCATGCAGAACGGAGGCGTTGCTATGATAGGCCTCGGGGAATCCGATGGCGAGAACAAGGCAGTAGAATCCGTGCAAAAAGCCCTCAGAAGCCCTCTTCTTGACGTTGACATCTCAGGCGCGACCTCTGCCCTTGTAAATGTGGTCGGAGGCCCTGACATGACCATAGCCGAAGCAGAGAACGTGGTTCAGGAAGTATATAATCGGATTGACGCCAATGCCCGCCTGATCTGGGGTGCCCAGGTCGACCCCGAACTTGAACAGACCGTGCGCACAATGATCGTGGTCACCGGAGTAACCTCCGCCCAGATTTACGGGCACGGAAACGACAAAAACGTCACCCTCAAATACGGGATCGACTTTGTAGAGTGATAGGGTATAAAAAGCAGAAGATCAGGGATAAAAAAGACCGATTGGATAAAGGTACTGTTTTCCTCTCCTTAAGGGAAAAAAATAAAGGGTAAAAATCCAATCGAAAACTATTTTTATGGTAAATAACGTATGATGCCGATACGACTCGGCATCAAAAAAACATTTCAGGATACTGATGCGGATACTGGTGCAGGTACTGATGCGGTTTCGAATTCAAAGCAGACGAAATGTCCGAAAATCGAAACCATCTGATGTTTTAAGGCCTGAATCAGTGATATCTTAAAATAAGAGGAATTAGTAATATTACCCGCTCGGTCCATCCCGAACAGAGCCCGGACATCCTTGCGGGCAGGGCAAACAGATCCTGTCATGGGTGTAAGGGGAGAAGCCGGAAGCGTATTTATATAACAATTCCGATTATCAAAGAGAAGTACAGAAAACCTGGATGTGAATCATTTGGCAGAATCCATGTTTGAACAGAAAATAACTACAGAACGCATCGGTCAGATAATCCGGGCACACCTGAGGGTCTTAAAACTTACAAAGAAACCGTCCAGGGAAGAGTTCTTGACCATTGCTAAAGTTGCAGGTGCCGGGATCCTGGCTGTGGGTGCAATAGGCTTTATTATCTACGTACTGTTAACAATGTTGCCCCAGTGGGTGGCTCAATGAGTGAGGAGTCCCAGATATTCGTAATCAAGACCACGGCAAACCAGGAAAGATCGGTAGCTACAGCCCTTGCGAGGGTTGCGAAGAAAGAAAGGTCCGACATAAGGGCAATCCTGGCTCCGGATGAGCTGAAGGGATACGTCCTTGTAGAAGCCCCGAAATCCGGGATAGTGGAACTGGCAATCCAGACCATCCCCCACGCGAGAGCTCTTGTCAGGGGAAGTTCCACGATTGCCGAAATCGAGCACTTCCTGAAACCGAAGCCTGTGGTGACCGGAATCAAGGAAGGGGCCATAATAGAAGTAACCTCAGGACCCTTTAAAGGTGAGAAAGCCCGGGTTAAGCGGGTTGACGAAGGGCATGAAGAAATTACGGTGGAACTCTTCGACGCAGTGGTCCCGATCCCCATTACAATCCGCGGGGATACCGTGAGGGTACTGAAAAAAGATTTTGAAAATTAAGGAAAAAGGACACAGGGCGCTATCGAACGTTAAAAGCCCGAAATATTCCGCTTATTAATTACTCACCAGTACTCAATAACCAGTACTTGATAACCAGTACTTAATAACCAGTACCTGATAATCAGTACTTAATAACCAGTACCTGATAATCAGTACTTAATAACCAGTACCTGATAATCAGTACTCAATAACCAGTACCTGATAATCAGTACTCAATAAAAAATAAAGGTAAATTCAAGCAAAATTATAATTATACTTATTAAAACCGGTGATACTCAGATGACAAGTATTGTTGAAGCACTTGTCCCGGGTGGAAAAGCAAACCCAGGACCCCCCTTAGGTCCGGCACTTGGTCCCCTCGGGGTCAACATAAAAGAAGTAGTCGACAAGATCAACGAGAAAACCAGGGATTACAACGGGATGCAGGTCCCTGTAAAGGTAATCGTTGATGACAAGAAAAACGTTGAGATCGAAGTTGGTACCCCTCCGACCTCGGCCCTGGTAATGCAGGAAGCCGGGATCAAGAAAGGATCGGGGACTGCGGGAAGCGAAGTTGTTGGAAACTTGAGCATCCAGCAGGTTGTGAAGATTGCCCGCATGAAAAAGGATGACATCCTTTCCTACGACCTCAAAGCTGCAATGAAAGAGGTTATGGGCACCTGTGTTCCAATGGGCGTAACCATCGAAGAGATGGAAGCCAGGGAATGCCAGAAGGCACTCGACGAAGGCAAGTTCAATGACGTACTTGCTGGCGAGGAGTGGTAAAACCTTCAACCCTTCCTTTTTATCCGGGACACCCAATCCACACCAATAGTTTTAAATGGGATACCACTAATAGCTCAGAAGCTTTGACCAGCATCCCCCGGGACAGTGAAAAAGCTAGAGAGTTAGGAATGGCTTACTGTTATATGAATTATATGATGATAGGAATTAACAGTAAGGGGGCCCGAAATCCCGGGCAGCCAACTATCGACAAACCGTAGTAAGCCGTAGCGGCTGATGGACAATTAAGTTCAACACTACGGAGAGGAGCAAGATGGTAGAAGATCGTATACTGGAAGCCGTCAAGAAAGTACTTGAGGAGTCGCCGAAGCGCAATTTTTCGGAAAGCGTAGACGTGGCGATTAACTTAAAGAACCTTGACATGAACCAACCAAAGAATAGAGTCGACGAAGAAATTATTCTTCCAAACGGGCTCGGAAAAGACCTTAAAATAGGCGTTTTTGCAAAAGGTGACGTGGGACTCAGGGCAAAGGATGCCGGTGCCGCGTACGTTATTTCTGATATTGAGCTTGAAGAACTTGTCGGCGACAAGTCAAGGGCGAGGTCTCTTGCAAACGAATGTGACCTTTTTATCGCAGAAACCCAGTTCATGCCGATAATCGGTAAGAACCTTGGTGTCGTACTTGGACCCAGGGGAAAGATGCCGATTCCACTCCTGCCAAACAAGGACATAGGGGAACTGATCCAGAGCAAGCAAAATGCAGTGAAGCTCAGGTCAAAGGACAAGCTCACTTTCCACGTGGCTGTCGGCAGGAGAAACATGGACTCGGAAGCCCTGGCAGAGAATGTCGAGACTATTGTGGCCAGACTGGAGCGCTCCCTTGAAAAGGGTAAGCACAACATGAGATCGGTCTATGTCACGACAACTATGGGCAAATCTGAGAGGGTGGTGTAAATGGCTGAGGAGAAGCATCATACCGAACATATCCCGCAGTGGAAAAAGGATGAAATCGAGAACATAAAAGAACTCATCCAGTCCCACAGCATTTTCGGAATGGTGGGGATTGAAGGTATCTTTGCAGCCCAGATCCAGAAGATGCGTAGAGACCTGAAGGACGTTGCAGTGCTTAAGGTTTCCAGAAACACCCTCATCGAGCGGGCTTTAAGCGAACTCGGGGAAAACATTCCCGAGATGAAAAATCACATTGACAGCCAGACCGCTCTGGTTTTCACAAACGAAAGCCCCTTCAAGCTTTACAAACTGCTCGAAAATACCAAGACCCCGTCTCCAATAAAAGGAGGCGCAATCGCCCCCAGTGACATTATTGTTCAGAAGGGGCCGACCAGTTTCCCCCCTGGCCCGATCCTCGGTGAATTCCAGAGTGCCGGAATCCCCGCAGCAATCGAAGCTGGAAAGGTTTCCATTAAGGAAAAGAAAGTGGTCTGTAAGGAAGGCGACGCCGTCCCCCAGAAGCTTGCAACGATGCTTGCAAAACTGGAAATCTACCCCCTTATAGTCGGTCTGGACTTAAGGGCGGTTTACGATGCCGGGACTATTTACGAGCCGGACCTCCTTGCAATTGATGAAAGCAAGTACTTTGCCGACATCACAAGAGCAGCTCAGAACGCATTCAACCTCTCTGTTAACACGGCATTCCCAACCGACGCAACCATCAGCACCCTGCTCGCAAAAGCCTTTGCAGAAGCAAAGAACCTGGGTGTCAATGCTGTTATCCTTGAACCGGGAGTCATGGACGCCCTGCTCGGCAAGGCGCATGTCCAGATGACCTCTGTCGCATCCAAAGCCGCAGACAAGGACGCAAACGCAGTGGATGACGAATTGAGGGAAACTCTCGGAGCCGCCGCAAGCGCAGCAGCTGCAGCCACCACAAGCGCTACAGTTGAGGAAGCCACTGAGACTGAAGAGGAAGAAGCAGAAGAGGAAGAAGAGGACAGTTCCGAAGAAGACGGAATGGCAGGCATCGGAGCCCTTTTCGGATGAACGAATTTACGATTTACGCTAATACAAATCTAGGTGATTAATGATGGAATACATATACGCAGCACTCTTATTGCACAACGCAGGTAAAGAAGTTACCGAAGAAGCAGTCACTGCAGTCCTTGCGGCAGCAGGTATCGAAGTGAACGACGCCAGGGCAAAGGCCCTTGTCTCAGCCCTTGAAGGCGTGGACATCGAAGAAGCAATCGCACAGGCAGCATTCGCAGCCCCCGCAGCAGCAGCCCCCGCAGCAGCAGCCGCTGAAGCAGCACCTGCTGAAGTAGAAGAAGAGGAAGAAGAGGAAGAAGACTCCTCCGAAGAAGACGGCATGGCCGGCCTCGGCGCCCTCTTTGGCTAAACTCGATCTACGTTGCTCGCCTCAGGGCGGGCACACTTTTTTTTGGTTATGCAAACTTTTCAATATTTTTAAGAATTGCGATATCCCGCATTAAAATTCCTCAACTTTTTCAAATCCACCTTACCTTTTTAGCTCACATATTACAAAAAAGCTATAATAAAAAAGCCCATGAATAGAAGACATTCTTTTGTTAAAAACAAAATATTGTTAAAAACAAAAAGCGATCCCCCATGTCCCGATTCGACCCCCTCCTCGCAGCAAGAGCCCTCTGGCAGATAAGAGTAAAAAAACGCCCCTTCGTGATCTCCCACGGCGTAAACGCCCGCTGCAACATGCGCTGCAGTTTTTGCGAATACTGGAAGGAAACGGGCGAAGAGCCAGGCCGTGAAGAGGTCTTCAAACTGCTCGAGGACGCAAAAGCCTTCGGGATCGGAGTCTACAACGCCTGGACAACCGAACCTCTCCTCCGAAAAGACCTCCCCGAGATCATGGCCCATGCCAAAAAGCTCGGCCTGATCACCTCCATGGTCACAAACGGCAAACTCCTCTACAAGCGGGCTCACGAATTGAAGGACGTGGACTTTCTCTCCGTCTCCGTTGACGGGATAAAAAGCTACAAAGAAATCCGGAACATGGAATTCGAAGACCTGATGAAAGGACTGAAAAAAGCCATCGAAGTCAGGAAGCAGCAGAACAAGGAAAACCCCATCCTGATGAACTGCGTGCTCAGCAACAAAAACCTCGACGACATCGAAGCCCTTATTTTGCTTGCAAAAGACCTGGGCACAAAAATCTCCTTTGAGCCGGTCCACGAGTTCCCCGGAATCGACAAAGAAACCTGGGACGAAATCGGAATCCGCGACAAAGAAAAATTCCGCAGAGTAGTGGACAGGATAATCGAGCTCAAAAAACAGGGTTACCCGATCATCAACTCCAAGACTTACCTGCGCATGGTCAGGGACGGAAACATGGACTACAGCTGCCGGGCAAGCAGCGTAATCATCAACGTCACCCACGACGGCACGGCGGAAGCCTGCAGGGTACAGCATGAGCTGCTCGGGAATGTGATGAAAGACGGGTTTGAGAAGGTGTGGAAAGATTCGAAAACCCGGCGGGAAGAAATCGTGAGGAACTGTGAAGGGTGTCTCTTTTTCGGATATACGGAAAATAGTTTGATGCAGGGGTTTAAGCCGGAAGTTTTGATGTGTTACGAGTGGACTTGAAAGTCAATATTGTAACACCAGATCAGCGCTTCTGGAGCGCGCGTCCTTTTCGGTCGCTGCGCTCCCTCAAGAGGACTGAAAACCGATGTGGGGATAAGTTTAGGGAATAAAAATCAGGGCAACCGGAATGCCGTATCAAATGTGTCTTGTCACTTTTGCGAAGCAAAAGGCTTTTTCCGGAATGAAATCAGAAATATCACGACAGATTTCTTATGCCACTGCCAGATAACGAAAACTTAATACACTTCACTCATTCCGGCCCCTGTCCCAGGATATTCCTTTTAATCCAGAGCCTGAACACGTTATCTGTTATCTCATACAGGCCTTCTTTTGGTTTGCTGACCGTCATTGTGCTGTAGAGGTCCCGCATGGAGGTTGTGAGGGAGGAGGCAGGTGTGTCCATGTCCTGAGCGATCTGGCTAAGGCGCCTTTGCTTTTTGGCTGAGAGGTATTTAAGGACCTTTTTTTGCTGTTCGCTGAATTTTTCCATGTAGCGGGCTTCGTATTCGCTGTCGAATTCTTCAAGCATTGCGGAAAAAGCCCGGTCCACGTCTTCGGAGTTGATGCGGGTCTTTTCTTCGAGGAAAGCATCCTGATAGAGCAGGAAGCCGAGTTTCTGGAAGTAAAAGGGGAAGCCTCCGGTCATCTCGTGGATTTTTTCAAGGGCCTGTTCCGAGATTTCGATCTGCCTTGTTGCGAGCCGGCTCCGGATGTATTTTTTAACATCGGTGTCCTGTATCGGCTTGAGTTCGGTTCTGGCTGCCATGAGGTAGAGGGGAGAACCGGGCTTTAAGAAAATCTCATGCAAGAGGGATATGGAAGAACCTGAGAAAATATACCTGACCTCCGGGTGCCTGTCCATCCGGCTTTTCAGCATATTGAAGATGCTGCCGTTGAACCGGCTCAGTTCCTGGAACTCGTCAAAAGCTATCAATACAGGCTCTTTTTTTTCGTGAGAGAAACGTTCAATAAATTCAAAAGTTTCCACGATCAGGTCCTCTCCTTTCAGTTCATTGTCCCGGAACTTGAGGTAGACCTTTCCCACATGTTCGATGCTCCCTCCGATTTCTGCAAGGGTCCCATAAGCTGCCGTAATTTTATCCCTGAAAATTCCGGAAAACTTCCGGGCAAGCCCCCTTATCCGGTGTTTATCTTCATAGGCTTCAACCAGGGCTTGAGTCGTCACCCCGAAAAAATCGGCAAGACCGGTCATTTCCCGGCAGTTGACCGGGACAAAGAGGACCTCTTTTTCCACTGCAGATTTGAGGTTTCCGAGCAGGGAAGTTTTTCCGATCCTGCGCGGACCTATGATCACATTGTTCTGAGCCTGTTCCAGGATGTCCAGTTTCAGCTTTTGAATCTCCCGCTCCCTCCCGATAAAATACGGAGGCTCCACTTCCCCTCCAACCACGAACACCTTTTCGGCCATAGAATGTAGTTAAATTTGACGATATTTAAATTTAACTAAGAAATTAGTAGTTGATTTTGACTAATTGATATATAACACCCGAGTTGCGCTTCCCGAGTT
>DUKH01000039.1:3095-5170 GCA_013329415.1 Methanosarcinaceae archaeon | reverse complement strand
TGCGCTTCCCGAGTTGCGCTTCGGGAGCACGCGTCCTTTTCGGTCGCTACGCTCCCTCAAGAGGACTAGAAACCTCCACTTGAATAAGTTATTTCAAGCGGACTGAAAACCGGCGAGGGATAACTTTGCGAATAAAAAACCGGGGCAACCGGAATACCGTATCAAATGTGTCTTGTCACGTTTGCGCAGCAAACGGCTTTTTCCGGAATGAGATACAAAATTTCACGGCAGATTATTTAAGCCGCCACCAGAAAAATGGAATTCAGCTAACCTTTAACTGGCCTGCAACAGAAAAGCAGTTGTAAGAATGCGGAATTATGGGAGTGTTTGAAGATTAGTTAAATTCAACGATATTCAAATTTAACTACGAATTTAATCGTCAATTTTAACTAATGACTCCTCAAACGGTCCAGAAACCCGCATAAACTCCCACCTAGCATTTTTTACCTGAAATCCCGGTTTTCGGGAATTATCCCCAGGGCTCCGGCTGCAACTCTCCTGACCTCGGGATCCAGGTCATTCAGCCTATTGACGAGGACTTCGACTGCTTTTTTATCTCCGCTTTTTCCCAGGGCTTCGGCGGCACACTTTCTTACCCAGAAGTTACTGTCGTCCAGCATTTTGATGAGCGGGTCTATCGCCTGCGGGGCTCTGAGGTTTCCAAGGGCGTATACGGCAGTGATCCTTAGTTCGGGGTCGGGATCTTCAAGCATCCCGAGGAGAGGAACAAGCGCCCTTTTGTCTCCGAGGTTTCCGAGGGCGTATGCGGAAGCGTTTCTTACTTCGGGGCCGGGATCGGAGAGCTTTTTGACCAGGGGGGATACGGCCCTTTCGTCCCCGAGGTTCCCGAGAGCTTCTGCGACATACTTCCTGATTTCCGGGTAGGGAGAGTCAAGGCTGGAAAGAAGGGCTTCCAGGGCTTTTGGATCTCTGATTTTCCCGAGGGCGGTAAGGATTTGTTTCTGGAGTTCCAGGGAAGTGCCTGCCATCCTGACGGCTTCCCAATTATCTACCTGAGTATCCTCCAGTTTTTTGAGAAGGGCATCTACCGCATCCCGGCTGCCCAGGTTTCCGAGAGCTTCGGCTGCGGCTGCCTGGACTTCGGGGGATTTGTCGTCCAGCTTCCGGATTATAGGGTCAACTGCCCTTTCGTCCTCGAGCCTGGCAAGGGCGCGGACAGCCTGCAGCCTGAGCCTCCGGTCTTTGTCCTCCAGGCATTCAATGAGTTCTCCGACCGTATCTTCGGCCCCAATCCTGCCAAGGGCTTCAACTGCAGCTTCCCTGACCCGGGAATTTTTGTCCTTCAGGCAGGATAGCAGGGCATCTGCTGCCCTTTCATCCCCTATGCGACCCAGCAGTTCGGCTGCAGCCAGACGGACCTCGGGCTTTTCATCGTAAAGAGCCAGGGTGCACAACTCCGTATCCCCGGCGCTGAGTCCCTCCGTTTCCGAAAGGTTTCCTTCTTTCAGGTCCCTGAGAAGGGAGGAGATATGGGCGAATTTTTCCGACGAGGTTTTCAGCCCGGAAACGTCGCTCAACATCTCCAGGGACAGGTAAACAATCGCGATGAGGGAGGCTATCAAAGAGAGCAGGGATGCGAAAAGCAGGAGCTTTGCCTTTGTTTCCGAGGGAGAATATATGCTGAAAATGATGAGCACAAGCCCGTTTAAGTATATGCTCCCGGCTGCGGTGTAGGATACGAGTTTCAGGGGGGGCTTTAACCTGTTTGCAATCGAGTGGATGCTGTCCTGGGTCTTCTGCAGGGACAGGGCAAAAATGGCAATGAACACGGCATATACTGCGGCTATCGACTGCATCACTGCAGAGGGTACCCAGAAGTAGTTGTCAGTAGTCCCGGCTCCTGCCCCGGAATCATTTCCGGAAAGAGCGGCGTAGCTCAGAAAAAACAGAACCAGGAAGAAAAAGAATTCCAGTTTGTACGTTTTCAGGTAGCTGAGTTTCATTCCTAATGAGCATTTTGTATTTTAGACATTATATAAAAACTCTGCCCGGAAAACAAAAAGAAGGAAAAACAGAAGGAAAAACAGAAGGAAAAAACAGAAGGAAAGAACAGA
>DUKH01000039.1:0-2684 GCA_013329415.1 Methanosarcinaceae archaeon | reverse complement strand
CCTATTCTAAAAACCTGACCTCAACTTCCGATATGTCCGGTAAAAAAGTGGCTTCACCTTTTCACAGCACTCTTATTTCCACGGGGTCCCCGCCTTCAATCCCGAAATAATGCGCAGCGCTCCCCTGATTAACCGCAAGTTCAAGAAAGCCGTGGCTGCCGATAAGGGCAAGAGGTTCTCCTTTTCCTGCCATGCCATAGGTCTGCATAAAGGGTACCTGCCTGCCGTTTACTTCAAACGGAGAGCCGTAATCACATAGTTCCAGGATCAGGTCTTCAGGGACGTTTGTGACAACATTTCCGAAGCTGTCGGAAAAGAGCACTTCCCCGAAAACAAAGCGGCCGTCGATTCCGAAGTTCCCGAAGCCAAGGTCCACGAAATCCCTGGTCTTTGGTCCGACCTCCCCTACAGGGACACCCATGGAAAGACGAGCCCCGACCGGCGCGAAGATGTCCCGGCCGTGGAAGGTTGCGGAGACTCCGGAATGGAGGATCAGGTCCAGGTTCGTGATCTCATACACTTCCATTCCCCCCAGGCGGCGGGCTGCAGGGATCAGAAGCCCGTTATCAGGGCCCACGAAAAACTGTTCATTCCCTGCAGAACCGGCTTTCACGGCAAGAGCCCGGCGGGAAGTCCCAACCCCGGGATCGACAACGCCCACATGCACGGTTTTCGCAGGAAAATAGGGCACAAGGGAATAAAGGGCAAACGCCCCTTCCCGGATTCCGGCCTGGGAAATACAGTGAGTAATGTCAACGATCTGAGCCCCTGGATTGATGCCCAGGATAACGGCTTTCATGGCTGCAGGGTAAAGGTCCCCAAAATCAGTGGTAAGTGTGATGACAGACATATTGCACCCCATTTTAATTCAGCCGTTAAACTATAAAACCTATTTCAGCCGGATTCAACGATGGAAATCCAGAATGCCATTTTTTTCATGGAAATTTATTCGGACACCTTTTTTTCAACAAGATCTCAGCTTCAGCGAGATCTCAGGGCACAGGGCCCGGTTGCACATTTCCCGCAGGCAACCTCCTTAAGTTCGGGAAACGCACTGCCATATTCCCGGACCTGCTTGAAACACTTTTCCTTATCAAGCCCGCCGGCCCGAAGTGCCCCGGCAGGACACCTGTCCACGCAAATAAGGCAGATTCCCCCTTTCTTGTGACGGCAGTACTCTTCAGAGGGCCGGGGAGTCGGAGGAATTTCGGCGGAGATAAGAAGAGTCCCGAAGCGCCCTGCACACCCGGATTTCGTAATCAGCATGTGGTGGACTCCGAAAGTGCCAAGACCCGCGGCGTAAGCGGCGCTCTTATGGGACCACGCCACGTTGAAACCGGCCCCGGCATGATCAAAAATAGCTTCAGGGACTACGGCCCTTATCCCATCCCTGGCAAGTTCTGCGGTGAGTTTTTCATCAATCTTCGAAATAAGGTGGTCGGTTTCGCCCTTTGCCAGGATCCACTCTTTCACCGGGCCTGAAGACTTCCGGTTCAATTCCACAAGCTTTTCTTCAAAAGGCAGGAAAAAAGATACCAGGGTTTTTGCTTCGGGAAAGACCTCTTTAGGGTGCAGGTGGTGAGAGCCAATAATTTCCTTCATTTCATCGAATATCGGGTCGTCGGCTGAAGC
Organism: Methanosarcinaceae archaeon; assembly: GCA_013329415.1. GTDB lineage: Archaea > Halobacteriota > Methanosarcinia > Methanosarcinales > Methanosarcinaceae > MTP4 > MTP4 sp9310u. The sequence continues at coordinate 1,052 of DUKH01000039.1, read as the reverse complement.
AAAGCCAACCAGGGGCTCCCGATAGCGGGTTTCAGTGCCGGGATTTGCGGCTGCGGATTTGATGATTTTTTCGATTCTCTCTTTCAGGTCGGTGCTATTCAGGTCCGTGCGATTCAAATCTTTGTTCTTTTTTAAGTGCATGCTTTTTTTCTCCAGGCAGCAGAATTTTTCCAGGGTTTTCTCTCTTATTGCTTCTCAAGTATTACTTTCCAATTATTAGCGTTTCTAACTATTCTTCCTGACTTACTTTTCTTCCAGCTTTAATAAAAATTCTTTTACATCCACCCCGCTCGCATAGCCCGTAAGTTTCCCGTTTGCCCCTATGACCCTGTGGCAGGGCACGATTATCGCAACAGGGTTCCTGTTATTTGCAAGCCCCACGGCCCTGGAAGCCTTCGGCTTTCCGATGCTTTTTGCGATCTGCCCGTATGTCCGGGTCTCCCCGTAAGGAATTTCTTTCAGGGTATTCCAGACGGATTTCTGGAATTCCGTCCCCTCCAGAGCCAGTTTTACGTCAAAAGATTCGAGTTCCCTCGCAAAATAAGCTTTAAGCTGCCCGGAAACGTTCCTGAAAAACTCTTCGTTTTCCACCCAGTCGTCCGGAACTTCAATTTTCTTTTTGCCTTTCCGGATATTTACGAATTTCAGCCCTTCGTCGTCTCCCGCAAGGAGCATGGGGCCGATTGGGGACTCGATTATGTGATAGTACATTTCTGGTTTCTCCTGCCGGTTAAAGGTAGTTCTATCGCTTCTGTTAAAAATGTTTATTTAATTCCTGAAACACCCAGGATAGCAGTCAGGAACTAACTTAATCATCAAGATTTTGAACTCGTGACTCAGCTATTTCCGGTGATTTTTCTTTTTAACATTCGGGAAAAAGCCGGTCGTGCAGGCACGACCGGTGAGAGTGCGGGGTACTACAAAGGGCAGAAAAAGCCTTTCATGGGGCAAAAAATAAGCAAAAAAAAGAAGTTGGAGATGGAGGCCACTTAAATGTCCTCGCCGCCCCAAGTTTTCAATTCATTGGAAATTCCAATAGATCAACCTTCCAA
>DUKH01000203.1:3325-4553 GCA_013329415.1 Methanosarcinaceae archaeon | reverse complement strand
AAACACAACCTGTATGAGTATAAAGCAATTCCTGATACGAAAATCTGAAGTTATATTTTCACCATTCCTTAGTATAGGGGTTGCAACAGAACGTAAAAAGGTTACGATATTTTAAGGTGTGTTTCAGGGTTGTATATTTTTCCGTATCTTAAACACTGATGTCTCAGTCCTGACTAACTTTTTCTTCTCCAAAGCCTCCCACATGCTCGGCATCGGAGAGGATCCTTCCTTCAATGTTCCTTATGAAAACCCCGAAGGTGTACGTGCTCCCGACTTTTACGTCATCGACCCTGATTTCTATGGGGTTTTCCGGGGAGATGTTTTCAAAAAGCTCTTCGGCTGCCGCGACCGTCCTGTCATCTTCCTTTATCTCGTACCGAACGCGGTATGTCTGGGCTGTCGCATTTCCTGGTATTTCGTGGACGACTATTGCTTCTTCATTCACCTGGACCATTTCGCTGCTGAATATTTCGCCCTCGGAAAGGTCTTCGGTCTGGACCATTTTTGCGAGAAGGACATGTTTCTTGCCGCTTTCGTTTCCATCTTCTTTTTCGGCTTTCAAGCTCCCGGTGACGATTACCCAGTCCCCGTTTTCAATATCCTCAATGCCTGCAGATGCCCTGACCATTTGCACTTCAAGGATAGCTGCTTCCCAGTTCAGCTTAAATGAGGCATCAGGCGTCTTTTCGAGCTCGGAAACAGTGCCGTATACGAAGGTTTCCGCGCCGTAAACCGGTTTTTCCAGCAGGGAATCCACACCCATGGAACCTGTGGGTATTCCAAGTTTATACCTGCTGCCCTGGACAGAGACTGCATCCACGACTTTTCCTTCGATAACCGTAACCGTTACAGTAGCAGTATCGATAACCCCTGGGTCTTTCTCGGAAACCAGATCGAATTCATAGACAAATTGCCAGGAATATGGAGATTGCAGGGTCTGGGTTTCGAGAAGGACAGGTTCTGTCAGAGAGTACTCTCTGTAGGAATCAAGGTTTTTTACGTAGGCTTCAGCGATCTGCCAGCTTTCTTCCCCGGAACTCTCATTGAATTCGGCGGGGCCGTTTTCACCGGTTTCACTGTTTTCCGTGCAGCCGGAAAAAGCTGAAACGCTACAGATTATCATAAGAATTGCGGGGAGCACCAGGTACTTTTTCATGAGATAACCTCTTTTTTACTTTTTCTTCTTCCGCCTTTTTTTCTTTTTGTTTTGGCATGAAAGTCCTTTTGC
>DUKH01000203.1:0-2988 GCA_013329415.1 Methanosarcinaceae archaeon | reverse complement strand
CTTTTGCACTTTCATTTCTTTGTGCCCGTTATTCAGAGAATTTCATGTGTGTTTTCTTCTTCTTCTTCTTCTTCTTCTTCTTCGCCTTTTTCTTCTCTTCCTGCCATTTATATGAACCGAGAATTATTTAAGAATTGTTTAATGTTTGGTTCGATTTGAACTTAAATTGGAAGGTATCTAAGACTAAAAAGGAGTATTCTTCCGGGATTTTCGGAAATACATTCTAAAGAAAAATATACAAAAAACAGAACGCAGCTTCCCTGGCCCATTTTCTTTATCCCATTTTCCTTAACTCCTCTTCTATGGCCTTATACTCCCCGACTTCAACTTCCTTTACATCTTCCTTTATATTTTCAGGATCATCGTTGCCGAGAGGATGTAAAAAGAGTTGAGCACCGCTTCCCCTATGAAAACTCCGAGCAGGCACTTGAATACATGAACCCTCAAAGTTGAGCCCACATATACGATTAAATCCGTGGGGACCAGCGGGAAAAAGCTCCAGCCTACAATAATCGGCAGTTCTTTGTCCGTGAGTTTGTTTCTGATTTTGCCGGCGTACCTGGCATATTTTGTTTCGAAATAAGTGTCAAAGCCCAGGTACTGGGAAAAGTAGTAAACGATTGTAGAGGAGACAAGAATCCCTGCCATATTCACGGCAAAGAGTTCCGCAGGCCTGAAAAGCAGGACTCCTGCAAGCAGGAGGGGGGTCGAGGGGATCATGGTCAGGCCCCTGGCGGACAAGATCAGAAAATAGATGATCAGGGCTGCCGTGTGATGCTCTTCAGAAAGTTCCCTTAAAAATGAGAGGTTGATTTTCTCCGGGAAAAGGAAGTATGTTGCTATTCCCGCTGTGATCAGGAGCAGCCAGAAGCAAAAAGCAAGCTTTCTCGTTTTCGTTTTAATTTTCATTTTTGGCCCTTCTTCCTGATCCTTCATTTTTCCTGGACGGTGCTGCCGTTGGGCGCGGTTTCGTTTTCGGCATCATAAAGTTCGCCCATGCCTTCATACGTGCTTTCGTATGTACTTTCATTGACAAGGTACACTTTCCTGGTGCTTGTGTAGACCAGGTCGGTATACCTGTTTATCCCGTAAAGCGTATAGGTAGATCTGTCCTCGGGGTCCGGGATATCATATATGATGAGAAGGACTCCGTCAGTTTTGTTTTCCGTGCCGTAGCGACTCTCGAATAAGGCTATGAAATCGTCATCCAGGCTTAACGAAGTGTTGAGGTATGAGGCTGCAAACTCTTCTTTTGAATAAGTGTGAAACTCAAAACAATCCTCTTCGGCCCCTGTGGATTTGGTCAGTAAATTAACATATGTGTTCATGAAGAACGGGTGCGAAAAAACCAGAACACCTGATATGAAAATGAGCAGAGAAAGCGTCACCAGGGTATAAATTGTGATTTTCAGGTATTTTTTCATTTTTTGGCCCATCATCCGAAGTTAATTTTGCTGCCTTTATATATATGCTTCTCCCGGTTCCCTCAGCCTTACCTATTTAAAGCAGCCGCTTTTTCAATAATGGGTAATTTTATTATTTATCGCCGTCTAATGTTTGAAATATCTTATAGTGAGATTCGTGAAAGGAATTCATTAAAGGAATCCATGAAGGAAATTTATCAAAGGAATCCATGAGGAAAATCCATGCATAATTATTCCGGTTTTCTGAGGAGGTTTATCGCCTCAATCATCGATTTGTTCATAATCATGCTCCTGGTAGCTTTCTTCCAGTTCATCTCGGGAATGAAGGAAGGGGGTGTGCTGGGAGGACCTTTCTTTTATATCCTGGTGATCCTGGTCTCCTGGAACTATTTTGCCTACCAGGAAAGTTCGGCCCGGCAGTGGACTGTGGGCAAGCAGGCGATGAACATCATCGTAACCGATCTTGAGGGCAACAGGATTTCCTTTGACCGGGCCACAAAGAGGTTTGTTGCTAAGATCCTGGCTGCTCTACCTTTAGGTGCCGGTTTCCTGCCAATCCTTTTCAACGAAAAAAAACAGGGTATACATGATATGCTCGCAAAGACCCTTGTACTGGTAAGAGAAGATTGAATTAAGGGACCGCCGAATCTCTTTTCCATTTCCTATTTCTTTCCTCTCTTTCCTCTCTCTTCTCCCTTTTCCTTTCTCCCCTCCTTTTTACATACAAAACATGAAATGCTGGGGGTAAATTTTCGCTTCAGTGCAGTGTTTTGTCACCACCCACCACCAAACTCTTTTCTTTTACTTATGATGTATATTTTTTTATACTTGCTTTTTTATGCATTCAACAAGAAATATGTTAATCAAGAAAATCACCATGCGGTTGTGATACCATTTCCTTTGACCAATGCAGTAAAGGAGAAGTCCAGAATACGATTCCCGATTTATCTCCCGTACGGTTCCGGGCTCCGGAAACCCCGGGCCTAAAAATATTCCTGGATATGGACGGGGTACTCACGGACTTCAACGGCGCCTGCGAACAAATCGAGCTGAATATGATGACCTGGTACAGGTGCGATAAAGACCGCTTCTGGAAAAGGGTCACGGATGCAGGGGTCGGTTTCTGGTCCGACATGTCCTGGATGCCCGGGGGAAGGGAGCTTTACGCTCACCTGAACACTTCTAACTTCCCTCTTTCAATCCTCTCGGCTCTCCCCTTTCCGGAAAGAAGAGAAGCTCTGGTAAACGCCAGGGCCGGAAAAATTGAATGGCTCAGAAGAGAACTCGGGGGAGCTTATGCAAAAAAAGCCATTCTCTGCCAGAGGACGGAAAAAGCTCTCCATTCCGGCCCCAAAAGGGTACTTATTGATGATAACTTCAAAAATATCAGTGAATGGGAGGACGCCGGGGGAATCGGGGTGCTGCACAAAAATACGGACCGGACGATTCGGAATTTAAGCAGAATAATCGAAACCGAACATAAATTCTGAGAGCTTCAAATAACCTCTGCTTTGTTTATAGTCCCAAACGCAAATATTTACGCTTACATTATAACCACGGAAGA
>DUKH01000046.1:19737-32786 GCA_013329415.1 Methanosarcinaceae archaeon | reverse complement strand
CTTTTTATTTTTTATTTTTTTACCTGTTACCGATTGTGTTTTTTCCTGTAGATGGTTCAGTTCTTATTTTCTGTGCGTTTTAATCCAAAGGAAACAAGGAGGGGGGGGGGTCGTTAACTTTCTCTGTTTTTTCTATGGTTTACTTCATCAGTTCCTTCTAAACCTTTACCTTCGCTCCTGCAGCCCGTCTCTTTGAAAAGGAGGGGGTTTTCCGGAATCTGTCCATCTGATTAAAAATATGCACTCTGTACAATTCTATGCAGGTTTAGAAACTTTTTCAGAGAGATTATTTTTTATGAGATTCAAAATTTTCAACGAATTAATTTAAAATAATTTAGACGATTATTGTATACTGGATATGGGAAGTAAAAAGAAAAAGACATGATAATTGTGAAAGAAATGCCTGGGGTCGCTGAATCATGCTCCTGATTTCACTCTTGAGGGAGGGTGAATTTCCGGAGCTGCTGTATGAGGGGATAAAGTAAAAAAGATGAGGCGTTCCCGGGCATCTTCTTACTCTGTACATCTCTTCTTTTTTATTTTTTCTCTGTTTTCACTTTCCTGCTTTTCCTTTTACACTCCTGGTTTTCTGATTTACTTTTTTGAAAAATAGATCCTTTTTTCGACATTAGTTTCTATGCAGAGTTTGAAATATTTGGAGTAAAGATATTTTTTGTGGCGTTAAAAGTTTTCAACGAATTAATTTAAAATAATTTATGAGATAATTCTCAATTGGGAAGTGGGAAGAAAATTGGGGAGAAACTGAGAAACAGAAAGAAATGCCTGAGGGCGTTGGTCCTGTTCCGGATACGTATGCTTGGGGGAGCATATATTCGAAACGGCTGCATTGGGGCATGCAGTAAAAGGAACTTCATCCTCGGGCTTCTTCTTGAGCCGCTTTTTTACTTAATTTCTCTAATTTTTATTGTGACTCCCCTATTTTTTACCGGATTCCTCTATTTTTTTACTGTGATTCTTTTCTTTGCTTTTTCGTTTTCCTTTGGGCCGTCACCTCGAAAGTGGTCATAAAGGGACGCTTGATTGGAAGGGTGATATCTTCGTTTTCAAGATTAAGTTCAACGGCTTCTTTCAGGTTTGTAACTGCTTCTTCGATTGTTTCCCCCCGGCTTGTTACGTCCAGTTCCAGGCAGAGCGACTCGTAAGATTCCTCTTTTTTGTTCACTATCGCAGTTAGTGTGAAAGTTTCTTTCATGTTTCCAGATAGGGATGGGGGCTAAGTTAAATATTTCGCAGTTTTTTCGCAACTTTTTTGCAGGGGTTTTGCAAGCCCGGGCTTCCAGGGCTAATATTTATAAAAGTAATTTTATACTGATTATTGTTTGGAAACACTTACTTAAGGAAGCTATCAGGAAGCGGAGACAAAAACTCATGGTTGAAAAAATGACCTCCAGGGAGCGTTTTATCAATGCTCTCGAAAGAAAAGAAGTGGACCGTGTCCCTTACGGCTACCTCTGGTTCGGCGCCGGGCATGCGGTGCTGGAGCGGATGGGCGCAAGCCTCAAAGATGTGTATTATTCGGCAGAGGGGATTGCGCGGGTGCAGATCCTTGCCCGGGAGATGTACCACCACGACAACGTGATGTCCCCCTGGGGCTGCCTCCTTGTGGAAGCTGAGGCGCTCGGGACGAAGGTGAATATCAAGGAAAACGGGTACCCGACTGTGGCGGAGTACGCCCTGAAGTCCGCCGGGGAACATGAAAAAATCAATCCTGATGACATCAAGCGGTCCGAACGGGTAAAGACCGTAGCCGGGTCAATCGAAATCCTCAAGAAGGAAATCGGGGACGAAGTCTTCATCATGGGGGCAACGCTGGCTCCCCTGATGCTGGCTTCCCAGGTCCTGGGAGGGAGCAGGCTCTGCATTGATATGCTGAAAGATCCCGAAGCTTTCCATACCCTGCTGGAAAAACTCACGGAAAGCTGTATCCTCTTTGCCGACTCCATGCTTGAAGCCGGAGCTGACGGTATCTTTGTCGAAAACGGGGAGAGTACCGGCGACCTCTTCAGCCCGCAGATGGCAGAAGAGTTCATGCTGCCCTACACAAAGAAACTTTACGACTATGTCAGGGCAAAAGGCGGGTACGTAATCTCCCACAACTGCGCAGCCCATGCCTTCCACGACCTGGAAATGAAACTTGAGCCCCATGCCCTGAACTTTGCCTTCGGGGACGTCTGGCTGCTCGGGAAAAAGTACGGGGTCGAATGCATGAAGCTCCACAACCACAAAAACATCGGCTGCGGCCCAAGGCACTGCTTCAAAGAGTTAAAAACTTTCTCCGATGCCGGCATCTGCCTCATGGGCAACATCATCCCGGACGCCCTCCTGGCCGGAGACAGGGCCGAAATTGAGCATGAGGTGAAATGCTGCCTTGAAGCTGCCCCTGAAAAGGGCTTCATCCTCTCAACTGGCTGCGAGATTCCCCTGAACACGCCGGTTGAGAAAATGGAAATGCTCTGGGATGCGATAAAGGCAAGGCTTTGAAGTTTTCTTTTCGAATCTTCCCTCCATTCCTCCTTCATTTTTGATTTTCAGCTTTTTTAGACATCACAATCCCTCTTCTCAGTCATCCAAATACCCTTTTAAGTCACCACAATACACTTTTCAGTCATTCAGATACCCTTTTAAATCATCACAATACCTTTTCTCTGTCATTTTTTGAATTTTTCTACCGGTTTTTCCGGACTGATTTTTGATTAAAATATATCTGATCTTTTGATTAGATCGGTCCGATCGCCGGGATTTTATACTTAAAAACCTATGAACTGCCAAATTTATGGCAACAGGTTCGGCGCTCTCCTCTCTTGCGGCTTCATTTGATTTTTCGGTCCTGGTCCTGCTGGGCGTGTTCGTGCTGACTGCCCTGCGGCAGGTGGGGTCTTTCAGGCTCCAGATCTGGCAGGTCATGTCAGGGGGAGCGGCGGCAGTGCTGCTTGCAGGGAAGATTGCGCCCGGGGATGCGCTCAGGGCAATAAACCCCGATGTTATGCTTTTCCTTTTCGGCATGTTCGTGGTAGGGGAGGGGATGAACCGGAGCGGTTACCTGGGGGTGCTTGCAGGGCGGCTTTTCGGGAAGGCACGCAGTGTGGACCAGCTGGTTTTGATCTTGCTCTTTTCCACGGGGATCCTTTCCGCCCTTCTCATGAACGATACGCTTGCCATAATGGGGACGCCGCTTGTGCTGGAACTTTCCCGGAAGTACGGGATATCCCCGAAACTCCTTTTGCTGGCCCTGGCTTTCGGGGTTACCACGGGAAGCGTCATGAGCCCTATAGGAAACCCCCAGAACCTGCTCATTGCAGTGGAAGGCGGGATTGCCAATCCCTTCCTGGTCTTTTTCAGGATGCTGGGGCTGCCCACACTCATTAACCTGTTAGTGGTTTATGCCGTGCTGAAGCTCTTTCTTCCCTCCGAATTCAGGAAAGGGAGACTTGAGCATGCAGAGGTCCGGCTCAAAGACCCGGAACTTGCCGGGGTTTCAAGGCTGGCACTCGGGCTTCTCCTGGGCCTGGTTTTCTTCAAACTGGTAGTCTGTTCCCTCTATCCCGCCCTTGACTTCGGGCTGACCTGGATTGCCCTCCTCTCTGCGCTGCCCCTGCTCTGTAGCAGGAAGCGGGGGGAAATTCTCCGGAATATCGACTGGCAGACCCTTGCCTTTTTTGCTTCCATGTTCGTGCTGATGGAATGCGTCTGGGATTCAGGGTTTTTCCAGGCCCTGGTGGAAGCTTCGGGGCTTGACCCTACTTCTCTTCCCACAATCTTTGTTCTCAGCATCGGGCTGAGCCAGTTGATCTCGAATGTCCCCTTTGTTGCCCTTTACCTGCCCGCGATGGAGGCTTCGGGAATTTCTATGGTCCAGGTCATGGCCCTGGCTGCAGGGAGTACTATTGCGGGGGAATTTCCTGGTCCTGGGGGCGGCAAGCAACGTTATAATCATCCAGAATGCTGAAAAAAGAGGTTTTAACCTCTCTTTTTTTGAATTTGCAAGGTTTGGATGCCTTATTACTGTTTTAAATAGTTTTATATACTTATTTTTGCTTAATGGTTTTTGAAATATGGATTATTGTTGGAATGTGTTTATTATCTCCAGTAATTTCCATAAATAAGGTTTAAAAGTGGTTTATTTCTCTAAATAAGCTGTAAATATCCTAAATTTGTACAATTTAACCCCTAATATGGCTTGAAAGTTTGGAACTGTGAATTAGTAAATCATTGATTTTCGGAAGACATCAGATCATGAAGCAGAACGTAAGCCGGATAACGAGTCCGCGGGCAGCGCGGGCAGCTGTAAGGACGATGGAGCCGCAATCCCCCATAATCATGGGTCCGGAATCATTTGAAGAGCCGGGTCTCTTACCCGAGAGCATTTCAGAGCTCACTCCACCGTCCGGGGTGCAGGCAGGTATGGAGTTTTCCGCTCCTGTAGCACCGGATATTCGGAAGGGCCGCAGTAAAGTGGGAACGGGTAACGGAAACAGGACCATTAATGGTAACAATAATGGTAATGGATATGGAAAGGGGCATGAAAATAGACCTGGGAATCGGCCTGGAAATGCCCCCGGAGACGGAAAATCCCGGAAAAACAGCCTGGGACCGGTTTCCGAACTCGAAGCCCACGTGGACCCTGACTGGTGGCAGAAGATTTTCAATTCCATGTACCTGAAAACCGATGCCGATGTCCTGGAAGACTCCGAGATTACGGGCCGGGAAATCGACCTCTTTACAGGAGCCCTGAAACTTTCTCCGGCTGACCGGGTCCTTGACCTCTGCTGCGGGCAGGGGAGGCATACCCTGGAACTGGCAAGGAGAGGGTTTTCGAACGTTGAAGGCTACGACAGGTCAGGGTACCTTATCCGGAAGGCGAGGAGCCAGGCAAAAAAGGAAGGGCTTCCCCTCAGGTTCAGGGAAGGGGATGCAAGGAAATTGCCCTACAGTTCCGATTCCTTTGATGCGGTCCTGCTTCTCGGAAACAGCTTCGGGTATTTCGATTCCGTGAAGCACGACCTCCAGATTTTAAAAGAAATCTTACGGGTGCTCCGGCCGGGAGGCAGGTTGCTTGTTGACAGCGCGGACGGGGCTTACCTGAAGAAGAATTACCAGCCCCGGTCCTGGGAGTGGATTGACAGGCAAAGCTTCGTCTGCAGGGAGAGGACGCTTTCTGAGGACGGGGAGCGCCTTATCTCCAGGGAAGTTGTCAGCCATGTGAAAAAAGGGGTCATTGCCGACCAGTTCTACGCTGAGCGCCTCTACAGCAAAGAAGCCCTTGCCGGGATGCTCGAGGCTGCGGGGTTCAAACAGGCCCGCTTCCACAGGGCTTACTCCCCGGATTCCCGGAAAAAGCAGGACCTGGGGATGATGGGGCACCGCATCATCGTCTCGGCATCTGCTGAAAAGTTTCCGGCTTCCCCAAAGAATGCCTTCGTAAGAAAGGACAAAAATATAGTGGTGATCATGGGTGACCCCCGGAAACAGGATATTGTAAAACCTGACTGCACTTTTGACGAGGACGACTTTGAGACCATTGCCCGGATGAAAAGGGCTCTTTCGGAAATCCCGGGCATGCGTTTCACCTATCTGGACAGGCACGACACCCTTATCGAAGACCTGAAAAAGCAGGCCGGGAAAATCGATCTGGTGCTCAACCTCTGTGACGAGGGCTTTGACAACGACCCGAAAAAGGAACTCCACGTCCCCGCCCTCCTCGAACAGCTCAAGATCCCCTATACCGGGGCAGGCCCCCGTTCCCTTGCCTTTTGCTATGACAAGTCCCTGGTCAGGGGCGTTGCAAGGGAGATGCAGGTCCCCGTGGCAAGAGCCGTCTACATCTGTCCCGGAGCCCCTGTCCCGGAACTTCCTTTCCCTTTCCCCGCAATCATCAAGCCGAATTCAGGGGACTCGAGTTTCGGGATCACACAAAAAAGTGTGGTCCACAGCCAGGCAGAACTTGAAAACTCGGTCCGGGAAGTCCGGGAAAAGCTGGGCTCCGATGTCCCCCTGCTCGTGGAAGAGTTCCTCTCGGGTAAGGATATCAGTGTGGGGGTCATAGGCAACCTTCTCTCCTCATATACGGTCCTCCCGATTACGGAAGAAGACTACTCGGAAGTGCCCGAGTCCCTCCCGCGGGTCTGCGGCTACGAGGCAAAATGGGACCCCGACTCCCCTTACTGGAAGATCCGTTCCGTGCCCGTAGAGCTTCCGGAAGAGACCAGAATTGCTGTTACAAACTACTGCCTTGCCCTCTACGGGAGGCTCGAGTGCAGGGACTATGCCCGCTTTGACTGGAGGCTTGACGCCGAAGGCAGGCCCCGGCTCCTTGAAGTCAACCCCAACCCCGGCTGGTGCTGGGACGGGCACCTTGCCAAAATGGCTGCCCTGGTCGGGATGTCCTACTCCAATATGCTGGGGGCCATCCTGAACGCTGCAATGCAGAGGGTCTGTCCCCCTGCAAGGGACGCTCCGCAGCAGGGGCTTCCCGGGTACGAAGTGAAAGGGCCTGGCGCAAGCTCTGTGGAAGTCAGCTCCGTGGAAGTGAACGGAAACGAAGGAAGCGGGAAATGTGGAGTCTCTGCCCTCTCTTTCAAAGCAGTGTCAAAAGTTCAGGCTCTGTGAGAAAAGTTGTGAGAAAAGTTGTGAGAAAAGTTGTGAGAAAAGTTATGAATTATTGTGAGCTAAGTTGTGAAAAAAGTTGCCTGGAATCTCCCTGGCGGCTTTTTTCCTTATTTTCTTCTTAATTTCTTCTTTTAATATTTCATAAAACGGGGCTTTCCAATACGTTTCGGGCTCCGCTTCATTTCTGGATGATGACTGTGAGGATATCCTCGTCTTCCAGCGTGTGTTCCATCCCAAGCCTCTGCCCGGGGTGTTTTGCGGAGGGGCCCCAGACCTGGGCGTAGCGGAACTTCCTGCGGAAGTCGCGGTGCAGGCGGTCGCAGATGTCCCCTATGTTCGTGCCGCTCATAACGATCATGGGCTCTTCCATGTCTGCGGGTTGGCCCTGGGGTTTCATGTAGACCCGGATGAAGCCCAGTTGGTTGTAAATGGCTTCCTTGAGGGTTTCGATGTTAGTGCCTTCGTGGGCGGAGATATAAATCGCGCCCGGATACGTTTCCATGCATTTCTTGAGCAGTTCCGGGTAGGCAAGGTCCACCTTGTTTACGACAATCAGGGATCGGACATAGCTACGGTTATTCAGGACTACGTCGATAAGCTGGTCTACGTTTATGTTTTCCCTGATAAGGACGTGGGCATTGTGGATCTTATATTCATCCAGGACGGCTTTGATGGTCTCTTCGTCCAGGTCCATTTCTACGGTAGTATGGATCTGGACACCGCCCCTGTCCTTTTTCTTTATCACGACGTCAGGGGGGATCTGGTCGACTCTGATCCCGGCTTCGTAAAGCTCGTCCATGAGCACTTCGTAGTGTTTGGGCTGGAAAACGTCAAGCAAAAAGATTACCATGTCGGAGTTCCGGATAACCGCTATGACCTCTTTCCCGCGCCCCCGGCCGGAAGCTGCTCCTTTCACAAGCCCCGGCACGTCAAGGAACTGGATGGTTGCCCCTTTGTGCTCGAGCACCCCGGGGACAACAGTAAGTGTTGTGAATTCATAGGCCCCTACCTCTGACTTGGCACCGGTGACCTGGTTCAGGAGTGTGGACTTCCCCACCGAAGGGAACCCTACAAGGGTTACGGTCCCGTCCCCGGATTTCTTGACCGAGTACCCTTCTCCCCCGCCCTTTGCAGACGCCTTTTTCTCAACTTCGTCCCGCAGGCGAGCTATCTTAGCTTTCAGCCGGCCGATATGGTGGGAGGTGGCCTTGTTACACTGTGTCTTTCGGATTTCGTCTTCGATTTCCTGTATTTGTTCCTGTATGCTGCTCATCTGGAACCTGCCGATTTCAAGAGTGAAAAAATGATCTTGATAGGTGGTAGTGATTTAGTTGATAGTGATTTCGATGATAGTGATTTAGGAGAGATTACGGTAGGAAGCTATTGAATCCTTTTTTGATCCAAAAAAGATTCGCTACTCTGGATTTTTTATCCAGATAGTTGGACGCAATATATAAATCTATGGAATGCTTCCCATGGGTCCGAATTTTCAGATCCAATCATCTTTATTTATATTACTTAATAAATATAATAGTATTTAAACATTGTCTACAGGTAACTTCCCCGAAGCTTACAGCTGGTAACTTCCATCCGGAAACTTTTTTTGGAGCGTTCTTTCGGGTAACTTCCATCCGGAGATTTTTTCCAGGAAACTATCTTCGCTCAAAATTAACTCTCCGTTCAATCAAAATTGGGGTCAGTTAACTCGAAATTAACTATTTCTCCTGTCCTTTCATAAACCCGCATCCCTGCCGGCAACTTTGCTGCAAACTCGCCGGATTTCAGGGCATTCAGGAACTTCCTGACTTCCGGGATATCAAGCAGCTCTTTTCTTATAAGGAAGTCATACTCTTCTTCCGTTATTTTTATGAATTTAAGGCCGTTTCTTTCGGCGCAGGTCCTGGTGCCGACGCCTGCATCGACTTTTCCTGAAATTACAGCCTCACAGACGGCAACTTCGGTCTTTGCTCCCGAGTTATAGCCCTGGACCGAAGCCGTGAGTTCTTTCCTGCCGCTTCCCCGTTCGCGGGCAAGTTCGGACAGTTTCAGGTCCAGGAAAGCCCTTGTGCCCGAGCCCCGGTTCCTGTTGATCAGGCGCTTTCCCGGCAAATCCGAAAGCCCGGAAATTTCGCTGTCCTCCGGGACGATCAGTCCCTGCTCGCGTTTGTATCCTTTCACGAGTACCGCGGAGGAAAGCCCCATGCTTTCGGCCGTCGGCACATTGTATTCACCTGCTTCCGAGGGCATGTTCACGCCGGCAATGTCGGCAGTCCCTGATGAAATTGCGCTGAAGCCTCCGCTTGAACCGGTTCCCAGTATCCTGAAGTTCAGCCCTGTCAGGTCTTCCAGAATATCAAGGCCCGGACAGGAGCCCCCGGCTATCAGGAGGTCCGGGTTTTCCACCTCCCCGAAAAGGGTCACTTCCACCGAGGTCCCGGCTTCTATGAACTCGGTTTCAGGGCGGATTTCTATAAACCCGTCAGCTCCTGCCAGCGAAGTGATCGCTCCCGACCCCCGGTCTGCCGGATAAACCCTGCCCCGAACCAGGCCCACGGGAAGGAGCTGCTGCCTGCCTTCGGAGCGGAAATTCGTTCCCATGACCCCTTTTTCGGTCATTTTCAAGCCGGTTTCGGCTCCCAGGCTTTTCCTTATAAGGGGGGCTACGAATTCATTGAAGATCATGAGTGCGGAAGTCGGGTTTCCGGGAAGCCCGATAATCGGGGTCCCCTCTATTATCCCGATGACCACGGGTTTTCCGGGCTTGATGTTGATGCCATGGGCAAGGGTTTCTCCCATCTCCTCTATTAGCCTGTACATGACGTCTCCAGCTCCCGAAGATGTGCTGCCCGAGGTGAGGATCAGGGAAGATTCCGAGGCTGCGGTTTCCAGGATTTCTTTCATTGCGGTTTCGTCATCCCTTACGATCCCGAAAATAACCGGAATAGCTCCGCATTCCCTTATTCCTGCATGGATTGTGTATGAGTTTGCATCGTAAATCTGCCCGAAAGCCAGCCCATCTCCCGGCTGCACGAGTTCGTTCCCGGTCGAGATAATCCCGACCCTGAGGCTGAGGACAGGCACCTCTTTCTTCCCGATTGATGCCAGCACCCCTATCTCCCGGGTCCCGAGTTTCCTGCCTTTCCTGAGCACCCGTTCTCTTTTCAGGATATCCGAGCCGGCCTTCATGATATTTTCGCCCACGGTTACCGGCCTGTAAACGAGCACCTCTTCATTTTTCCCAGCAAGCTCGGTGTCTTCTACCTTCACCACAGCATCCGCACCTTCCGGGATCGGGGCTCCTGTTGAAATTTCCACGGTCTCCCCTGCCGCGACCGTATACTTTGCATCCGAACCTGCCGCGATCTCTCCCTTGCGCCTGAGTTTCACAGGTTCGGTTTCACTGCTGGCATAGGTGTCCTCTGCCTTTACCGCATACCCGTCCATCACAGACCTGGAGAAGGGGGGGACGTTTATTTCCGTTCTGATATCCTCTGCAAGGATTTTTCCCAGGCCAGCTTCCAGGGCTACACTTTCCTGGTCCCTGAGGGCCGGAAGTCCGTCTATTATTTTTCGTGCCTCCTCAACGGAGACCAGTTCTCGAAATTCCTTGCGCTTCATAAGACTCAAACCCGATTTTTTTCGGTCTTCAGATGAATGTTTTACTTTAATATCGTTTTCCCGGGACTCATCAGCTTTTGTTGATAATATGACGGAAATGAGGGCGAAAAATAAAACGAGGACTGGGCAACGAAAAAAAGGAACTGCAAAAGAAAGATTGATATCTGGAAATAAGGATCCGCAAAATAAGGATCTGCAAAATAAGGATCTGCAAAATAAGGATCTGCAAAATAAGGACCTGCAAAATAAGGATCTGCAAAATAAGTACTGGGCAACGAAAAAAGGATCTTAAAAGAAGGATGGATAAAGAGGATCTCGGTATTCAAAAAAGGAGTTGCAGCGGGAAATTGTCCCGCGCCTTCGTTTTTCTTTTTAGATTCCTGTCTTTTCCAGCTTCTCTTTTCCGGCTTATCTTCCCGGTTTCGTCCGGTTTACTCGTAGATGGGGGTGCCCGTATTCTGGGTGATGTATTCGAAGGCATCGACCATCTTCTTTGTGAGGGGGCCTGGCTTGCCGGTTCCGATGTGCCTGCCGTCTAATTTGGTAAGGGGGGCGGATTCTGCAGCCGTACCGGTTACGAAGATCTCGTCTGCGGTGTAGAGGTCGAAAAGTCCCAGGTTTGTTTCGATTACATTGATGCCCATTTCTTCCAGGAGTTCGATTGCTGTTGCCCTGGTGATGCCTTTTAAGTTGTTGATGGTGAAGGGGGTCAGGACTTTGCCGTTCTTCACGACGAAGATGTTGTCTCCCGAGCCTTCGGAAACGAATCCGTTGTTGTCCAGGAAGACGGCTTCATCTCCACCTTTCTCGTTGGCTTCGATCTTTGCAAGGATGTTGTTCAGGTAGTTCAGGGACTTGATGTTCGGGGAAAGGGCATCAGGGGCGTTTCTCCGGACTGCCACGCTAACTCCGGTCAGGCCCACTTCATAGAGGTCGCCGTACATGGCGCCCCATCCCTGGGCGATCACGATAACGTTGGGCCTTTCGCACTTGCGGGGGTCGAGCCCCAGGTCCCCGTTCCCGCGGGAAACAATCGGGCGGATGTAGGCGTCTCTTAAGTTGTTTTTACGTAACGTCTCAAGGATTGCTTCGCTCATTTCTTCCCTTGAGATGGGGATGTCCATTGCGATTGCCTTTGCGGAGTCATAAAGCCTGTCAACATGCTCCTTTAACTTGAAAACACGTCCGTTGTAAGCTCTTATACCTTCAAACACACCGTCGCCGTAGAGGAAGCCGTGGTCGTAAACAGAAACCTTTGCTTCAGCCTTGGGGACGAACTCACCGTTTATATAAATCAGTAATTCGCTCATACCATCATCATCTCTGTAATTTTGATAAGCTGTATGCTGTACTTCCTTGATTCTTTCAATCTAATATAATCTTTGATGTAAATCCTCAATTCGAAATTCCGGGTCTCAGGCCTCGTCACTAAACAATCTCTGCACATTTCCGATTGAACATATTGATTTTCAATATCAAGGTCACCAATCGAAGTTACAATTAATAATAAGTTGCACAGGTTATTTTGTCGCGGGCTCTTAATGTTTCAATGCCCTTCAAAGCCTTCAAGGAGGACTCAAAAGCTTTCAGGAAAGAGCATATTTACAATATTAACGAAGATCCGGACTATAGCGGGTATTTACTGAATGTATATTACAATTCCGCTTCCACATAAATATTTTAAGATTTTTTACAATACCCGGATTCACTTTCATGCAAAAAGCTTTTATCTTTAAAGGCCTATTTCGTACTCTCGTAGTATGAAAAGCAAAGTGGGCTCGTGGCTTAGCCAGGATATAGCGTCGGGCTTCTAACCCGAATGTCAGGGGTTCGAATCCTCTCGGGCCCGCTAGTTTTTTCATTTTGTTTCATTTTTTTTGCAATATATTTCTTCCAGTTATTTTTTCTCTAATTTCTTTTTCGGATAGTTTTCTCGCTTCTTTTTGAGTCCTTTTTACTTTAAAGTCCTTTTTTCGTTATCATGCAGCTTTTTGGGTGCAGGTAAGGTGAGGTCTGGAACTGCGAGTCGGGATGGAATGTATTATATCCAAAAGGATGCAGGTGGAATGGATTTAACCGGGTGCGTGTGGAATGAATTTTAATGGATTCGGGTGGAATGGATTTAACCGGGTGTGGGTCCGGGGGATGGATTAGAATCGAAAGGATAGGGGCAGAATCGCCCCGGACAGGGTTTATACGGAAAATATTAAAAAAGGCAGTTGAATTGCTTCAACAAAATATTGAAATAAATTTGTCTGGTGATGAAAGGGGTCGAAATTCCCAAAAATTCTCTCGCTTTCACTCCCGATTTTTGTGTAGCAGCCAGGCTCCTCCAAGGATGAGGATTGCGGGAAAGAAGAGCTCTCTGAGCCACCAGAATACTGTGTATTCGCTCAGCTCGTCCAGCACGAGGTAAATACCAATGATAACTATAATGGCACCAAGAAGCTTTCCGCGCTCCACCCTGTCTATTTTTTCTACCCCTGCTGTCTTCCCTGCCGGTTCGGCCCCAATCTACTCTTTTCCCATCTCGACGCCGCTTTCCGAAGGCATAATGACTACAAGTATGATGTAGATGACAATGCCTATCCCGTTCAGGAAAGCGAGGAGCACGAAGGCAAGCCTGATAAGCGTCGGGTCTATCCCGAAGTACTCCCCGATGCCCCCGCAGACCCCGAAGATCATCTTGTTGCTTTTGCTTTTTGCCAGGGTGCGTTTCATGGTGTAGGAGGTGCGCTCTTCTTTAGTCTCTTCGGCTCCCTCCACTTTTTCTTCCTCAGCCGCCTCTTTTGCTTCTTCAGCTG
>DUKH01000046.1:14691-19385 GCA_013329415.1 Methanosarcinaceae archaeon | reverse complement strand
TTTGCTTCTTCAGCTGCCTCTTCTACTGCAACTATCTCTTCTTCGGGGAGCTTTTCCTCGATAACCTTCTCTTCCACAGCAGCCCCTTCTTTTGCTTCTTCTGCAGCTTCTTTCGCAGTTTCCACTTCAGCTTCTACCTCTACTTCTTTTTCCGCTTTTTTTCCGGCTCCTTCTTCCGGTTCAGGGGCAGCTTCGGAGGTATCTGCTTCCACATCCTTTTTTTCGATTGGATTGGGATTTTCCTGCATACAGATTATTCAATTCCTGCGGATTTATATTATTCGTATACCTTTTTTTTCAATGGCATCCACATTCCTTTTTCTGCCGGAAGGTCCCGTAAAGCATCAGGGGGAGAAGGAGGGCTGCAAACCCAAGCTTTAAGGTTTCCGGGAGCATTTCGCCTGCGCTTCCCAGGGTTGCCGTTGCGCTGATCCCCAGTTTCAGGTAGAGGAAGTCCAGCAGGACTCCTGCCCCCAGGGCACAAAGGGAAATAACTCCCAGGTAAAGGGCTGCAGAACGCTTCCCGAGGAAGCGGGCTACCATTGTCACGGTTGCGGCGTTGGTTGCCGGGCCTGCCAGAAGGAAGACGAAGGCTGTTCCGGGGCTCATTCCTTTGGCTACCAGGGTCGCGGCAAGGGGGGTTGAGGCGGTTGCGCAGATGTAGAGGGGGATTCCCACCACAAGCATGACCAGCATTGAGCTGAGCCCTCCTCCCAGGTAGTCTCTGATCAGGCTTTCCGGGACAAGGTAGGAAATGATTCCCGCAAGCAGGATACCTATAAGCATCCATTTCGAGATGTCTCCGAGGAGTTCGATGTAAGCATATTTCATGCCTTCGAAGAGCCGGGTCTGCAAGGGTTTTTTCCCTTTCCCGATTTCCTGGTTTTTCCTGTCCTCTTTGCTTTCGTTTCCACCGCACCCGCAACTGCATCCGCATGAGGCCGTTTCGTCCTGTGAAAGATTAGGTGAATGATTCTTAGTTGGAATCGTTTGAGTTGGAATCGTTTGAGTTGGAATCGTTTGAGTTGGAATTGTTTGAGTTGAAACAGTTTGAGAGGAAAGGGTAAGATGGCTGATTTTTTCCGTGGTGGGTTTGTTGAGGGTCACGGGGTTTGCAGCTTCTGTTTTTCCGGGTTCGGGTTTTTCGAGTGAACTGCAACCGCAAGTAGGGCTGCATGTAGAGCCGCATGTAGAGCCGCGTTCAGAGCCGCAAGAAGAATAGCTGTCCTTGCCCGAGGTTGAAGTAAGGGCTGAAGTTCCGGTGAGGGTGGAGACGGCAAACAAGCCTGTTTTTTCCCCTGATCGTCTTTCTTTCCATCTTTCTTTTTCTCCTCCTCTCCTATCAGCAGGTTGTCTGCAAGTCCTGCCAGGATTGCCGTTACAAGGGTTGCAATTGGGCGAAAGACCGTCATTATGGGGTCCAGGAGGGCGTAGGTAATGGCTATGGAGTCAACGCCGGTTTGGGGGGTTGAGATCAGGAAAGAGAGGGTTGCTCCCCGGTTCGCTCCCCTTTTGCGGATTGACATGGCGGCAGGGATTACGCCGCAGGAGCAGAGGGGGAGAGGCAGGCCCGCCAGGGAAGCGTTGATTACCGAACGGACTTTCCCGGCGGAGCTTCCCAGGTATTCTACGATTTTTTGGTCCGGGACCAGGATGTTCAGGAGCCCTGCGACTCCGAACCCGAATATAAGGTAAGGGGCGGCTTCCACGAAGATTTCCCAGGAGGCCAGCAGGATGCCCGAAAACAGGGCGAGGACAGGGGGAAGGGTTTCAAGGCTCATGCTTTTTCCTCCACGTGCTCCAGGCACATCTCAATCAGCATGCGCACATGTTCATCTGCGATATAGTAAATGGTGAATTTCCCCTCGCGCCTGACCCGGACGAGGTCAAGCTGCCTGAGGGTGCGGAGGCTGTGCGAGACTGCGGACTGGGTGACTTCCAGGGCCTGTTCGAGTTCGCAGACGCACATCTCCTTTTGTTTGAGTAAAAAGAGAATTTTTAAGCGGGTATCCGACTGAAGCGCCTGGAAAACAGCCGCCATCCTGGTGATACTTTCGGCTTCAGGTACCGCTTCCAGCAGGGTTCCTATCTGCTGAGTATCCACTCTTTCACATCTTTCTTCCATGAACGTATGAACAGTTGTTCATATATTAATCTTTTACTAAAAACTTCGGCATTCAGGGGTTCAACCGAAGGACTCAAAATTCGATTAGTGGATGCGTTTCAAAGCAAGAATAGGGGTGCCTTTCAAAGCAAGAAAATGAAAAGGGAAAATGCCCCGAGCCCCAGTAGTGCTGTCCAGTCGAGTTTCTGCATCCTGAGCTCGTGGAGTGATGTCCTGTACTGCCCCTGGTAACACCTGCTCTCCATGGCTTCGGTCACTTCTTCTGCCGAGAGGATCGACCTCCTTATCAGGGGCACTGCAATTGCCGTGGTCCCCCTGCGCAGGTCGTGCCTCAGGTCAAGGCCCCGGGCAAGCTGGGCTGCCCTGATCGTTGCCGCGTTTTCCAGGAAGCTCGGGAGAAAGCGTATGGAGAGTGACATCATGGTGGCCAGGTCGAAGGAAGTCACTCCGAGGAAGCGGAGGGGTAGGGGGCGGAGAATGCGCTCTATCCCGTTAGTAATCTGGCTTGGAAGGGTGCTTGCCGTAAGGAGGGCCGCATAGAGCAGGAGCAGCCCGAAGCGTAAGGCAAGCAGGGTCCCGAGCCTCAGCCCTTCATAGGTAGGAGTGAGCACCGGCAGGGGGATAATGGGCGTTCCTTTCGTTGCAAAGAGCTGGAAACAAAAGATGAAGAAAATAAAGAAGAGAAGGGGGCGGACCGACCCTAACAAAAAGGAAAGGCGTACTCCTGAAATCCATGTGAGCAGAAGGAAATATGCAATAAGCAGCCCCATCCCGGTAAAACTCTCTTCCCTGAAGACGAGGATGCTCAGGCACATTACTGCCGCAAGCTTGGTCCTGGGGTCCAGCCTGTGCAGGAGGGAATTCCCGTAGACGTAGTTGAATGCAGTCTCAGGCATTGTCCTGCGCCTCCGTCTCCGCTGCTCCCTTCTCTGATTTTTCCCTATCTCTCTCCGGCTTTTCCTGCCTGAGCTTTTGAAGCTCTTTCAAGGCCTCTTCTGCTGTAAAGATGTCCTCCCTGAGGCTGGCTCCCTTCTTATTCAGCTCTTTCATCAGCCTGGCAAGAGGGGGCACCGGGGAATACCCTGCTCTCAGGTATTCTTCCGGGCTGCCTGTAAACATGATCCTGCCTTCTTCCATCGAAATAACCTTCTGGGTGAAGGGCAGGACTTCTTCCAGGTTGTGGGACACAACGACGATCCCGACTCCTTTTTCATGGATATTTTGAAGCCTTACGAGCAGTTTGGCCCTGCCTTCGGGGTCCAGGCCGGCAGTGGGTTCGTCCAGCACCAGGTAGGCCGGGCGAAGCGCCAGGATTCCCGCAAGCGCAACCCGGCGTTTCTCTCCCCCGCTCAGGCTGAACGGGGAGCGGTCCAGGGTCCCGGCATCAAGGTGTACGAGGGACAGGGCCTCATGAACCCTTTTATCAAGTTCTTCTCCCCGGATCCCGAAGTTTGAAGGCCCAAAGGCAACTTCCCTGTATACGGTTTCCTCAAAGAGCTGGTTCTGGGAATGCTGGAAAAGCATGCCTACTTTTCTGCGCACTTCCCGAGTCCGGGTTTCCAGGCCGTCCACGGTTACCCTCCCGTTTTCGGGGTGGAGAATCCCGTTGAAATGTTTGATGAGTGTAGATTTCCCGGCTCCTGCGGCTCCGGAGATGACGGCAAATTCTCCTTTTGCAATCTCCAGGGAGACATTTTCCAGGGCAGGCTTTCCTTTCCGGTTCCCGGAATAGGAATAGCTCAGATTTTCCACCTTGATTCCCATATCTCCTCCGCAAGGTTTTCGATTGAAGCAAGCCGGGCCCAGTCCAGGGCAAAGCCGCCTGTTTCCAGGCTGTTCATCAGTTCCACGATTGGGGGCAGTTCCAGACCAAATTCCCCGAGTTCAGGGGTTTTGAAAACGGTTTTCGGATTTCCTTCCCGCACTATTTCCCCCCGGTCCATTACGAGAATCCTGTCGGCGTGCAGGACTTCTTCGAGCCTGTGGGTCACATACACGATGGTCCGGGCTTTTCCCCTTAGTTTCCGGAGGATTTCCCGGACCTGTTCCCTGGACCTTGAGTCCAGCATGGAGGTTATTTCGTCAAAAACAATGCATTCGGACTTCATCGCAAGGGCCGAGGCGATGGCCGCACACTGGCTCTGCCCTCCACTCAGGGTTTTCGGGGAATGGTTTTTGTAATTCTCAAGCCCCACCACTTCAAGCGCCCTGTCCACCCTTTCCCGGATTTCTTCCGGGGGCAGGGCAAGGTTTTCAGGCCCGAAAGCCACGTCTTCTTCCAGGGTGGTCCCCACGAACTGGGTGTACGGGTTCTGGAAGATCATACCCACGGTCTGCCGGATCTCGAGGAGCTTTGAAGGGTCTGCCGTGTCCATACCGTTTATGGATACTTTCCCTTTCGTCGGCTTCAAAAGCCCGTTCATGTGCCGGATAAGGGTGGATTTTCCCGAGCCGTTCCTGCCAACTATCCCGAGAAATTCCCCTCTTTCTATTTCGAGGTTAATTTTCTTCAGGCCCCATGTCCCATCAGGGAAGCTGTAGCTCAGATCCTCTATCCTGATCATTGTTT
>DUKH01000046.1:13643-14334 GCA_013329415.1 Methanosarcinaceae archaeon | reverse complement strand
CGGCTCTTTGTTGTTTCCGGCTTCTGGCTTTTTTGACTTTTTGCGATTTTCGGGTCTTTGCTGGTTTTAACTCTTTGCCGCTTTTCCCGTCCTGCTTACTTTTTCAAATCCTGTACCTGGAAGCTATATGGGCGGCAACTGCCAGTTTCAGGAGGTCCCCGGGGACGAATGGAAGCACTCCCAGGGTTATTGCCTGCAGGAGGTCCAGTTTGCCGACCAGTACCAGCTGAGCCACCCCCAGGGCATAGATGATTACGAGCCCTATGCCGATATACAGGGCATTTGAGAGGTAGTCTGTCTTCCCGCTCTTCTCACTCAGGTATCCGATTACAAATGCCGCAAGTATGAAGCCTATTATATACCCACCGGTTGGCCCCAGGATCACCCCGAGCCCCGAAGCCCCGCCTGCAAAGACTGGCATCCCGGCAATCCCCAGCAGGGCGTATACCAGCATGCAGAGGGTGCCCCATTTGCTCTTAAGCATGCTCCCTGCCAGGAAGACAAAGAGGGTCTGCATGGTAACCGGTACCGGGGATATGAGAAGCGGAATCCTTATGTACGCCCCTGCTGCTGTCATTGCGGCGAAAAGGGATGCAAACACCATTTTTCTAAGTTCCGAGGACTGGGCAACGTTTATTGCTTCGTTTTTCCCTTTCATTCTTTCATCTCTCCTGCTTCTCCATTTCCTGCT
>DUKH01000046.1:0-13298 GCA_013329415.1 Methanosarcinaceae archaeon | reverse complement strand
GCTTCTCCATTTCCTGCTTCTCTATTTCCTGCTTCTCTATTTCCTGCTTCTATGTTTTCAAAGTTTAGTCCCGCATCCCGTATCATCTGCAGGTCTTTTTCCGGACTTCTCCCTGCAGTTGTCAGGTAGTTTCCGAGCATCAACCCGTCGGCCCCGCAAAAAAGGGCAAGGGCCTGCAGGTCCCTGAGATTCCTCTCCCTTCCCCCGGCAAGCCTGATATTTTTCTCAGGCAGGATGAACCTGAATAGGGCTATGCTTTTAAGGATTTCCAGCGGGGGCAGAGGAGCTACATTCTCCATCGGAGTTCCCGGAATCGGGTTTAAGATGTTGATCGGCACGGCGTCAACGTCCAGTTCTCTCAGGGCAAAGGCCAGTTTTACCCGGTCTTCCATGCTCTCCCCGAGGCCTATGATTCCGCCTGAACAGACTTCGAGCCCCGCTTCCTTTGCAGTCCTGATTATCCGTATCCTGTCGGCATACGTATGTGTGCTGCAGATGTGCCTGAAAAAGCGTTCCGAGCTTTCCAGGTTGTGGTGAATTCTTGAAACCCCGGCTTCTTTCAGCTTCCTCGCCGATTGCGGGCCCAGGGCTCCGAGGGAAGCGCAGACTTCAAGTCCGGTCCTGCTTTTTATCTGCCCCACGGCATCCAGGACTCTTTCAAGTTCTTCCGGTTTCAGGCGGTTCCCGCTTGTAACTATGGAAAATCTGTGTGCTCCGGCCTTTTCAGCTTTTTTTGCGTCAGCAAGGAGCCTCCCGGGGCCTAGCAGGGGATACCCCCCGGTTTCCGGGCCGTGATGGGCGGACTGGGCACAGAAACTGCAGTCTTCGGGACAGCGTCCGCTTTTTGCGTTTGTAATTGCGCAGAGCTCTACAGTGTTCCCCAGCTTTGCTCTCAAGCGGTTTGCAATGGAAAATAAGTCGAAGAGGTCAGGTCCTGTAAGGGCTGCAAGCCCCATAACTTCCTCTTCGTCCAGAGGAAGCTGTTTATTAAGCCTGGCTTTGATCCGGGGGGTTATGGGGGCAGTCTCATCCATTGTCAACCTCAACTCCACAAGTGGTTGACATTACATCCGGGACATGATTATTAAATTTTTCTCCTAACATTATTCAAAAATGGTTTCTGTAACCCCCTTTTTGCCAGGGTTTCGGGGTTTTTTCCCTTCTCCGAGCGATAATTAAATATATATGTTATGACTGCTATAATGCACATCTCGCCTGGAATGCAGTCTCAGAAGAGAACTTTCATGTTTATGTGTTTCAGGAGTGTCGCAGTGGGCGCGTGGCCTAGCCTGGATAGGGCGGCAGCCTCCTAAGCTGTAAATCGGGGGTTCAAATCCCTTCGCGCCCGCCTTTCCACTTTCTTTCATCTGTTCTCTTTTCGGTTTTGTTTTATAATTCAGATCCTTGACCCTGAGCCCTGATTGTAAACAATTTCCGTATATTGTAAGCAGCAGATGAATCGTAAACTGCTCCGGATATTAATTGAACAAGATATGTTTGACTATTTGAGTATTCTTTGCCAAATTAAATTGCTCTGAATATTTTAACGGATAATTTCGGATATTTAACGGATAATTTCGGATATTTAACGGATATTTAACGGATATTTAACGGATAATTTCGAATATTTAACGGATAAATTAAAGGCAATGCCAAAAAATCAAATAGAGGAAAATGAAACGTGATCAGGAAAGCCCGGGTAAATGATGTTGTTGAGATGAAGCATATCATCTACACTTATGCGAGGCAGGAACTTATGCTTGCCCGCTCCCTGAGCGAACTTTATGAAAATATAAGGGACTTTTATGTCTATGAGATAGACGGCCAGGTCGCAGGTTGCTGTGCGCTTCATGTATTCTGGGAAGATGTGGCAGAGGTACGCGCTCTTGCCGTAAACCCGGATTATGCCCGGCAGGGGATTGGCACCGAACTTGTAAGTGCCTGCCTTAAGGAAGCAGAGAAACTTTGCATGAAGGAGGTCTTTACCCTTACCTATGTCCCGGAGTTTTTCGGGCGCCTGGGCTTTGA
Source organism: Methanosarcinaceae archaeon (assembly GCA_013329415.1). Lineage (GTDB taxonomy): Archaea > Halobacteriota > Methanosarcinia > Methanosarcinales > Methanosarcinaceae > MTP4 > MTP4 sp9310u. The sequence continues at coordinate 11,270 of DUKH01000046.1, read as the reverse complement.
GATTGTGGACAAAAACAGGCTTCCAAGAAAGGTCTGGGCCGGATGCCTCAACTGCCCGAAATTCCCTGACTGTGATGAAATTTCCCTCGTTAAAACAATACCTTCCTTATAATTTTCCTATACTTTCTATGCTTTCTAAACTCTCTAAACTTTCCCGGGGTTTTTCCCGGGCTGGCTTTCTTTTTAATACGCCTGGGAGGCCGGAATGCCTTTCTTCAAAAACCAAAAACTATTTATTTAGGCAGTTTAATTTTTTAGGTTACCCTAATTATCCTCGCTGGACTTCCACACCGGACTTCCGGGCGGGTAGTGGCGGGATGGTGTTATGCATACTGAACGATTGGAAGAATACCTCGAGACGATTTTATACCTCATAATGAAAAACCAGGGTCCGGCCAAGACCAAACAAATAGCCGACGAGCTCAACGTTGCTCCTCCAAGTGTGACGGAAATGATCAAGAAACTTTCCTCCATGGGGTTTGTGGAGTATATCCCTTACAAGGGTGTGGAACTGACCGACAAAGGGACTGAGAAGGCCATAAAAATCAAGCGAAAACACCAGGTGCTTGAGACTTTCCTTGCAGATGTTCTCGATTTCGACCTGAAGGTGGCTCACAGGGAAGCCTGTGAACTCGAACATGCGGTTTCGGACCACGTGCTTGAAAGGCTGTACGAATTTCTGGGCAGTCCCGAGTACTGCCCTGACGGGCATCCCATTAACATTGATAAATGCACCCTCGGAGAGCAGGAACGTTTCATTCCTCTTGACGAAATGAAAGAAGGGAGTTCCGGGACTGTTGCCCGGGTGGCTCTTCCCAGGGAAGCAAAGGAGCGTCTGAACTCCCTCGGGATCCTGGCCGGAAAAGAAATCGAAGTTCGGCGCAAGCAGAAGCAGGGATGTATTTCGGTAATGGCCGTTGGGTCGGAAATTGCCCTGGGCAGGGATGTAGCCAAAAAAATTTTCATAACTCCAACTGGCGGTAAATCCTGACCTGATCCGTGCAAAAACCCGGGGAGTGCCCTGTGTATCCGGAATATGCCTGTTTCACTGGAAACCTGCCAGATATGCTAGAAACATATCCTGAATGCCTGATGCCTGATGCCTGAATGCCGGATGCAACCTTTGGATTCCGAAAATACCGGGCCATTGAACCTTTGCCGGGTATACCGGACTTACCTGTCATATCTCAAAAATAACGGTTCCTCAAAATACAGGGCACATTCGAGACCTCTCGAAAATCTCGGGTCATTCGAAACAGAATGGAAAGCTCTGACCATTTGATACATAAATGGAAATCTCAGATCATCTGAGACATAATGGAAATGTACTGAAGTCATACTTGAGGCATGCTGGAAGCGTGCTGGAGAAGTACTGAAGTCATACTTGAGACATGCTGGAAACGTACTGGAGTCGTACTGGAGACGTAAATAAACACCGGAGACGTGATCAAAATTTCATCCTCATGTTGCAGTACCCGTGACAAAGATACTAAAAAATCTTTATATGACCTGACTCTGGCTTTCGTAGGCAACCCCAGTGTGGGGAAAAGTGTTTTTTTTACCCGGCTTACGGGAGTTGGTGTTGAGGTTTCGAATTATCCCGGCACCACGGTAGAGCTTGCCAGGGGGGTTGTGAAAGGCAAAGGAAGGACGATAGAAGTGGTGGACCTGCCAGGGATTTATTCTCTGGGGGCTTCAAATGAGGATGAAAAAGTCGCAAAAGAGTATTTGATCCGGGATCAACCGAACGTGATAATCAACATCCTTGATGCAAGCCGGCTTGCGCGGAACCTCTACCTCACCTTGCAGTTGCTTGAACTTGACATACCCATGGTCATAGCCCTGAACCAGGTCGACCTTGCCGAAGAACTGGGATTCAGGGTCGATGCTGCAAAACTCTCGGAAATGCTCGGCCTGCCCGTAGTCCCCACGGTAGCAACCCGGGGGGAGGGGCTTGATGAAGTGGTACTCGTGGCCATGGGGGAAGTCGGGAAGGTCCAGGACCATCAAAGGGTTGAATACAGTCCCTGGATCCGACAGGCCCTTACCGGGCTTGACCTGGCTTTTCCTGATTCTCTTCCTAGTGTGAAGATTGCGGCACTTTTGAATGATGCGGAGTTTGTCGAACTCTGCTGTATGCCCCCAGAGGCCAACGCCCTGCTGTCCACTGGCAGGAGGCTCAGGCAGAACCTCGAAATTGAACACAGGATCTCGGTCCCGGACACGGTTGCGAGGGACATTTATGGAGAGTCCGGGCATATCGTGGACAGTGTGGTCTCCCGGTCTGAGCCTAAAAAAAGTCTGAGGGACCGGGTCGACGGGATCCTTACCTCTCCCAAGTTCGGGATTGCCGTGCTAATCTCAGCTTTGCTCCTTACTTTCCTCCTGGTCTTCAGGATCGGAGGTTTCCTGGAAACCTGGATCGTGGACGATTTATTCGAACCCTACCTGATCGAGCCTGTGGACGCCATGACCCTCGGGATGTCTCCCCTTTTCAGGAACCTTATCCTGTACTCCCTGCGGGGTGTGGAGGCCGGGATTGCAATTGCCATCCCCTACATTGCGGTCTTTTATATCATCCTCTCCGTTTTCGAGGACTCTGGCTACCTTACCCGGGCAGCTTTCCTCCTGGACAACGTGACGCATAAGCTGGGGCTGCACGGAAGGGCAGTTATCCCTCTGGTCCTCGGTTTCGGGTGCAACGTCCCCGCGATCATGGCGGTGCACTCCCTCGGGACCCGGAGAGAGAAGAGGATAGCCTCTCTTTTGATCTCTCTTATCCCCTGTTCCGCGCGGACGGTGATTATCCTCGGGCTGGTAGGGACTTTTGTGGGCTTCTGGCCAGCGGTTTCCATTTACCTCATGGAGGTATTTATTATTGCAGCCATGGGCTGGGTCCTTGCAAAAACACTCCCTGGTGAGCGCAGCGGCTTTATAATGGAGATGGCTCCCCTCCGGAAACCCAGGCTTAAATCCTCTCTCCAGAAGACCTGGCTTAAAAGCCGGGAGTTTGTCTATATCGCTTTTCCCCTGCTGCTTGCAGGCAGTGCCTTCCTGGGGGTCATTGATGCTCTCGGCCTGCTCTCGATCTTCCAGGACTTTGTGGAACCAATTTCCGTAGGCCTACTGGGCCTCCCGGCTTTTGCAGCAACGGCGCTGGTTTTCGGGATCCTCCGAAAAGAGATGGCTCTCCAGATCCTTACCGTGCTTGCGGGCACCGCCAACTTTGCAGAGGTCATGACTCCCCTCCAGATGTACCAGTTTGCGGTAATAACGACCATCTATGTGCCCTGTGTGGCCACGATAGCAGTTTTGAAACATGAACTGGGAGGAAAGGACACCGCAATGATAGTGGCTTTCACCGCTTTACTTGCCCTGGGGATCGGGGTCCTGATCCGGATGTTCGGGCCTGCTTTCCTCTGATCCCCTTACAGGCAGGAGCGGTTCTGCCAGTTTCCCTGACTTTTGAATGTGTCTCGGGGACGGGGACCTTCCCCCGGGTCTTCGATGAGTATTGGGGGCGGTTCTGTCTTTTTTCATCCGGGCCTTCCTGAATGGCATGGGTACATTAGGTAGGGGTGGATGACGGTCGGAGAGCATGAATGTCGGAGTACATGAAGGTGGGACAATATACGATATTCGAAACTCAATCATAGCCTAGACGGAGTGCATGAAGGTAGGGGTGCATGAAGTAGGATTGTGGGCATCGGTGGATCTCAGCTTCAAACGGGAAAAACTGTGAAAATCTGTAGCAAAATGTTTATATACTTATATTTTGTTACACTTCACTTCTATCTATTTTTTCCTTCACCCCAAATTACTTATACTCCGTAACTCCTGATTACTTCCGATGACCCGCATTACCAATCCCCTGCACAAAAACGTGTTTAGTGTTATTATGGATATTTTTGAAATGGATCATTTCCGTGAGCCTGAACCGGAAGAGGTGCAGTTTTTCCTGGAAAGCACGGGTACCCATGGTTCCCTTGTCAGTGAAAGTGCCCTGGAAATGGACTGCAGCGAAATCAGAATTCAGTCCCGCCAGAATGTATTATTCGATTCTGATGAAACTTTTACATCCCTTAACTAACACTAAATTTTTATAATATTGGTCCTCTATTCTGGAACCCGCTCCTTTTATAGGAAGTTTTTCGGGTAATTCTGGATTCATTTTTTAGAGTCTTTTTAATTCTTTCTTTCTTTCTTTCTTTCTTTCTTTATTTTTTTAAAAATGGGGGGTTCTGATTCCGGTCCCGAGATTAAGTCAACCTTTATTTTTTCCCCATTTTTTCACATTCTTTTAAGGATATTTCATATTTATTGTGCTATTTTCGTGAAATTGGGCCTATCTTTCTCCCTTTTCACGCTTTGACTGATAAATAGGACATTTTTCTGTCAACAACACGATTTTTAGGTCAAAATCAGTATTATTAGGTTAAGCTAATAACAAGATCGAAAAAAGATGCCTCCCAATGCATCTCCCCCAAGTTCAAAATCCATTTGAATCCCCAACGAATCTTAGGATTCTTCCGTAGAATCTCTAATTACCCTATTATAATGCCTAATATACAAGATACCCAGAACGGGCATTAAAAAGAATCCCATCCGACTGATATTTGAGCTTATCTCAGACCAGAAAAATTTAATCATAATTTCATCGATCAATCCTAAACTCATCCGAATTGTCTGTATAATTACTGGAATCGCAATACAAACTAATGGCAACAGAGCAATTAATTTCATCTCTTTTGTAATCCTCATCCTATCATAACCTACGGAAGGCAGCAAGTAAATAAAGAGACTGAGAGGGAGAAGGATAATATAGAATGTAATTTGAGGCAGCTGATTATACGGGAAACCCATATAGAATATATCCTCAATTATAGGATCTATTGCAATTTGTGCAAATCTCTGAATCGGAAGCAGTAAGGTATGAATTAACGAATCTGGATAAGATTCATAGATCATTGCTTTCGTATGTACAATTATAGCCGCCATAGTTTGAAACATACCAACAATTAGCAAAGGTATACCGCACAAAACCTGCCGAACATCCTCCATGTTCCTTACAATATTTTGTCCAATGGCGGCGATTGGCACAAGAAACAGAACAAATAATCCTAGCGTCATTACTAACGCATATGTATGTAGACCATACTGGATTCCTGTCCCTATCACTACAAGCATTGTTAAACCAATGATAGCGAGCCAGATATGATACATAAAGAAAAGAAGAGCTTCTAAAGGCATCTTTTTTCGAATTTTTAAAGCGAATTCACTAATCAAACTCATTTCAATCCCAGAACCGTACATCATTCTTATTCATTCGTTCTTTCCCCATATCCAACCATACAGATTGGATATGTCAATTATATGACCTATGTTTATAAAAAATTACCTAAAGTTGCAATTTAACAAAAAGGTTTTGTAGATATCCTCTTTCTTGATTGACTCTAAGCCAGTCACATGACTACAAAGTAAGGGACTCTATGGTCAAGCTCATAAGTTTCGAAATAAATATGATTATTCAGTCAAAATCACTATTTTTCGGTCAAAGTCGTAATTTTTCGGTCAAAGCGCCTTTTTCAGAAAGCTTAATAAGCATCTTCTTATTATATTTTACTTGAAAGTTCTTCCCGCCTGAGAAAAGCCATCGATTACCATTATATATAAAGTGGGATTACATGTACTTTGTATACATTATTTAAATTTGTCTAAAAATACCATCTAATTATAGTTACGATGATCTAATCCCATAACCAGAAATTTTGCATATTACCCGGGACCCGAATTTATTGCAAGAGGAATTTTATGAGGACTGGACAGAGGGATCTGAATAATAAGCCGCTTAAAAGGCGTTTGTCGATTAGCTATGAAGAGCTTGAGACTCTCAAGAAATCAATTAAGGTTTCGGTTCTCAATGAACTTCGGACCGAAATGGAATGCAGTTCCGACCTGGATTCCCTGAAGGATCTGATCCTTTCCGATATCAGGACCGAGCTTATGGGGATACCGAGCCCTGCTTCCCTTAAAGCTTCAGTCCTTAACGAACTGCGCATGGAGCTGAATCATGCCCCTGTCCATGAGAGAGGGGCGGCTGAAAATAAATTGAAAGAACTTGCAGGCATCCAGGACGGGCTGGTAAAAGAACTCCTTGACCAGAAGTCCGTGGTAAGGAGGCTGGAAGCCGATGTTGAAAAACTTTCCCGGAAGCTCGAAGAATTACAGAATTCCACTCCTGATGTTGCTCCTGCGGTCTCCCTCTCCATGCTCGAAGACCCTCTTGACCTTCCTCCCCTTTCCAAAAAGCCTAAACAGAAACCGGAACCCCGGAAAGAAATTCCTTCTTCGCGTGCAAGAATCGAGGTAAGGGAAGTTCCCGCCCCTCTGCCAGGGACCAATGCCAGGGTCAAGTTAAAGGTCCGGGAAGTGGAACCTGAAGAACTCGATGAAGAGGAAGTCGAGGAAATAAAGTGTGAGTACATCATTGCCGATAGCGGGGAGCTGAAGCGGCAGAAAGTTGCAAGAACTGTGCAGCGGTCCAGAGAAAATAATGAGTGCGAATACATCATCGCCGAAAAGTCTGTCAGGCATGTTGAAAGAAATGAGACCGTTGTTGCAAGGGATGACGAAGACGCAGAGATTATCACCTGCGAAAGATAAGTCCCAAAGGCGCAGTGAGGGCCGAAAATACAGGAATTTCCAGATGAATCTTTTTTATGGGAACCTTACTCTAATTTTATAAAAAGTTTTCAAAAATTTCTCTCCAAAAAAAAACGCGAAATTGCAGAGGCATCCTGTGTATATAAAAGAAATAGAATTCGTTAACTTCAAGTCCTTCGGGAAAAAAGTAAAAATTTCCTTTTATAACGACTTCACCACGATTTCGGGACCTAACGGGAGTGGGAAGTCCAATATCATAGATGGGATTCTCTTTGCTCTCGGACTGACAAGTTCCAGGACGCTCAGGGCCGAAAAACTTACGGACCTCATCTACAATGGGGATGAGAAGAAAAAGCCCGACTTTGCTCAGGTCACTATCCGCTTTGACAATAGCGACCGCAAACTTCCGGTGGACCTGGAGGAGGTCACGGTGTCCCGGAAGATCCGACAGACAAAGAGCGGGTACTACAGCTACTTCTATTTTAACGGAAAATCCGTCAGCCTGACCGAGGTCCATTCTCAGCTTGCCAAAGCCGGCGTGACTCCCGAAGGGTACAACGTGGTCATGCAGGGGGACGTAACCCAGATTATCTCCATGACTGCCGTGGAAAGAAGAAAGATTATTGATGAGATTGCGGGGGTTGCGGAGTTTGACGAGCGCAAACAAAAAGCTCTCGGAGAGCTGGAAGTCGTCAGGCAGCAGATTGAGCGTGTGGACATTATTCTTGAAGAGGTGCGTGCCCAGCTTGAAAAGCTGTCAGGGGAACGCGACCAGGCCCTGAAATACCAGGCTCTAAAGGCCGAAAAGATAAAGTTTGAGGGTTATGTCCTGCTTTCCAAACTGAAAGACGCAAGGACCGAACTGGGAAATGTGGATAAGGAGCTCGCAGGAAAGGAAGAGCACCTTGAAAAGATCCGGACTATCCTTGAAGAGCGGGAACAGGAACTCGAAGCCCTGGAAGAAGCCCTGGAAAACCTTTCCCTGGAGATCCGGAAGAAAGGGGAAGCCGAACAGCTCCAGATCAAAAAGGATATCGAGGGGACAAAAGGGGAAATTTCCAGGTGTGTTGACAGCATCGAGCTTACCGAAAACGATATCGATGAGGGCGATGCGCGGCGCAGGAAAGCTTTTGTGGACATCGATTCCACCAAAGGAAAGGTCCGGGACCTGGACGAGAAAATCGAAGCCGAACAGATCCGGAAAGACAGCCTTGAGTCCGAGCTTTCGGAACGCAGGACCGAGCGCATGCTGCTCCAGAGCAAAATTGCCGACGTAGACGTGAAGTTTGCCGAAGCAAGGGACGAACTTACGGCTGCCAAAGGGAAGCTCGAAGGCGTGAAGAACGAAAAGAACGAGCTCATGCGGCACGAGGACCGCCTGCTCGATGCCCTCCGGCGAAAGTCCGCAGAACTCCGGGATATCGAAAACGAGATCCAGGAAGCAGAGGCTGCGGTTACGAGTTCGGACAGCGATACCCGTTCGGTCCAGTACGAAATTGAAAAGCTTTCCGAAAAGAAGGAGTCTCTCCTGAAGGACCGGGATGATATCGAAAGCAGCCATTTCAGGATCAAGGAAGATCTCAGGAAACTTGAGAGTAAGCTTCACGGGCTCCAGCAGGAGTTCGCCCTCACTGAAGCGCGGGTCCGGGCTGCGGAACACGGGGGAGGGTATTCGAAAGCCGTGGAAACGGTGCTCGGGGCGACCCGGCAAAACGAACTCTATGGGGTGCACGGGACCATTGCCCAGCTCGGAAAAGTTGACCGGCGCTACTCGAAAGCCCTGGAAGTCGCCGCAGGGAGCCGGATGCAGGCCCTTGTTGTGGACACGGACGCCGACGCCGCGGAAGCCATCGATTACCTGAAACGGAGAAAGGGCGGAAGAGCAACCTTCCTTCCCCTGAACAAGATGGCACAGGCGGGCAGGCTCGAGAACCTCAATTATGATTCCGGGATTGTAGGATACGCAATTGATCTCATAGAATTCGACCCGGCTTTCGAGTCAGCCTTCTGGTACGTTTTCCGGGACACCCTGGTGCTCGATACTCTGGACAATGCCCGGCGCCTTATGGGCAGGTACAGGATGGTCACCCTGGAAGGGGAAGTCCTGGAAAAGAGCGGGGCAATGGTTGGAGGGTTCCTTTCCTCGAAATCGGGCCTGTCTTTTGCGGCGGCGGAAAAGGACAAGCTTCTCAAGCTCAGGGACGAGATCCAGGCCCTGGACGCCAGCCGGACTGCTGCAATAGGAAAGCAGGACAACATTGAAAGCCACCTTTTCGAGCTGAACCGGAAGGTCCGGGACTGCGAGGAGGAAATTTCCAGGAAAGAACTCCAGCTCGAAGAAATTGAAGGCAGGGAAGCCAAACTTGAAGGGCTCCTGCATTCCAAACAGGCTGACCTGAGGGCAATAGAAAAGGCAAGGACCGAACTTCGTTCCGAAATGGACGGGGTAATTGCTGAAAAAACCGACATGGACGAAACTGCCTCAATGCTCGGGGGGCAGATTACCGAACTTGAAGCCAAAATTGCCGATTCCCCGCTTCCGGAGATCAACAGGAAAGCAGAGTTCGTGGACGAGGAAATCCGGCGGCTTGACGGGAGGGTCCGGGACACTGAAGCGGGTCTAAACGCACTGAAACTTGAAAAAATCTATGCCGAACAGAAAATTACCGAGTCCAAGGAACTGATCGGAGAACTTGATTCCCGGAAAACGGCCCTTCGGGCAAAGGTCGATTCCCTTCGGGCAAAGATCGAAGAACTCGAGGCTGTGCTGGAAGAGAAAAAGAAGCGGGAACTTGAGCTTTCCGATGAACTCCTGGAGCTCCATAAAGAGAGGGAAAAAGTCCAGGAGGAGCATACTGCCGTGAAGCGCAGGGTCAGTGCGGCAAAGACCAGCCTCGAAAAAGCAAACCAGCAGGTCATGACGCTTACGGCTACCCGGAACGCCCTCTTTGAACAGGAAAAACAGTTCATGGAAGAAATCGAGCGCAGAGGTATAGAAGAATCCGATGAAGTCCCGAATTACGAGACCGTCTACCTCCGGATCCAGGCGATCGAAGAAGCTTTGCGCAAGCTTGAGCCCGTGAACATGCGGGCAATTGACGAATATAACGAGGTGGAACTCAGGCTCTCGGACCTGCAGGGAAAGCGCGATACCCTCTTTACCGAGCGGAAGCAGCTCCTGGAGCGCATCGACCAGTATGAGACTCTTAAGCGGGAAACTTTCCTGGAGGCTTACGAAGGAATCAATGCCAATTTCAAGGAAATTTTCCACGAGCTTTCCGACGGCATGGGGGAACTTTTATTGACCGATCCCAATGACCCCTTTGCGGGGGGTATGACTCTCAGGGCCCAGCCCAAGGAAAAAACCCTCCAGAGGATCGAGGCCATGTCCGGGGGAGAAAAGAGTCTTACAGCCCTTGCTTTTATCTTTGCGATCCAGCAGTACCGCCCCGCGCCCTTCTACGCCTTTGACGAGATCGACATGTTCCTGGACGGCTGGAACGTGGAAAGGGTTTCGAGAAGGGTCCGGACCTCGGGTTCGAAAGTCCAGTTTATCGTTGTTTCCCTGAGAAAGCCCATGATCCAGGCTGCAAGCCGGACCATCGGAGTCACCATGCAGGAAAACAATATTACGAGCATTACAGGGGTAAGGCTGAATGGATGAGCTTGCGGAAGATGCCGGGTCTGTGCTGGAAATTTTTAAGTTGAAGGCTCCGGATGTGCTTCCTGACGTTTCGAAAATGGTCGATGGTGACTCTTCTTTTTCTGACCCTGAGACTTTCGGGCTTCCTTCCACTCTCTCCAACATGGGGGTTGACTGGGAGGGACTCGAACCTTCGGAGTTCGAGACCTACGAACCCCTGGGTATCATGGTCGAACTTGCAAAAAGCGGAAAGATCGATCCCTGGGACATTGACATCGTGGAACTGACCGATAGTTTCCTGGGAAGGGTGGAGGAACTTAAGAAAATGGACCTCCGGATATCTTCCCGGACGCTTCTCTATTCCGCTATCCTGCTCCGCATGAAATCCTCCGGGATTCTTGAGGAAGATGTGCCTGAAGAGGAGCCCGACTTTTTCGATTACGATGAATTCCCTGAGCCCGAAAAGTTTCCTATCCCGAAACTCCCTGTCCGCCGCCTGTCTACCCGTCCCGTGACCCTGAACGAATTGATTTCCGAACTCAGGAAAGCTGAAAAAGCCCTTTCCAGGAAAAACGATAAGAAAGCCCGGCAGGCTTTGGAAACGCCTGAAGTCCCGAAAGGGCCGGAGCTCAGTACGGGGGATGTCTTTGATATCGCCCATGATGAGGCTATCAGTGTCCGGCTGGACCTGATCTGGGACAGGCTTTCAAAACTGTTTCAGATGCAGCCTTATGTGATCTTCTCCGTGCTTATGGAGGAGAGTGAAGACCGGGTCATGGATTACATTTCTCTTCTCTTCCTGGCTTCCAGCAAGAAAATCTGGCTCTGCCAGAAAGAACTTTTCGGGGAGCTTTTCATCTACCCCGGGGTGGAATCCGGGTTTTCCACCGAGCAAAACCCGTCCGTCTTCCATGAAAATACCCTGCAAAACGGGGAGGTTTCAGGGCATGAAGTCCCGGATCCC
>DUKH01000146.1:2290-4157 GCA_013329415.1 Methanosarcinaceae archaeon | reverse complement strand
ACTTCCGAGACGCAACTCGGAGACTTAACGTACGGGACGCCGATTTTAGAGTGAATTAGCAAAAAATTATGGATGGAAGAATAATTGGCAAAAAACAAAAACGGAGAACAGAAAAAAACTAAGCACAGAGGAGATTTTTCTCCCTTTATTATTTATACCATTATTTACTGAGAGGGAAGCAGGTACCTGGCCATCATAAGCAGGTCGGCATACTTCCCACCCTTTATTATTGAATACTTCTTTTTCCCTTCGACTTCAAACCCGAAAGACCTGTACAGGCCAATCGCCCTATCGTTGTCCTCGGTAACATCCAGCTCAATCCTTACCAGCATGAGCCAGTTATCGGCCAGGTCCAGGATGTTTTCCATCAACTTTTTCCCGATGCCCTGCCCCTGGAATTCCGCCCTGACCATCATCCCCAGGGCAGCCGTGTGCCTCTGCCTGGCACTCTTAAGGAGATGAATGCCGATCATGCCCACGACTTTTCCGTCTTTCTCAGCTACGAGCACATGGTCGTCGGTCCCGAAGTTCCGAATGAAAGCCTCGGTAAACGCAAGGGTTTCGGTTGCCAGGGCAAGAGTTTTGTCCCTGATACCCTCCTGCCTCCTCATATCGTTTATGTCCCCGGCATCACTCAGGTTGACCGGGCGTATGATCAGATCCATTTGCAGCATCTCCAGCAGCGTCGCAAATTGAGAGAATGTTCCCTTCTTACATGTTATTCGTGCTTCGTATTCGTATTTCTTATTTGCACTTCTCGTTTGCACTTCGTATTCGTACTTAATATATTCTTACGGCTCAAAACCGGGCCCATAAATCATTGTCCCGACTCCGCCGTCGGTGAAGAGTTCGAGAAGCATGGAATGAGAGACACTACCGTTTATAATGTGAGCCCTCTCAACTCCGCTTTTCACGGCCACGGCCGCTCCTTTGATTTTCGGGATCATGCCCCCCCGGATGATTCCTTCCCTGATAAGGGGATCGACATCATCCAGCGTAATGCGGGAGATACGGCTTCCGGGATCGCTCATGTCCCGGAGGAGTCCGGAGACATCGGTCATGAGGATGAGTTTTTTGGCACTGAGGGCTGCGGCAATGTCTCCTGCAACAGTATCGGCGTTGATATTCAGGGCATTGCCTGCCACGTCCACGGCAATCGGGGAAATTACGGGGATATAGCCCTTTTCAAGCACAATCTGAAGGATTTCGGGATTGATGACCTCGCTTTCTCCCACCCAGCCGATATCAACCTCGGTTTCCACGCCTTCGACCATGACCTTCTGAACGGCTTTCTTGCGGGCGAGAATCATTCTCCCGTCGTGGCCCGTTAACCCTATACCCTTGCCCCCGGCCTTCCCTATAAGGGAAATCATTTTCGTGTTGATGTTGCCCACCAGGACCATGCGGGCGATTTCCAGGGTCTCGTCATCCGTTATGCGGAGCCCTTCCACAAATTCGGCTTTCTTCCCCATGAGCGTCATCGTTTCCGTGATCTCAGGGCCGCCCCCGTGCACGATCACCGGCTTGATCCCCACAAAGCGCAGGAGCACGATGTCCTTGATGATGTCTTCCATGACCTGGACATTGATCATGGCATTTCCACCAACCTTGATGACCATGACCGAGTCATAGAATTCCTGCATATAAGGAAGGGCCTCGATAAGCACATTCTCTCGCTTCAGTGACATGACCTAGGAATCAGAAGTTCTGCTATTAAACTTATCGTTGAAAGAGACAGCAAAACCCCGGGATATTGAAGAAAAGCGATTCAAAAAACCATAAAGATCCTCCGGGCGCTCAAAAAAGATTTATAGGATAAGAAATCCGAAAAAAAAGAACTTCATTTAGAGAACAAAACTTCATATAA
>DUKH01000146.1:0-1987 GCA_013329415.1 Methanosarcinaceae archaeon | reverse complement strand
TATAAAGAGAGAAATTTTTCTTAGAGAACAAAACTTCATATAAAGAGAGGAATTTCCTTTGAAGGTGTCTGAAATAAACGATCCCGGAAAGTTTTGAAAAATAAAGTCCCTTCCAGGAAAATCCATATATAAGTATTGGAAAGAAAAAGAAATAACCCCTATTTGCAGGGGCTGTGACAAATGCAATTTACTCGAGCTTTTCAATCCTTTCTTTCTTGACAAAGGGCTTGCTGATTTTCTCGGGCATCCAGTCAGGCCTGTTCTTGGGGGCTTCGACGTCTTCCTTCCATGCCTTGAAAACGTGCACCTTCTTTGTCCCGCGTTCCCTGAGGCGGATGATTTCCGGCTTTTTCTTTGTGCCGGCACCACGGTTCGCAGCCTTGAGAGCAGCCTGCCGAGGCTGTTTTCCGGTGAATACTCCGTGCTCATTGCCAGCTTCGTCTCGTAAAACAAAATTTCTTGTGTTGGACATAAAGGTCACCTCGCAAATTGTATTGCTAGACACTGATTAAGTTTTAAAGTATATAAAGTCTTTCTTCAGGAAGTTGGCTATAGTTAGTGTTTTGGGGAAAAATTACCCAAAACCGCGAACTCTATATAAACTAAATTTTTCTATATTGTGCTCTGTATGGGAAATATTTAAATATTTATGGCTTATTGGAAATATGCCCAAATATGGATTCAGGAAACGGGTATTAGTATTTTGGAAAAAAGTGTTTTATTGTACTTTTGGAAAAGGGCTGAAAAATAGAAAGCATAAGCTTTACATGCTATAACCCCTGATGGCCATTATATTTTGCAAATGCATATAAAATTGCAAGATTGCAAAATCCGTACCAATCAAATTTATCCGTATAAAATCGAACATTCATCTTTTTATGGATCTGGTTAACATGGAAAATTGTATTTTCAACCTCCCCGACGTCCAGGCCAGCAAACCGAGCGTGCCGATCAACCTCACGAGGGTCGGGGTTACAAACGTAAAAAAACTCGTTGAAATCAAAAGAAGAGACAAACGTCCCATCGTACTGATTTCAACCTTTGACGTCTTTGTTGACCTGTCTTCTGACAGGAAGGGAGCTAACCTCTCACGCAATTTCGAAGCCGTTGATGAGGTGCTGGAGAATATACTCAGCATGCCCGTGTACGAGATTGAGAAACTCTGTAGCGATATCGCACACAACCTTTTAGGCCGCCATGAATATGCCAACCAGGCAGAAGTCAGGATGACAAGCGAATACATGGTCAGGCGTGCATCCCCAGCCACAGGCATGAAATGCCAGGAAGTCGTGAACATTTTTGCCGAAGCTTCGGCTGTAAGAGGCAGCGGCGATGACGACTACTTTGATGTAAAGAAACTCATAGGGACTGAAGTGGTAGGGATGACCGCCTGCCCCTGCGCCCAGGAAATCATGAGGGACAAGGCAGCAAACGAACTTGCCGACCTCGGCGTTGAAGAAGAGACGATCATCAAGTTCCTGGAAAGGGTTCCGATGGCCACTCACAACCAGCGCGGGAGGGGCACAATCTCGATTAAGGTGGCACACGATTTCGACGTGTCCCTGGAAAGCCTCATCGAAATCATCGAGCACTCCATGAGTTCCAGCGTCTTTGAAGTCCTGAAGCGTTCCGATGAAAAAGCCGTCGTGGAAACCGCCCACAAAAACCCGAAATTCGTGGAAGACTGTGTAAGGACCATGGCTGACAACATCGTAAAAAAGTTCCCTGGCCTTCCCGACGACGCAGTGATCACAATTAAGCAAGTCAATGAGGAAAGTATCCACAGACACAATGCCTTTGCCGAAAGGGTTGCCCTCCTTGGAGAACTCAAGAAAGAGATCAACAACAATTAAAACCTTTTTTATTTTTTTCTTTTTTTAATTTCCCTTGATTTTTTTAATTTTTTCATAATTTACGGAACTGTGTAATTATTTTTACCCAGACACCAATTTCCACCTGGCTTTTTAACCTAACTTTGACAGCATCC
>DUKH01000199.1:9089-10780 GCA_013329415.1 Methanosarcinaceae archaeon | reverse complement strand
ACGGGCCCAATGTGAAAGGCTTTTTTTGAATTATCGCAATTGAAAGGCTTTATTTGGGAAAGCATCCCAATCCGACAACACTTCTAATATGCGGTTTACTACTTATAACTTTTGCTCAGATTTCCGGCCCTGTGGCAGTTCATAAAATAATTTATCCTCCCCCCAGCCCTATTGCCGACAGTTTTATATACGATACTGTGATTTAAAGGAAATGCTCGTGGCGCAGTAAATACATGGGCCGGTAGATCAGGGGAAGATCGCTACCTTGGCATGGTAGAGGCCTCGGGTTCAATTCCCGACCGGTCCACTTTTCTTTTTAGGATTTTTGTATTAAAAATTTCTATTTTCAAAATAATGTTTTTTCCCGAAAATTCGTTTTTCCAAAAATTCGTTTATTCCAAAAGTTCAATACTTATAAATTTATTTATCAGTTTGCGAATACTGAGACTTAAATCGGGTTAAAAGATATCGAATAATAAAAAATATTTTGCCCGGTTAAGACAAAACTACTGTTAAAGCAAAATTGCAAATCCGGGTTAGAAACAATATTAAAAACAATACAGACTACTAAACACTTACTCTTTAAATATTGAGAGCCATAATTAATTACCCATGAAAAAATCCACCCTGGCAATCATCGGAATCATCACCCTCTCCTTCATCCTTTCCATCTACCTTTGCCCCCGGGTGCCGGAGCAGATGGCCACGCACTGGGACGCCAGCGGAGAGGTAAACGGGTACATGTCGAAGTTCTGGGGGCTTTTTTTCATGCCGCTTATGATGACCGGGCTTGCCCTGCTCTTCCTGGCGGTCCCCAGGGTTGACCCCCTGAAGGAAAATATTGAGAAATTCAGGAAGCATTATGAAGGTTTTATCGTCCTGATGCTCCTTTTTTTGCTTGCGGTGCATGTGCAGATGCTGCTCTGGAACATCGGGATTAAGATCAGTCCGAATTCCGTGCTCCCGGTGGGGATAGGGCTGCTGTTCTATTACATAGGAATCCTTACTGAAAATGCGGAGCAGAACTGGTTTGTCGGGGTCAGGACGCCCTGGACCCTGAGCAGCGAGAAGGTGTGGAAAAGGACTAACCGGCTGGCGGGCAAGCTCTTCAAGATTGCAGGGATAGCGGCGTTATTCGGGTTGTTTATCCCGGAACTGGCGGTGTATTTCATACTCGGACCGGCGCTGATGGTTGCCTTTGTGACGGTCCTTTATTCCTATCTTGAGTACCGGAAAGAACTGAAAGATAAAGAACTGGAAGCAGCCTGGGAGTGAACTACCCCTCCCGGCCTCATCCGGATGTCCGGGAAGGAGTCATCCCACTTTCCGAGATAAAGCGAAGCCCGGACAGGATCAAATGCCAGTATAAACACTGGATATGACCCTAATTCCATCAGCACTTTTATGTAACATGCTTTCGTTTTGAATTATTGATTTTTATGACTGAGAACTCCAAAGCCGATTCTGAAAAAACCATAGAAAGCGGAGATATTATCTCCGTAGACTACGTAGGAGAACTCGAAGATGGCACGGTATTTGACACTTCTGTAAAAGAGGTCGCAGTTGAAGCCGGGATATACAACGAGCAAAGAGAATACGAGCCCCTTACCTTTACGGTGGGTGCGGGACAGATGATAAAAGGCTTCGACGAAGGCGTGGTCGGGATGAAAGTAGGGGAAGAAAAGACCCTG
>DUKH01000199.1:7837-8683 GCA_013329415.1 Methanosarcinaceae archaeon | reverse complement strand
CCCTGAAGTAGGGATGCAACTGGCAACGGACACCGGGCTCCGGGGCACGATAACTGAAGTTGACGAGGAAGGTTTCGTGATAGACTTCAACCACATGCTTGCAGGCAAAGCCCGGACCTTCAAGGTAACACTGGTTTCCGTGGAGGCCTGACCGGGATGAAAACCGGGAGGGGGGGTAGTAATCCTCGGGTGCATCCTGATCGTGGCCTGCGTGCTCCTGGCAAGCGGCTGCACGGACACAGGAAACGATGGAGGAGCCGGTGAAAGCGTCAAAGCCGGAGACACCGTTCATGTGGATTACGTGGGAAAACTCGAAAATGGCACGGTCTTTGACACTTCCATAGAAGAAGTCGCAGTCGAAGCCGGGATATACATAGAAGGAAGGGACTACAGCCCCCTGACTTTCGAGGCAGGCGCAGGCCAGATGATCACAGGCTTTGACGAGGGTGTGATAGGGATGAAAGTAGGGGAAGAAAAAACCCTGACAATCCCGCCGGAAGACGCATACGGGGAATACGATGAAGCTAATATCCAGGCAGTTCCCCTGGAAGACCTGGGCCTCCCGGAACCTCCCGTAGAGGGGCAAAAGCTCATGACAATGTACGGAACAAGGGTTACCGTACTCTCGGCCAATGAGACTCACGCCACCATTGACTTCAACCACGAACTTGCCGGAAAGACCCTTATTTTCGACATAACACTTGTTTCGATCGGATCTAGCTGAATTCCGGGGCAGCTTCTACCGTGAAGCTGCCACATTTTTGCTGCATTTTTTGCCGGAACCCGGATCATAAAGAACGCCAGCGTCCGGCTAAGAAGCAGAGGGATTAACAGCGGTTGGATTAA
>DUKH01000199.1:0-7485 GCA_013329415.1 Methanosarcinaceae archaeon | reverse complement strand
GGATTAACAGCGGTTGGATTAACAGCTACCTGATTAGCAGTCGCTGGATTGGAAGAGGCACAAAAAAAATAAAGGAGATGGAGAAGAAATGGAGAATTCTCAGGCTGTTGAAACAGGCAATTACGTGCTTGTGGATTATACGGGAAAATTCGAAGACGGCAAAGTGTTCGAAACCACCGTAAAAGAGCGCGCACTCGAATCAGGCATATACGAGGAAGCCAGGGAATACACCCCCCTCTTTTTCAGAGCTAATGCGAGCCAGGTAATCAAAGGCCTGGACAAAGGGGTTTTGGGGATGAAAGTGGGAGATGAAAAGACCCTTAAAATCCCCCCTGGAGAAGCCTACGGAGAATACAGGGACTACATGGTTCAGGAAATTCCCCTTGCCAGGCTGGAACTTGAAACCCCTCCTGAAGCAGGCGAGAAAATCACAACTCCCGGCGGAAGGGAGGTAAGAGTGCTTGCTTCAACCGAGACACACGCTACCCTGGACTTCAACCACGAACTCGCAGGCAATACCCTTATCATGGAAGTTAAACTTGTCTCGATTATAGGGTGAAACTTGTCTCGATTATAGGGTGAAAATAATCTGGAGAATTAGGGAAAAAATGATCCGGATTATAGGGTGAAACTTGTCTCGAGAATTAAGGTAAAAACAGTCCGCATTATAGGGGAATTCCAGATTTAGGAAGTTATTCCGGATTTGTAAGATGATTACGGCTTGTGGAGTGGTCCCAGGGTCGTGGTTCCGGGATCAAACTTCCGGGGAAAGGGGAAAGTATGGAAAAGGAAGAAAAAGTAGTGGTAGTGCTGCTCCTTATGGCACTATCGTCTCTGTCGATCGCATATTTCTGCTTCGGGCTAGAATTTGCGGGTGCAGGGAAAGTGTCCGGGGGAGAGGTCAAGCAGTACAGCCCGGAGTCCGAAGTAGGGGAACGGGTGAACCTCGAAGCTGAGGTCCTGAGCAAACGATTTACGTACACAGGAGGGCACCTGCTTTTAAAAGTCGATTGCAACTCCGAGCCATTGACTGTTTTTGTTCCCAGCAATGCAGGAGTTGAAGCCCTGGATGAATCAATAAATAAAGGAGACTTTGTGAGTATAACAGGCATTGTCACGGAGTATGAAGGGGAAAGGGAGATCAAAGTGGCAGATAAAGCTGAGATTTTCCGAATTGACAGATAAAGCTGAGATTCACCTGATAGGCGGATAAATGGGATATTTCTTGAATAACCATTATCAATGGCCGCTGAAATCGTTAGTAATATATTCCAGAAGAACATCAGAGGAAATATGAAGGCATGCATCATGTGCGGAGGTGCGGGGACCAGGTTAAGACCGCTGACCTTTAAGCACCCCAAACCCAGTATTCCCATTCTCAATGAACCTTCCGTCCGCCATCTCATCGAACACCTTTCAAGAGAGGGTTTCAACGAAATAGTGATGACCCTGGGGTATATGGGAGAGCGTATCGAAGAACAGCTTGGGGACGGGCATATTTTCGGAGTCCATATCGATTACGTTTATGAAAAAGAAAAAATGGGGACCGCGGGCGGGGTGAAAAATGCCGAAGAATACCTGAAAAATGAGCCTTTTATCGTCCTCGGAGGAGACCACGTACTTAACCTCGACCTCAGGGAGGTGTACCGCTTCCATGAAGCAAATGATGCCCTGATAACAATCGGACTCCTTTCCATCGACGACCCGAGGGAATTCGGGATTGCCGACATGGACATCAACAACCGGATCCACCGCTTCCTTGAAAAGCCAAAATCGGGGCAGATTTTCAGCAACCTTGCAAGCACCGGGATCTACGTCTGCGACCCCTCGGTCTTTGACTGGATCCCGGAAAACACCAAATACGATTTTGCAAAAGATCTCTTTCCGGCCATGCTTGCCGCAGATGAGAAGATAAACGGGGTGCTTGTAAGGGGAAAGTGGACCGACGTCGGGAGCTCGGCAGCCTACAGGCAGGCCCAGCGCTGGATGCTCGACGCCCTGCCCGGGACAACCATTGAAGGGCATTTCGCCGCGAAAAACGCCAGGGTAAGAGGCCCCCTGAAAATAGGGAACAACGTGTCCGTAGGCTCTAATTCATCCCTCGTAGGTCCTATCGTCATAGGGGAAAACACAGTCATAGGCGACAACGTGCTTGTTGGCCCTTACAGCGTAATCGGCTCGAACTGCGTAATCGAAGACAACGCAAAGCTCCTTTCCTCTTACCTCTTTGACCATGTCCGAATAGGAGAAAATTCCAACGTCTCAGGGGCAATCGTAGCCGATGACACCATAGTCGGGGAAAACTGCATCCTGGAAAACGGAACGGTTATCGGGCACAAGGTAATCATCGGGAATAACTCAACCATCCATTCGGGAGTAAAAATCTGGCCCGAGGTCATGATCAACAAAAACTCAAGCATAAAAGAAATTACCCTCAACCCTGATTATGACACAACCTACGAAGGGTCCTGAAAAATCCCTATTATAGTCCCAAACGTAAATATTTACACTTACTTTATAACCACGGAAGACACAGAAAGCACGGAAAGATTGTTCCCTTATTTCCTTTATTCCGTGTTTTCCGTGCCTTCTGTGGTTAAACCTGACTTGAGATTGGTGAAAATATTTTGGCCCTTGACTATAATTGATTTTGAAATGTGTAATTAATTTCTGGATTCACTATAATATAAAATCAGGATTTACGCTTCACTACAAGCACTTCCTGCTCTTTTCCGATAATCTCCACCTTTTCTCCTTTTTCTATTTCTTCTTCTGACCTGGCCTGCCAGTACTCTCCGCTGTAACGGATAAAACCCGGTTTATCCGGGCCTATTGCTTCTATTGTCCTTGCACTGTCCCCGATTATGGCTCCTATGACTGGTTTTTTCTTCCGGGACTCGGCTACTTTGTAGACCGCGAAGACCAGGAAAAGCCCGAAAACGATTGTTGGTGTGACTATTGTAAGGGTTAGTGTCCTCCGGAATTCAGGGGTATAGATGTTTTCAGCCCCCATGGGTACGAGGAAGATGCTCCCTATCACAAGGCTTACCAGGCCTGCAATCCCGAAGACTCCGAAACCCGGGGACTGGATCTCCAGAAGCATGAGCCCTACTCCCACGATGATGAGGAAAATTGCGCCGATGTTGACGTCAAAGCCCGTTCCTATCAGCCCGAGCACGATTGAAATGACCCCGAAAATTTCAGCCCCTGCACCGGGATTCGATATCCCGAAAATTATCCCGTAGAGCCCTATGGTAAGGAGGAGAGATGAGATAACCGGGTTTGATATCAGCCTGAGAAATGCCAGGGGGAAAGGAGGTTCGTAGGTTTCGGTCCTTGCATTTTCGGTTTCCAGGGTCTTTCCTTTTACTTCCTCTCCGTCTACCTGGTTGAGGAGGTCGGGGATTGAAGGAGAGACATATTCGATCACGCCCGAAGCTAGGGCTTCTTCAGCATCGAGGTTCTTGTTTTTGGTGATGACTTCTTCTGCAAAGGTCTCGTTTCTCCCATGCTTTTTTGCGGTGGAAACCGAGAACTTAACCAGGGCGTTGATGATCTTTTCGTCTTCTATAGGCTCGGTGCCCTCGGCAGACATCTGTACGGGCTGGGCGGAGCCAATGACTGTGAATGGAGCCATGGCTGCGATATCGGTTCCCATCAGGATCAGGGTCCCGGCAGACCAGGCTTTTCCACTTTCGGGGACGTAGCCGATAACCGGTACGCTTGTGTTTTCTATCTCTTTTATAATCACCTGGGTCTCTTCAAGGCCGCCGCCCGGCGTGTCCAGGCTGATCACCAGGGCTTCAAAGTCCTCGTTTTCAGCCTTTTCGATTGCATCAACTATGACGTTATCGGATGCCGGATTGATGGCTCCGGCAATTTCGAGTACGAGTACCTTTTCCTCCCCCTGGGCTCCCGCAGGGAATGCCAGAGCCGCTGTGAGAAAGCAGCACAGGAATAAAATGAAAAATAGACCGGATGCCTTCTTCCAGCGCATTTCCATCCCCCTTTCCCTCTATTTTTCTTTTCTTCATTCCTCTGTCTTTGCATTAACAGCTTTGGAAAGGGCGGCTATGTTGCCGGTTTCCACGGCTCCGGATGGCGTGACCACGATGAGGTTTCTTTCCCTGGCAATCTCTGCGAGGGTCTGAAGTTCCCTGAGTTTGATGGCTGTGGGGACCCCCTGGTAGAGGGATGCTGCATCTTTCATCCTTTGTGCAGCCTGGAACTCCCCTTCCGCAAGGATGATCCTGGCTCTCTTTTCCCTTTCGGCTTCTGCCTGCTTTGCGATTGCCCTCTTCATGGTCTCGGGCAGGGCGACGTCTCTGATAGTGACCCCCGTAACCTTGATGCCCCAGGGGTCGGTATAGGCGTCCAGCAGTTCCTGGATGTCCTTGTTGATGTTTTCCCTCTGCGAGAGCAACTCGTCAAGTTCCATCTGGCCCAGCACATCCCTGAGGGTGGTCTGGGAAAGGGTCGAAGTTGCGAACATGTAGTTCTCTACCTGGGTGATGGCGGCTCCGGGTTCCATGACTTTGTAATAGACAACTGCGTCAACTTCAACTGTCACGTTGTCCTTTGTAATCACGGCCTGTTTCGGAACGTCGATTGTGACGACTCTCAGGTCGATTTTTACGGCCCTGTCGATAAAGGGAATGATCAGGAAAATCCCCGGTCCCTTCACCCCGCTGAGGCGCCCTAACCTGAAAATTACGACGCGCTCATACTCATTCACCATTTTTATTGCCTGTGAGAGTATTAATAATACAACTATTAATACAGGAACTAGTAATGGACTGGTAAAACCGTTCATAGTAAAATGCCCCCCTTATTCATTATATTTAAATTGGGTTTATCATTAAATAATTATTCTCTATCCGGGGAATTATGCCTGAAAATTCCTGCTTTGAGAGCATTTCCGGGTTTACAGGTTTTTTATCATGGATTAATCCTCTTAAAACAGGCAAATCCATATAAGGACTCTTCCTGGCTCCTTATTTCTTTGGAAATTTTTTATTGGAACCATAAGGGGAGTTGAAAGACCCTATTTGATTGAGATCGACCCCACAAACAATAAATTAATAAATGCATAAAGTGATTTAAGCGCAGACAGCGATGCGAGAGTACACGCTCAGGAAGCGATTTTAGGAAGCGATTAGAACTTGAATTACGATTTTGAAGAGCAAAATGAGTGCGTGAAAACGCAGATTCAGAAGAAACCCCGGTGTTGATATTCATGAGTAAGGAATGTCCAGACTGCCACGGGCGTGGTTATAGAGTAATTTCAACCGAGGTCTGTCCCCAGTGTAAGGGGAAAGGCAAGGCGAAATCCGTTGATTTAATGAAAATCTCACAAAAAGATATTGACAGTTTTCTTAAAAACGGTGCAGAATGTGAAAAATGTAAGGGAGTAGGGCATATTGAGGTCACGGAACCCTGCGAAACCTGCCGGGGATTGGGAAAGATCCACTCCTGCAGGGTCTGCGGGGTACCGATTTATAATCCTGATGAGGTTGAAGACGAGACCTGCATTTCTTGCTCCAAATCCCAGTATGTTTATGACCTGGACGACTCATGCGACCTCAAGGATGTGGAGGCCGGGAATCTTTACCACGGGAAGGTGAGCAGTGCGGCTTCCTTCGGGGTTTTCGTGGACCTTAACTCCCACGTAAGGGGGCTAATGCACTCAAGTAATGTAGAAGTCCCTCCGGAAGTCGGGGCAGTCGTTATCGTGCTCGTAAAAAGTATAAAGGCCGGAGGAAAACTGGACCTGATCCCCAAAACCCTCCAGAAGTATGAAACTATCGAGCTTGAAAAGGAACTTCCTATCAAAAGCTCCGATACTATCGATCCCAGCATGAAGGGCAGGTTGGTCCGGATTGAGGGAGAGATCATTCAGGTAAAGCAGACCAGTGGACCTACCATCTTCACGATCAGTGATGAAGGGGGCTTCGTTCCCTGTGCGGCTTTCGAGAGTGCCGGGAAACGAGCTTACCCTCATATTGATGCGGAAATGGTTGTATCCATCACCGGGGAAGTTACCCTGCGTGATGACCAGGTCCAGATCGAGGTCATGAGTATGAAGCGGCTTACCGCGGAAAGGGAAGCTGCTGTCAGGGCCAGGGTCGAGAGGGTAATTGAGGAAAAGGCGGCGCCTGCCGACATTCCCTTCCTGATCGAAAGTGAAATAATGGAAAAGCTGAAGCCTAAGATGCTCCATGTGGCCAGGGAAATCAAAAAAGCGATTCTCCACTCAAAACCCATCATCCTCAGGCACCACGCCGATGCCGACGGGATTACCTCGGCTATTGCCATTGAGAGAGCAATCCTGCCCCTTATCACGGAAAT
The DNA here is from genome assembly GCA_013329415.1 of Methanosarcinaceae archaeon. Lineage (GTDB taxonomy): Archaea > Halobacteriota > Methanosarcinia > Methanosarcinales > Methanosarcinaceae > MTP4 > MTP4 sp9310u. The sequence goes on along the minus strand of DUKH01000199.1, from coordinate 1,137 downwards.
CGGGGGTTCGGATGCCGAGTATTACTTCTATAAGCGGGCTCCTTCCAAGGCTCCTTTCTATGAGCTTCCCGACGTTACCCGGGACATTTCCTATGCACTCGAGGATGCTTCCCGGCACGGGCAGAAAATGCCGCTGGTAATCCTTGTGGACAACGGTTCTACGGAAGAGGACGTTCCTGCCATGCGTCAGGCCAGGGTCTATGATATGGACCTCCTGGTGATCGACCATCACCACCCGGACGAAATTGTCGACCAGTACCTTATCGGGCACGTAAACCCCGCTCATGTGGGTGGCGATTTTGGGGTTACGGCAGGCATGCTCTGTGCCGAAGTAGCCCGCATGATCAACCCCGATATCAGTGAAACTATCCGGCACCTGCCTGCAGTTTCAGCGGTTGGGGACCGTTCGGAGGCTCCGGAAGCCGGGAGGTATATTTCCCTTGCCTCGGACCGCTACACCCTTAAGGAACTGAAGGACATGGCCCTTGCACTGGATTACGAGCAGTTCTGGCTCAAATTCAGCAGTGGTAAAGGTGTGATTGATGATATCCTTGACCTGGGCGATCACAAGACCCACAGGCGGCTGGTCTCTCTCCTCTGCGAGCAGGCAAATGGTATGATCCAGGAGCAGCTCGATACCTGTCTTTCCAACATAAAATCCCAGAAGCTTGCAAACGGGGCTATCATGAACGTGCTTGACGTGGAAAATTATGCCCACAAATTCACTTTCCCGCCCCCGGGGAAGACTTCGGGAGAAGTGCATGACGTGCTCTGCAAAAAGAACCCTGAAAAACCCATGGTAACCCTGGGCTTTGGCCCGGACTTTGCGGTTATCCGTTCAAAGGGCGTGCTCATGAACATCCCGCAGATCGTCCGGGAACTTCGTGAGGAAATCAAAGGTGCCGGCGTGAATGGAGGCGGCCACCTGGTCGTGGGGAGCATCAAGTTCGTGGAAGGGATGCGGACCGAGGTCCTCTCAAGGCTTGCGGAAAAAATTGGGTCCACGGAAGTCGAATACTGATTATCGGCTTCTGTTTCCTTTTTTTTCAGTCTATTTTTTCCATTCTTTTTTCAGTCTATTTTTTCCCTTTCCCTTTCTTTATAGGGTGGCCTGTGCCTGTAAAAAGCCTGTAAAAA
>DUKH01000133.1:49626-53896 GCA_013329415.1 Methanosarcinaceae archaeon | reverse complement strand
GAGAAAATGTATTGGAGAAAATTGAGGGTGGAAGGGCGAAAGCGCTTCATAAGGCAAAAAGCAAATCCACTTTCTTTACCCCGAAAATACCGTACACTAACGGGATTCCAGGGTTAAAAGTGCGTATCTGTGATCGTCACATAACATTGAGGCATTTGTTATACGACGTTTGAGGCATCGATCTGGAAAAAGAGATACGGATGCTTCAAACCTTTACGCTACGCCTTTCCACCGGTTTTTCAGGCATACTTGCCGTTATCTACCACTTTCAAATACACCTATTGCCCAATATTTTTTACCCGTTCTTCGCCCACCTAACGAAACGAACCACTCATTGACGCCAGGGTGGAGTGATGATCGTTATGAATTAGCGAAGAACTTATTTGTATTCCCGCAACAGAAATACAAGCCATGCATTTGTAGCTTATTATTATAAATATTTTATCCAGATAGATCTCATACAGTGGGCTCTTTTCATATTTCCTGGAAAAGTTTCTGGGGCGTCACAAAAAAATTATTAGTGTGTATGAAATTTTTTGACAGGAGCTGGGTTAAGCAGGGTTAGCTAAGCAGAGTCAGTTAAACAGAGTCAGTTAAACAAAACCGTTGTGGGTTAAAGAAGTTCACTAAAAAGGTGAAAATGAATATAAGAGTTAGAAAAGAAGTGGATGGTTCGGAAGTAAGCAGGAAAAGCCTGAGGCAAATCTTCATTTCCGATGTGCTGGACAGCTTTGAGACAGCTTTGAGACAGCTTGAGCGCTGCACAGCTTTTGAGGCATCATTTAAGAAATGAAATGTACCTTTGTTTCACCTTTTTGTTCTTGCTTCCTCGCCAGGACAAATTCAGAATTTTGCTTCTCTACCACAAAAAGCATCAACTGATGTCCTAATTCTTCTTTTCCGATCCTTCACCCATTACCGGAACAATTCACTCGCCTGCCAGGGTGGAGTGATGAGTAATGTTAGTAAAGGACCTTATGTGTTCCACTTTCGTTTATGGGGGGCACAGACCCATATTACTGGGATAACCATATTTATATATTACCAGTGAGTATAAAAATTTTTTATTTTCACGTCAACCCGGAAAGAACTCCGGGACCTCATTGACGAGGCTGTCTGCAAACGCCTGCGGGTCATGTTAATTGCAGGTCTGTAAACGGTCGGCAATAGTTTTTCCGGAAGGTTTTTAGGGTTCTTCACCACTGCACGACGGATGTGTTTCCGGTTTGTCGTCAAGAAGGTTACAGTCTGCACAGAGGGTGAAGAACCCCCGATTCCCCCCGTAGAGGGGGGGGGAATACGGAATCTTAGCACCTATTTAACAATATAAATAGTTATCGCATATATAATTCTCTTGAAACTAAGCGTCTCTAATGAAAAATTTAAACATCATATCCTCCAGAAGAGCTTTATTAGGAAGCAAAAGAGGCAATTCCTGCTCGTAAAAAAAGCAGGCGAAATGCTTATGAATATTCTTTGCAAACATGCCTGCACCTGCATCTTGCGTGAAAAACATGATCACAGAAAATAAACCTGTCAGGATCTTTTTCCGGGAAGCCGAAAAAAACGACCAATCTCAGATCCGGGAGTTCATAGAACTTGTGGATTTGGAATTTTACCCGCCTCTTTCCCAAAGGCCCGGGGGGATTGAAGAAAGGATTGAAAATTCCCTTGTAAAACCTGACGCTAATTTTCTGATGGCAGAAGGCATCTCGAATTCGGGGTCCAAGTCAGGAACAGGGTCAGGGTCAGGGTCAGGGTCAGGGTTAAGAACAGAAACAGGAACAGAAACAGGAACAGAAACAGGGATAGAGACATTTCCCCAGCCTGACAGGCCCGCTGGATCTGATAGAATTGCCGGGCTTATCAGCTACGAAAAGCAGTGGGAAGGAGAAAACAATGCGTACATCTCCTTTGTGGCGGTGAACCCCGGCTTCCGGAACATGGGGCTAGCCTCGGAACTCATAACCCTCCTGGAAGCACAGATGCGTTCCGAAGGGATGGAACGAATGTACGTATGTACCTGGTCCACAAACCGGTCTGCTCCGGCTCTTTACGGGAAAAAGGGTTTTTCAACGGCTCGGATAATAGAAGATGACTGTGGACCTCTTGTTGATACGGTGTATCTGGTGAAGGATATTTCTTGAAAAGGCAACTCTTTTACAAATGGTTTGAGGTCGAATATGGAATTTTTAGCGGTTCCTGATTAATCGGTTGATGTTACATTTCACTTGACCCAGGGAACCGTTTTTCAATTTAATTGATAAATAAGTAATCTCCGCCAGCTTGCCTGGCGGCCCTCACCAAAAAGGAACAAAAAAATATACTGAACTGAATATATGCTAATTGTACATGTTTTTATATTATTTACCCGCTTGACTTTTTTGACTGACTTTACTATTAATGTTCATTATTAATCTTCTTTTCTTCACTTTATTTTGGAAAGGCCGGCCGCCTTTGGCGTCCGTGGACAAAAACGACGGAAGACGAGATTCCGGTTGTAAGGGATTAGAATTCAGGATTTCGAGCTATCCCTTGCTCGCTTTTTTAATCCTCCCATCGCAAAAAAGGTTCATTGCCATTTACTATCCATTTATCGAGAACCTCTCAAATGCCAATGAAAGCTATATAGCTGAACTTCACAAAACCTGGTGGGTATAATGAAAAAATCCGAACTCCGCCGTATAATCCTCTCCCGGCAGCCCTCCTTTCAAAAACATCAGGACCTAATCCCCCGCGACCTGAAAATAGACTGCTATCTAAAGGGCAGCGAAGTAGTCATGATCTGCGGGATCAGGGGCTGCGGGAAGACTTCATTTCTGAAGCAGATAGCGGACAGGCTGGACGGGATAAAAGTCTACATCAACTTTGAAGCCATCAGGCCGGAAGATTTCGAACCCCGGAATTTTCAGGATCTTCGGGATATTGCTGCAGAGCTTTACGGAAGTTCCGGGAAAGAGCTTGATAAAAAAGAGATTGAAGAGGATGGAGAAAAGCAGGTCTACTATTTTCTGGAAGAAATCCAGCACATCCCGTTCTGGGAGAGCTGGCTGAACAGGCTTTACGAACAGGGTATAAAGGTTTTTGTCACCGGTTCAAACTCAAAGTTCCGGAACTCCGAAAACGGCCCCTTCCTCACGGGAAGGAACAGGCTGCTCAGGCTCTTTCCCTTCTCCTTCAAAGAATACCTGCGGCTGAAAGGGATCGAAATGTCTGATCCGGACCTTGGTTTCCTTCCCACTTCCAGAAAAGATGAAATCTTGTCCCATTTCCTGAAATATTTTGACAAGGGCGGCTTTCCCCAGGTCCTAAAAAACGAGAATTTTGAACTCTCACGGGAATATTTTGAAGAAATCCTCCGGAAGGAAATCCTTGACCGGCACGAAATTACGGATGCTGAAGGGCTGAGAAGGCTTGTCGTTTTCCTGTTCTCCAACGTGGCAAGCGAGTATTCTTTCGAGACACTGAAAAAGGTGAGTGGGATCGAAAGTGAGGAGACTGCCCGGCGCTATCTCGGCCATCTTGAAGAAGCTTTTTTACTGTACAGGGTCCCGATGCTCAACCATTCACAGGATATAGCTAATGATCAGGATAAAGCTGATAACAGGAACGGAAACAGAAACCTGGAATTGAACTGGAAAGAGACAGTAATGGCTGCTTCCTGTAAAGTCTATGCCGGAGACACCGGTTTTTTCAAGACCGTGGCGACAAATTACCCGGACAGCCTGGGGTTGAGGTTTGAAAACCTTGTGTTTCTGGAGCTTTTGCGGCGGGAAAAGGAAGTTTTCTTTTTCCGGGACAGGAGGGAATGCGATTTTGTGGTTAAGCATGATGTCGGGCAGGGGCAGGAAATTATGGAGGCAATTCAGGTTTCGACCTATTTTGGGGACCCGACGGTCAGGAAAAGGGAGATCGGAGGGCTGCTGGGAGCTATGAAGGAATACGGGTTGAAGGAGGGGCTTATCCTGACACTGGATGAGGAAGAGGTTCTGGAGATTAACAATGAAGAGGTTTTGGGACAGGGGCGGGAGAATAAGAAAATCCTTGTTAAACCTGTGTGGAAGTGGTTGATTGAGTGATTTATTCTTTCCCCAACTGCTATAGAGGCGGATGCAGCAGAAAGGATTAAAAACAAAGATGCAAAAAAGGAAGAAACCCGGAACACCATGTGCTCCGGGAACAAACATTCGGGTCCGGACCTGTCCCCCGACTGGTGGAACTTTCCGGGGGCATTTTCGGACCTCTTTTGCTGAAATTCTCTACGCTGAAA
>DUKH01000133.1:34783-49227 GCA_013329415.1 Methanosarcinaceae archaeon | reverse complement strand
ACTCTCTACGCTGAAACTCTCTGCACAGAAAATCAGGCAGTTATATCGACAGGTATGGCTTCTTTTTCTTTAATTTCGCCTTCTAGCATATCTTCTCTCTTCTCCTTCTGGGAATAGATCCAGAGCGGTATGAAGAGGCAGAGCACGGAAAAGCCGACAAAGGTCGTGTTCCAGCCGAGTTCAAGGCTGTTGAGGTAGATGATCCCGATCAGGAAGAAGGGGATATTCAGGAAGGCGGTTACAAGGGCCACATTTTTCCAGCCGCGGGGGGCTTTAAAGGGCCTTTCGAGCTTTGAGAGTTCGGGGTCGTTTCTCACTTTGACGTAGGTGTAGAGGCTGATCCCGTTTGCGCAGATGTACCCGATAGCTGAGGCTGCAAGGATTGCTGTCGGGGTCCCGAGCAGGATAAGGAACATGTTGAAAAGGGCATCTGCCAGCATTGCGTTCATTGGGTGCCCGTGGGAGTTCAGCTTGCTGAGAAACTTCGGGAGGTTGCCTTCAACGGACATCGAATAGATTGACCTTGCCGAGGAGAGGAAGGCAGTCTGGATGATCAGGAGCATGGCCCCTATCAACATTACGATTGTAATCGAAGCTCCAAGGCTTCCCAGGGTCATGTTGGCGATGGGGAGCATCGGGGATACGGGTTCGGAAAGGACGCCTTCGACTCCCAGGGTCCCGATAACCGAGGTCTGGACCAGCACATAAAGCACAAGGCAGATTGCCCCGCAGACCAGCAGCGCTTTTGGGGTGTCGGTGTTCGGGTTCTTGTACTCGGGCCCGTAGATAGCTGCGGTTTCCCAGGCACAGGCGCTCCACTCGGCCATTGCGAAAATCCCGAAAAGGATCAGGATGTGCTTCATATCCCAGACCCAGTCAGTCGGGAACCAGGAGCCGGCAATGTTTGCCATCTGGAAGTCCCCGGTAAGGAAGGGGGCGATGGTAATTACCAGAAGGGGGACCAGGGAGACTACGGCCAGGATGTATCCGGCTGTTGCACCGTTTTTGAGCCCTTTCGAGTTAAGAATGGCAAGTCCCCCGAAGATCACGGCTCCTACCAGTAAGGAGAGCAGGGTCTCAGGGATAGCCCCGAAGGCAGGGACCAGGCCGTGCAGGTAACTTCCGATCAGGATCGCATAGATTGCGAGCACCGGGCTCCAGCCGAACCAGTAGCTCCAGGCGCTGAAACCGCCTATGAACTTTCCTAATTTAAATTTCCCGTTATTGCTCTTGTTGGCGGCTGAGCCAAAAACCGTCTGGGTATAGCCGGGAAGCCCTGAGGCCTTTGGAAAGACGGTTGCAAGCTCTCCGAATGCAAAGTTCTGGAAAAAGCCCAGGAAAATGGTCAGCACCCAGACAACTATTGAAAACGCCCAGACATAACTTGTAAAATAACCAATGGAAGGCAGGATCAACAGCGGCACACCGAGTGCGATTGCAAGTCCCTGTTTCCAGTCAATACTCCGTTCAAGCTCCTTCGGGTCGCAGCTCGCCCGGCCGCATTCTGCCCCGTGCTGCCAGTCTACCTGCGAGTAGGGGGGATGGGTATCTTCGTCCATAACAATTCCTTTTTTATATTTTTTGTATGTTTTTTATTTTTTGTATGTTTTTTATTTTTTTAATTCGCGGATTCACATCCATAAGTAAAATAAAACGAAACAAGATCACGTTCCGGTATTAATTCGGAGCTTGGTTCCGGTTTCATTAAAAAATAATTTGGAAAGCCTTTCATTCCATTTTTCGTTCCGTTTACACGATCTGTTTTCGGAACATCTCACAGGAATTGATCTTGATGTCGAGCAGTTTTTCGATGTTCATTTTTGCGGCAATGCCCTTGGCTGCGCCTGCCACGGAAGTGATTACCCCGATATCGAGTTCTTCCCTGAGCTCTCTCATGACGTACTCATCCGTGAGGTCCGCGACCCCGACGCCAAGCTTCTTTGCCACGCAGTCTTTTGCTTCCCCAACCCGCATGTTCTTCGAAAACTCCATCCTTGCGACCAGGTCCCCTGCAGCCCTTATCCCGGTCATCCCGGAAGCCATGATGTGTGCGATCGGCATACCCAGCGGGTCGCCGACCCCTATCTATATGCCGTCTACGCCGGCAATCTCGACCATTGCCTTGCTGGCCCTTGTTACGGCGTCCACAGGCGGGGTTTCGAGCATCGGGATTCCGCCGACGCCCATGCCCATGTTCACGTGGCAGGGAATGGGAGAAGCTGAAACGGCTGCCTTGATGAAAGTAACCGCCCTTGCCAGGTTCCAGGCTGAGGTCTTGCTGGTGTTGGTGTTGCAGACAGGGCCAAAGACGTTTGCTCCGGCTTTTGCGGCCAGGGGGGCCTGCTGGTGGGGCCAGAGCCCGGCAAGGAGCGCTCCGTCATATTCAAGTTCCCCGTGCATCCCGAGAACCATTTCTCCTGCCATGCCCACTTCGATGTACATGTCAGGGAACCGGGCCCTGAGGGCTTCCACGGCGTTGAGGGTGCCGTACATGTCCCCGTCGCCGGCAGCTCCGGTGGTGTCGAAGTTGACCCCGTCGGCTCCGCTTGCCATGAGCCTCTGCATGACCCAGACCGTGTCCCTTGTAAGGTGCTCGGCTGCGTGTTCCATGGAATCCCTGGCTTTATCGATCTTGAAAAGCTTCATGAGGTCGCCGGGGTTTTCGAAGGGCCCGTCCGGGGTGTAGTAGAGCCCCATATTGGGCATGGCTCCGTAGAAGAGAGGGATAATCATGTTCTGCTGACAGACTTCCATTGCCTGGCACTCGTTTGCAACAACAGGCTTGACGGGCTTGAAACTGTAGTCGATGTGCCCGAGCTCCATGGGGTCGGCCCCAAAAGCCCTTTCGTGCATCATTGAGCCTACAAGACGGCTGCTGGGAATCCCGACCCCGCTGTTTCCCTGGTCCCCGTCAAGCCTGAGGGTGCCGATGTCGTGGGTTACGGGAACTTCCATGCCCTGTTCCACGCTTACGGCTTTTCCGGGCATCATCAGGATTTCCGCAAGGGTTTCAAGCTCATCCCCCGAGAGGAAGGGGATTTCCCCGAGGTCAGCCGCGTTTGCCGAACCTTCTTCGATTTCTTCAAAAATTTGTTCTTTTGTCAGGGAGATCCGCTTTCCGTCTCCCATTCTCAGTAAATATTCAGTTGCCATTTTTAGTCCTCCGGGACACGGTTTACAGAAGCAGTTCTTTTGCCTTTGTCACGGCTTCACTGGCATTTTCCGCATAGCAGTCCGCCCCGATTTTTTCAGCCCAGGCCTGGGTTGCGGGAGCCCCTCCTATCATGACTTTCACCTTCTCGCGGAGCCCTTCTTCCTTCAGGAGGTCGATAACTTCCTTCTGCCCCGGAAGAGTGGTTGTCATAAGGGCGGAAAGCCCTACCATGTCCGCTCCGGTTTCCTTTGCCTTTTCCACAAAGTTCCGGATAGGGACGTCCCTTCCGATGTCATGCACCTCAAAGCCGGCGGACTGGAGCATGGTAGAAACGATGGACTTCCCGATGTCGTGGACATCCCCTTCAACCGTCCCGTTGACAATAACTCCGAGCTTCTTTCCCCTGTCCCCGGCAGGCATGTCGGCTTCCAGGAGGTTAACTCCGGCAGTCATGGCATCGGCTGCCATCATCACATGAGGTAAGAAGAGTTTTCCTCTCTCAAAGAGGACACCGACCTCGTTCATGCCGGCAGCAAGCCCCTTTTCAATGATTTCCGGTGCAGGAATCTCAGACTTCGCTTTCTCCACGGCGGCAAGGACTGCGTCCTTTTTGCAGGATATAACCGCATCTGAAAGTTCTTGCAATAATTCTTCACTGGTCATCTGGTGGTTCACTTCTCCATTTTTTGGCTGCTTTTTAGTCGGCAACCGGTAACTTACTACCGGTTAATATATTATATAAATTTTGTTATCTGGCACGCAAAAAATGAAAATTGTATTTAAATATATCTTCCGGGTCTTTGAGTCCTAAGAGGGATTTTCAAGAGCGAACCTCGCACATTACTGCAAAGTGACCGGGAAAAAACGTGAAAGCTTGCAAAGTGTAAACTCGCAAACTTAAAAGTAAATCAGAAAATGTGTAGAGAACGTGTTAGAAAATGTATCAGAGAACATACCGGCAAACTTTTTTCAATTTGATTTTCAGGCACCTGAGCACTCACCGGCCACAGAGCACAGCGAAGCGGACGGCTTTTCAGCAACCCCGAAAAATTGCATATGAAAATTGAATTCAAGTACGGCAGTCCTTTAGTTCATAACTCAAACACAGCGCCTCTTGTTATAATTCAAAACAGAACGTTTCAGTTATTACATTTTATTTATATTTAATGTGTATCGGCCCTTATCCACTTTATTTAGTATCTCGCTTCCTTCTAATTTCCCTGGACGAAGTCCCATCGTCTTCGTACTCCTCCATCGGGATGATCTCACAAAACTCGAGGACCTCAGGGTTGACGGAAATTTCTACGGATTTCCTGTGAAACACCATGAACCGTACATTCTTTTCCTTAAAACTCTTTAAAATGGCGGGTGTATCCACTGTGCCGTTATAGTATTTCGCATCAAACAGCCTGTTGAAGGTATCGGCTCCGATGATGAAGGTGCTGTTCGGGAAAAGGTCAGCTTTCTGCAGGAAAAGCGGCGCGTTGGTCAAACAAACCCCGCCCATGAAAACCTCGTCTTTGTATTTCCTTAAGGAATCAAGCCTCTGGCTCAACGAGATAAAATCTATGGGCGGCTTGTCAACGTTCGTCAAAGAAATCTCAAAGTGAACGGGCGCATTATATTTCTTCGACGCCCAGCTCGCCATGAAAACATGGTTCCTGTGGCAGGGGTCAAAAGAGCCGGAGAATACGAGTTTTATCTCTTCTGGCTTTCCAGGCTTTCCGGGCATTTCGGGCTTTATTTCTTCAGGCTTTATTTCTTCTGGAGCTTTTTTTGCTTCTTCGATTGCCTCATTAAAATTGATCCTTGCCATCCCAGCTGTTTCACAAGGGCTCTGCGAGCTGCAGCTCGGCTGTCTCAGGAGATCTCCTACCGCCTCCGAAACAGAAACATATTTTTCAAAAATTTCTTCCCCTTTTCCTTGTCCGGTCCCGGTTCCGATTTCATCCTTCGTCCCAACCCCGTCCGGTAAATCGATTTCAGGAACACCGCAGTAGAAGGCGAGCACATTGAAAATAAGGGTTGCAGCAATCTTTTCTTCCTCTTCCCTCGTCCGGTCCGCTGTCAGTTCAAGGGTTCGGACACCGGTTTCACGATATGCCTGTATGGCAACATGGACTTCGTGTTTTCTCCCTTCCCGCTCGTTTGCCGCCTTGAGTTTGCAGGTCGCTCCGATCCCTATTACGTCCGGGCCGTCGGAGCCGTCGAAACCGTCTGAACTTTTAGACAGTTCCAGGGCTCGCTGGTAGGCAACCATTGCCATCAGTCTTGCGGTTTTCTCCGAGCAGTATTTCTCAGGTTTTCTTCCGAGGAAACGGTCCATCGCCTCCATACCGTATGGGACAACCGCATCCAGCACTGTTGCCGAGCCGCTGCCGTGCCGGAGCAGCTCCCCAATAACTTCGGCCCCGCCGCCGGTTATTGCAAGAACGACTTTGCAGGGGGATTCGTGGATCTGGAAAATGCGCTCAAGAAGTAGACTGTTTTCATCTGCAGCCGATTTATCTGCCATCAATAAGGTGGATACACTAATGAGATTATAAATATTATTATTCAGGCAAGGGTGATGTTCGAAATTTCAGGTGTCAGGTATTCGTTTTCCAAGGTTCAGGCATTCAAGATTCTGTATTTCGATCTTCGGATCCTCAAGTTTCGAATCTTCAGGTATCAGGTGGTTTGCTATTTTCGGATATTTAGGTGTCGTAAAACCGGGTTTCGATTTAATTTTCAGGTACCGGCGTTCTCACCGGCCGCGGAGCGCAGCGAGGCGGACGGCTTTTCCCGGAATGCTGAAATAGCTAAAATTATTAAAAAAAATCAGTGTGTCTTGTGCATTTAATTTTCCAGTAAAATGCGAATTATTTAAACCTATTCTTATTTAGCTGGAAATTGTTAGTTGGTATGAATCTGATTTCTTCTGTCAATGTGGAATTTTTGCCACATGATATATAATATATGTGAACATTTTTCCACATATTCTGAATTCGACTGAGATTTCTTATTAACTCCCATATTTTTTTAATTCATTCTCATAACAATCCCGTACATCTCAGCCTTTTCCTTTATTTCCTCAAAAGCAGGATACCCCCTGATCATCTCCCCCTGCAAAATAAGCTTCAGGTTCTCAACTATCTTATGTTTCACATCCTTCAATTCTTCCTTATACTTACAGTAGTACAGTGCAAGGAATATGAGATGCTTGACAGAAGTCTCTTTTTCCGCAACATAAAGCGCATGCCTGAAGATATCTTCTCTTGTGAGCTCTTTTTTCGGTGCTTTATCCGAATTGTAGTAATAGGTGGTTGGCAAAAGAAGCTTTATCCCTTCCTTTTCGAAGACCGAGAACCCAGTCTTTTCTCCCGAATCCCCTCCGTACTTATTCGAATAGATGACCTCATCCCTGTCTCTGTAGTATATTACCGAATTATAGGGCACCCGCGGGTCAAGCAGCCTTTCGATATCCCTTATTTCCCTCAGCAGGTCTGCAACATCTCCCCAGAGCTTTTCATTGAGTACATACCGCTCTCCGTCTTTTTTTACCAGGCTTATTTTCAGGGCTTTTTTCAGGAAAGAATATACTGTGCTCTTTTTCACATCCGCTTCTTCGGTGATTTCATCCACAGTTTTTGCTTCGAGCAGGGAGACAAGTATCGGGATTCCGGAATCTGCCAGAACAGGTGTCAAATTCGGGTATGAGTCGAGAATCCGGGTCAACCTGACCATCAGCGTGCTTTTCTTCGGGACGATTTCTCCTGATGAGAGGGCTGCAAAGTCTTTTTCCTCAAGCTTTTGCACAATTCGGTAAATGTGCTTTTCACTTTTGTTGAGAGCTTCGGCTACGACGCTTATTGAGGTGTTGCCTTTTGCGAGTTCTGCAATAGTTTGAAGTTCGGTTCTGGAAATCTGCATTATTTCCAATAAAATGCGAATAACATATAAACTTTCGTATTCTGATGGAAAACTGGAGCGGTTGTCAGTTATTGGGTGATATTCCTCGACCCCGAAAACCGTATTTCAATTAGATGTTAAAGGGTGCCTCCGCCAGCTTGCCTGGCGGCCCTCACCAAAAAAGTAAAAAGATATCTGGAAATGAGTATTTTTTAAATACAGTGGTGAGACTTTTTCATCTGACAGGCCGATGACGAAGTCTTTCGTTTTTTTGTCAGATAGTATCTACCAATTTTCAGGTATAAGGCAGATAGACTGTGCAGCAAGCTACTGAACAACTTAGGCAGTCATTTCTTGGAAGATCAGCGACCTGAAGTGTTTCGGATTCAATAGTAGCCTAAGTGTGCGACATTTTATTGCCCCGTTCTTGTCCTTTCAAAAATTTCATCAAAAATGCTTTTGCTATAGTCTTTAGAATACTTTCATTTTGACATTAATTCTTCCATGGAACGTTCTCAACTTGGCCTATCCATTCTGAGGTTAAACGATTAAAATATGTTCCTGAGTACTCACACAACTTAAGTAAAGAAAGTTCAAGGTACCAGAGCCCTAGGTTCCTTGTATCATAATACATAGCAGACTTAAACTTCCCACGATATTTTTTAGCAGGATGCACCAGTGAATTACGCACTAGAATAATAGCAGACAATGCATCATCTTTCCATCTAAAATCTTCTGCCAGCTTCTTTAGCTCCGGTGTATGCTCCGTTATACTAGCAGGAATATCCATATCCAAGTTGGAAAAAAGCGACCTGATTTTGTCTACAGCAGGAAGCCTCGTGAAGATTTCTGCTTTTTTCAGCTTATACACATTTACAACGTACTCAAACGATAGCCTTTCAAGCGCTGCCTGAGTTAGAATAATCCCAACGTCTACTTTTGAATTATTAGCATTGAGGTACCAATATATAACTTTATGAAAAGTGTCATTCAAGTCTTCGTCAAACCAACATCTCATAAAGCCAGGAAAAAGATCTTCAAGTTGTTCAGAATGATGTTCATCAAACCACGACAATTGAGAAAAACTGGATTCAGTTGGCGAAGACCATGATTCCCAAACTCTATTTCCTGAGAAATCAAAACCAACTGCGCATACAGGTTCGCACCAAGCACCTTTTGCGAAAGAGAAAAAGTACCGTAGAGCATTGAGCATTTCTGTAGCTTCTTTACCCAAAAAAGAAGTATGGTCTACTTTTTTCAAAAGACCAATATGCATCAGTCTACATCCACCTTCTTTTTTTAACTTCTTGGAGTTGCTTTCTGATTCTGTCAAAGATTTGAGTTCTACGACCCAGTTATCTGCTTTGAGAGTTACATGTTCGATGGAAGGAGACGCCATGTCACCCTGTTCCCAACTCCTGCTTGTTCCAAGTATGTTCTTGAAATTAAATAGATGAAAAACAACATATTGTATCTCCGTGGTATCATTTCCAACCCCTATTATTGGCTCCGAATATGGAGACCAAACAAGTGAAATTCCATTGGAAGTCGATGGATTGACAGTAGTTGTAAAACCTTTGATTTTGCATCTATGATTTGTCAGCTCCAATATCTTAGCATTGTTCCCTATGCCAAAACCCAATTCTTTTTTATTGGTAACATAAACATGAATCCGAGGCCTTGGAAGCAAATCGAGACGAACTTCTGCGTTTCCACTAAGTAAGACCGTTCCATCAATGTCCTTAATGAGCGCTTCGTCTTCAGCAATGAATACTGATCGGTTTGGCTCACCGAAAGAAAATGCAGGGGAAAATTGTTCTGTAACTTTTGGATCACCCATATTTAATCATCAACTCTTGAAAATATTTATCATAGGGCCTGACAGTTTCAATCTATTCTTTCGAATTTTCTCAAGTGTACTCTCAAATATTTATAATCCTTGCTTTTTATGAAAATGCCGGTTGCCTTCGGCACTCGGTAAGAGCCCGGGGTTCAATTATGTGAAAACCAAAAAGTTCCCCGGAAAATTAGCAATGGAAACATATTGAACAACGTAGAGATAATTATCCTCTGCATAATGAGAAGGAATCCTCCATTAATTTGAGGAAATAACCCCTAAAATTTAGATTTTTTAATCATTTACCAGTTATGAATTTATGTAATTGTTGAGAATATTCTATTAGTAATTGGTTTACTTCTTTCATTGACTCTACTAATTCTTTATATTCCGGAAAATTTTTCTGGACGTCTTGAGGACTTTTTCCTCGGTTTTCCGGTTTTTCCAGCTCTTCTTCATACCATTTACGGAATTTTGCCTGATATGTTGTCAAATGAGGTCTTAATCCTTCATTTAAAATTTTGGTTGCCAATTCAATTAATTCTTGAGACTTGTTATCCCTCAGACATTTTCCAGAAAGGTTTTTCATTTCTTCTCTTGTAATTTTGAACAAAGCGTACCATGAATCATAGATTTCTTTAATTACATCTTTATCAGGATCAATAGTTAACGCAGCTTTTCTCGTAGTCAGCTCAGTGTAAATTTTATGTGCAATCTCCAAGTTTTCATAATTCCGTTGGATTTTACAACTATATGTAAAAAGTTTGACATTAAATTTAAGCTCGGTAGAATCAAAATTATTTTTGTCTTTGTGCATACACATGTAAAGAAGGGCTAGAATAATAACTAAAAGGATAAACCAAAAAGAGAGTTTTAATTCTAAATCAAGTAGAAAAGAATTAAAACTAAATTCCATTATGTTGCAGCTTTCATTCAAGGCTGCCATTGAAAACCACTACGGTTATTTGCAAAAGAAGTTCTTGAGTTATCGGGATTTACTGTTTTCCTTCTGTTAAACGCATCATGAATCCACTTTTGGATCAATGCAGGATTTTCATTCCAATCATAAAGTGCAGCGAATTTGCATTGAATATTGTCATGGAGTCGTGGAGGTATGATATAGGGATTATTGGGAATATATGAATTAGAGGTATTTTTTCCGTAATCTGGATGCGTGGGAAGTATAATCCCCAGTAATCCAGAACGAGGGTTCTTTTGGGTATCTCTCAAACTTAAACTGATTTCCCAATCAACATGCTTCCTCTTCCACGTCTCAGCGCCTACCAAAACAACAGTAACTGCCGAATCACTAAGGTAGTCGTCTCTTATCTTTTGCCTGATAGTTTCAGTACTTATGCCCGGATTGATGTCCCCCATCTGAACAGATTTTATCACCGAAATATCTGATTCTGTTAATATATTTTCAAATCGATTCCTGTATCTTTGATCATTTGCGTGATGATAACTAACAAACACCTTGTGTACTTTTGTTGCCATTTTAATCACACCTACCACTATCAATTACAACATAACTTATTTAATTATATAAGTAACTAAAACAGTGGTTGTAAATATAAATTTTATGATTTTGAATTAACCAGAACCATAAAATTTTACTTCGCCGGCAACAAAAGTCCTCAGATATTAGGAATTAGCCACAATCGACCGCTTCTTCTCTTTAGGAAAAGCATACCCCATCTTTTGGAGGCTGTCTGACAATTCAATATTAAAGCAAAAATAGGTAATAAATAATGAATCTAAAACCTTTAAATTAAAAAAAGAATTCAGCTATTAGTGATAATAATTGTTGAACAGGCTGTTTAGGGTGGGGTAGACGTAAGCAATTTGGTTTGATCTATAATAATCCTTTTACTTAACTCAAACAGGCTTTTTGATTCTTTTTCATCTATCTTTCGTCCCTGATGTACAAAATTATTTCTCATTTTATTGTATTTTGCAATAAGAGGATACTTTTTGTGTGAGATTTTCCCACAGAAGTTCAATACTTCTATTTTAGTATCAGAAGACCATTTATCGTGATTTTCATATTTTTCTCGTCTTTTATTAGAGACTTCTTTTTCAGATAGCATATCTTCAAACAATTGTGAAATGTATTTTTCTACTATAAACCAGCTGAATATGAATGAGGATGAATATTCATAATCATGTAAATGAGTATAACTTTCAAGTAAAAACAGTAAAGAGTCATTCAAATCTCTATCATATGTCACAATTTCTGCAATATCTAGAATTTTTCTCATCGATTCTAAAGGTATAGCAGTTTTTCTCGAACTATGGGACGTATAAGGAGTTGGCCTTTTAGAATCCGAGCTATACCAAGTAAATCCTCCTAATGATTTTAGTTCTGAATTCATTTTCATGCAAACAAGTTCAGATTCTCTTACTGACAACGACTCAAAGCCAAAGATAAGGGATACGCCAAAAATAGTGTTTAATAAATCAATGGCTTCTTTTTTAGATTTGGTTTCTATGCCTATAAATCCAAAAGTGTCAAAAAAGCCAAATTTTCCATCCAAAGTGAACTCAGAGTCAATTTTTGGTAAATAGATTGGAGAGCCAATTGAGTTAATTAATTTCTCCTTGAAGCTTAGTTCCAATTGATCTCCAATTCGAATAGTAGGGTAATAATATGTTCCAATAATTTCAGGATACTCTCTCTCTTCTTTTACTACATTATTTTGAGGTATTTTAGAATCTTTTTTGTTTCTAATTTGGGATGCTTGTTGCTTTGCTATTTCTATAGACTCAGATACTAAAGAATCCGGATTTTTTAGCTCACAAATATTGCCTTTGATGTTGGTACACCAATCGCAGTCACCCATTACTTGTCCACCGATTTCTCCTATTTTGAGATCTACAGTGGTATCCATCCTCAGGCAGTGCATAAAATTAGAAATCTGTGGTATAAATGCATCAGAATATTTGTTTTCTTGATCTCCTACATCTGAGTCAAAATTTGAAAATACTTCGTCAACTTTATAGCCTGCTTTTTTATTCCATCTAGGTTCATTCATGATCTCAATTATTTTATTGATGAACTCATAGCCTTTGTACGGGCCGTTAATAACAATTTCTTCGTCTTTTCTATCAGGATCATGTAATGTTACAAAAAGTTGATATTCAACTGGTTCATCAACCCAGAAAAATTCAATTTGGCATGGATAACCGTAATCTAAAGTATTTGGGATTTGAGATTTTTCCAATTCATCCAATTTGCCATATTCTTCTCGAAAGTCCTTGATTAGTTGTCTACACCAGTTTTCCAATTCTTGAACTTTCTTTCCAGATGACATTGAGTTTTTCCTCTTTTAATGATTTATTAAGTTTTAAAATAGCTAAACAAACTAAAAGATCTTAATTCTTGCTAATTTATTGAAGCAATTGAATTTTCTGCACTTTCATTTTGATAAAAATTAAAATTTTTTGAATATAGTGGACATTCTATGTTTTGGAAAGGCCGGCTGCCTTCGGCACCCGGTGAGAGCCCGGTGTCCAGTAAAGCGAAAGCTAAACTGTCGCCGGAAAATTAGAAAATGGAATCAAAAAAGAATTCTGGCGCTTAACTTAAAATTAGACTGTGAATGGTTTAAGTTCCCTTTTTCACACCCACTCATATTAACAAATCCTCTATCCCCGCTTCCTTCACGATCTCGATCGCCTCTGCCTCTTCCTCAAACGTCAGTCCCCTTGCGATTTCGGGGTACTCCATCGCCCTATAGACAGGCCTGTACTGGAACATCAGGTTGAACCTGACCCTGGGAATATGCTCGGAAACCCATTCGGCGATGGGTTTTGTGCAACAGTCCAGGTGGCCGGGGAGGACCAGGTGGCGGAGGAGGATTTCGGCAGTCTCGTAGGCGAACTCGAAGTTGGGCTGGACCACTTCCAGGTAGTTTTTGACTTTGGAGTACTTTTGGGCGCAGGCGTCGTTTCCGTACTTGAAGTCCCCGAGGTAGACGTCCACCACGCCTTCCAGGAGGCGGGCGATTTCGGGGGAGTGGTACATGTTCGAGTTCCAGACTATCGGGGTGTTTTCGGAAAGTTCCCGGACGATTTTCAGGACGGTGTGCGGGTGGGGGGTCGGGGTTACGAAGTTTACGTTCCTGGCTCCGCGCTGCCTTCTGAGGTCTATTAGTTTTGCAAGTTTCCGGGGTTCGACTTCGGTGCCGGAGTCCGGGAAGGTGGAGATGTCCCAGTTCTGGCAGTAGACGCAGGCAAAGACGCAGCCTGTAAAAAAGATCGTGTGGGAAGGGACAAGCTCGGGCTCTTCTCCCATGTGCCGGAACTCCGAGGCAATCCTTGAGCTGTCGGTCAGCCTGCAAAAGCCTTTTTCGCCTGCCTTCCGGTTGACTTCGCAGCGGCGCTCGCAGGCGTGGCAGTTTTCCAGGATCCGGTCAACGATTGCGACCTTCAGGTCAAGGAGGGAAGGGGAGGCTTTCTCGAATTCCAGGAAGCCGTCGGTCAGGAGTTTCAACTTGTCCGAGACATCGGGGTATGCAAGGGCTCTCATGGCTTCGGTTCCGAGTTCCTTCCGGAGTATCCGGTACTTTTCGATTTCCCGGGCATGGGCGGCCCAGAGCTCTTCAAGCGGCATATCAGCTTCAAACTCCGCCGGGATTCGCTCGCTTATCTTGAAGAGAGCAGGCAATTCATTTCTCTGAACCCTGAGATAGCGCTTCAGGTACTTCGGAGCTGCCATAAAGGAATATTGGTCTGCATGGCTTGAATGCTTTGTCGTGAATGCTTTTTTGTGAATGTTTTGTGATGGATATTGTGCTGGGAATGCTTTACGGTGAATGCTGTGTGGTGCCGATATGTTTAAGTGCTTTTAGTATGTGGATGGCTGTTTATGGAATGGCTTGTTCTTTTCATAGCAGGCATTTTTGAGGCTGCCTGGGCAATAGGCTTGAAGTACACGGAAGGCTTCACCAGGTTTTATCCCAGCGTGTTCACGGTAGCCTGCATGCTCTTGAGCTTCTATTTTCTGGCGCAGGCCCTGAAGACCCTCCCCATAGGGACCGGCTACGCCGTCTGGACCGGGATCGGAATCCTGGGCACCACTGTCCTCGGAATCCTGCTTTTCAACGAGTCCTGCGACATTGGAAAGCTTCTTTGCATAATGCTGATTTTTTCCGGGGTAATGGGGCTTAAATTTCTCACGCATTAACGTAAATTATAGTCCCTAATGTAAATGTTTACACCTGCATTACAACCACGGAAGACACGGAAAGCACGGAAGTATTGTACTCCTATTTATTTTGTTCCGTGTTTTCCGTGCTTTCGGTGGTTAAACTTTAACTTGAGATTGGTGAAGGAATTTAGGTTATTGATTATGGTCTATTCGTCAGGCACATTTGCTTATTTCTTTTTTTGTATATTTCTTGTGTTGTGCATGGGGCTAATAATTAATAGCTAACAGGACAATGTTAGTATGGGGATTCATTATCTGATTAAGCCCGGGGGTCTGAGCTGTATCCTTTTCCGGATAGCTTTGCCGGTACCCGGCGCCAGTTTTCAGTAGAAGTTTCAAGAGAAGTTTCA
>DUKH01000133.1:26537-34459 GCA_013329415.1 Methanosarcinaceae archaeon | reverse complement strand
AGAAGTTTCAAGAGAAGTTTCAGGAAAATTTTCGGGGCAATTTTTCAGGGAGGATCAGGGAGGAATTTTCTGGCAGCAGTTGACAGCACTACCATCAGTCTATGGGATATACTCACCCTTATGTTCCTGTTTTTCTTTCTCTACGCCGTTATCTACCCACAGTGGCAGCTCAAGGTTATCCGCATGCAGCGCCAGGCAAGGCTGAAGCGGATGGAGAAGCGCTGGGGAAGCAGGGTGCTTACCATGATCCACAGGCGAGAAGCGATCTCGATGTTCGGGCTTCCCGCCTACCAGTTCATAGACGAGGAGGACGCCGAACAGGTCCTGCGCTGGATCCGGGCCTCCAGAAAATACCCTCTCGACCTTATCCTGCACACTCCCGGGGGACAGCTCCACGCCAGTATCCAGATCGCCCGCGCCCTGAAAAAGCACCCTAAAAAGACCAGGGTAATCATCCCCCACTACTCTATGTCCGGAGGCACAATGATAGCCCTTGCCGCCGACGAAATCGTGATGGACAAAGACGCCGTAATCGGCCCCATTGACCCCCAGATCGGAGACTTCGTGCGCGGGCTCTACCCTGCCCCATCCTGGATCTACGCCGCAGACACGAAAAAAGAAAAGGCGGACGACAGCACCCTGGTCATGAGCGACATCTCCAGGAAATCCCTTGAACTTACCCGGAAAGTGGCAAGAGAACTCCTGGCCGATAAGCCGAAAATGAGCAACAACGCGGGGAAGGCTAACAAAGCCGGAATGGCTGACAATCCGGTGAATGCCGGTAATACGGGAATTGCCGGTGATCAGGGGACGGCCAATAGTTCAGGAACTGCTGATAATCAGGAAACGGTTGATGGTTCAGGAATAGCTGATAATCCGGGCATGTCCGGCAAAGCTGGTTCCGAGGAGGGCAGAGAGATCTGGGTTGATGAAGTGGTTGAAAAACTGGTCAGCGGGGAAATGATCCACATTACGCCCCTTTCAGCCGAAGAGGCGAAGCAGCTCGGGCTCAACGTGAACACTGATTTTCCACCTGAGGTCCACGAGTTCATGACGTTCTTCCGCCCGGCAAAGATGAATGTGGAATATGTGGAATGAATTTCCCTGAACAGGTCCTGTTCTCGGAACAGATCCTCCGAATAAAATCCTCTGCAATAAAGTCCCCTGTGCCTGAAAAATGCAGACGAATTACTGTCTTATACATGGCATGTATTATACATCTCATGTATACTATTTCCTAAACATTCTGAATTTTGGTGTTTCATCATTAGTCGGTTGATGTTTCTCCAAAACCTTAAAAGATTTACATATTCCGTGCTTTTATAGGGTAGAGGAATGTTAGTTTGTCAGGGAAATATTTCTCTTAACCCTGGAACCGTTTTTCAATACAGATCGAGAGAAAGTGCCTCCGCCAGCTTGCCTGGCGGCCCTCACCAAAAAGAAATGAAATAGAGAAATGAAATAAGTGTATTTTTCGGGCTGTATTTATTTCTTTTCAGTTTGTGTCCTTGCCGTTTTTCTGGTCGGTTTTACTTTTTGTATTTTGTCTTCTTTTTAATTCGGGAAAGGCCGTTCGCCTTCGGCGACCGTGAACAAAAACCACATGAGATTCCTAATTCCGGTTGCATGGGGCAGAATTCATGCTTTCGAGCCGGCCATTATTTTCTTTTTCCTCTATCTTCAGGCTTTTTCCTTCCTGACCTTTGCATCGTCCTCACTGAGCCCGGCCCAGCTAACCTTATATCCCAGTTCTTCGAGCACAGGGTAATAGAGGCTCCTGTCAAGCTCGAATCCCTCAAAGACCTTTACGACATCGGCGTATGTGCCCGAATTTTCGAGTTTTTCAAGTTCCCGGTCAACTTTTTCAAGGAGGTCCCGGTGCAGCAAGTAATTTTCAAGAAGCACGTATTCTTCCGATTTTTCGGATTCTTCTGATATTTGCGATCCTTTCGATTCCCCCGATCCTTCAAGCCGCTTCGAAAGCACATCTTTCAGGGCATCGGTCCCGATTCCTTTTTCTTTTGAAATAGCTTCAAGGCTGATTATCTCCCCGGTCAGCGGAATCTCCGAATCCTGCACTTTTTCCCTATCCTCCGCACGTTTCTCAGCCTCGTACCGTCTGAGGATTTGCATGACCTCATTGACCGGGATTTTTTTCTCATAGAAGATCACGTCCCGGGCCGGGAAGTCCTTTTCCGAACACTTCAGTTTCCGGTTTATCAGCAGGATGACCGGTTCCCGGACTTCTTTCAATTTCCCAATCTTCTTTTCCAGGTACTCCGAAGTCCAGAAGCCAACAATTTCCAGGTACACGACCGTCCCGTCCCGCTCCAGGGCAAAATCCGGGACAAAGGCGTATTTTCCGGCTCTCAGGACGGTGGGTTCCCTCCTGATCTCCCAGCTCCCAAGTTTCAGGCCGCCGAATATCTTTTCCACGGCGCTGTCGTAGGTGATGCTTTCCTTCTCGTCCGGGATTTCCATATCTACTTTTGGTATTCGGGCCTCTGTTTCGTATTCTGCTTTTGCTTCCCCAAGCAGGGTCCCTGAGGCTGTGGCTTCAGATCCGGTTCTGGCTTCGGGATACTTAGGCCTCTCGGGCAGCAGCGGCCTGAAAGCCTTTTCGGAGCTGTCAAGGGTAAATTCCAGAAGGCGTTTTCCCTGGTATCCTTTGTGCAGGATTCCGGCTTTCAACTTCCAGTTTCCGGACTTAAGGAGTAACGGGAAAAGCTTGGCAAAAGAATTCCCGTAGCGTTCTGACATTTTGAAAAGGGAGGCAGGCCCGTCCAGGTGCAGGTGAACACCTTCTTTTGTTCTTTTTCCCACTCCTGCTTTCTCTCCCACTCCTGCTTTCTCTCCAGTTCCGGTATTATCTCCTTCTTCAGCATCTTCTCCCGTTTCCCCTGCATCTTCCAGGGTGTACATGAGCCCGGTCTTGAGGATTCTCCAGAGGATTTTCTGGTAATCTCCCGTGATCCGGATGTCCATATCCACGGCTTTGAAAAGCAGGGTCTGGGTCAGGGAAATGTTGTATTTCCGCAGGATCTCGGCGGGGGAGATGGGTTCAAAGCTTTTCAGCACCTGGTTTTCTTCAAGGTCAGCCCAGAGGGCTTCTTCAAGTTCGGGGACGGATACCGCAAATTTTTCGGCTGCTTTTTTCAGGGCAGCTTCTCTTTCAGAGGTTGAAAGAGCCATTCCTCCACAGGCTTCGAAAACGGCTTCCCGGGCGGCAGAAGGGTCGACGGCTGCGTCGGTTTCTATAATTGTTCTCCTCCCGAGGAGCTGGGCAAGGCCCCGGATGAAGCGGTAGTTCATCTCTTCAAGGCCTTCCAGTTCGGATAGGAGGTCCCCGTAAGGTTTTCCCACGTGCTGCTCGAAGGTCTCGATCAGGAGTTTTGCAAGTTCCAGGTTTTCTGGATCAAATGAAGCGTATGTGGGTTTGATCTTCCCGTAGGAGATGCGGGTTACCAGGAGGTCGGAGGTAAGCAGGTTACTCACCTCCCCCGAGTTCTGCCTTCTTTTTTTCCTGACTCTTTACGTGGCTTTTTTCCTGGCTTTTTGATTGTCCCTTCGTTTGGTTCTTTGCCTGGTTTTCGGACCGGCTGCCTGCGTCGGACAGGGCTTCTTTTCTCCTGCGGGCGGTCCCGGTTTCCGAGGTTTCCGAGGCTATGATTTCGTAGAGCACGGCTTCCTTTCCTTCTTTTTTCCTGAGGATGCGGCCCAGGCGCTGGACGTAAGCCCGCTTGCTCCCTGTCCCGCTCATGATGATCCCGACGCTTGCTTCCGGGACGTCGATTCCTTCGTCAAGGACCCTGGAGGTCACCACAGCCCGGTAGGTCCCGTTTTTGAACTTTTCGAGGATGGAGTTCCGTTCTTTTACGGGGGTCCGGTAGGTGATTGCGGGGATCAGGAACTGCCGGGAGATCCGGTGGACAAGGCGGTTGTGTTCGGTGAAAATGAAAATCCTGTCTTCCCTGTGTTCCCCCAGGATTTCGGCCAGCTTTTCAAGTTTCGAGGCGCTGTTGAAGGCAAGGTCCCTGGCTGTGTTTCTCGCCAGAAGGGCTTTTCGGGCTCCGGGGTCTCTCCCGCTTTTCATGACCAGTTTCTGGAAGTCCTGCGGGCTCTTCATTATGATGCCGGTTTTCTTGAGGTAGTTTAAGAAGACGGAATAGTGCTCTTCGTACCCTTCCCGTTCTTCTTCCGTGAGAGCCACGTTTACTTTTTCGATCCGGTACGGGGCAAGGTGTCCGCCTGCAAGTTCCGAGACTTTCTTTTCGTAGGCTTTTCCCCCGACCAGCCGGTTCAGTTCGGTATGCAGCCCGTCTTCCCGTTCGTAGGTGGCGGTAAGCCCGAGCCTGTACGGGGCTGCGGAAAATTCGGCAATGCTCCGGTAGCCGGTCGCGGGGAGGTGGTGCACCTCGTCAAAGACAAGGAGCCCGAACTTGTTTCCCAGGGTCTCGGCGTGGATGTAGGCGGAATCGTAGGTGGATACTGTTATCGGGAGGAGTTTCTTTTCCCCGCCTCCGAGCTTTCCTATTTCCATTGAAAAGGCTTCTTCAAGCTGCTTTTTCCACTGTTCAAGCAGGTCCAGGGTCGGGACGAACACCAGGGCAGGGGTGTTGCAGCCGGCAATGGCCCGGATTCCCACAAGGGTCTTTCCGCTTCCCGTGGGAAGCACAAGCACACCCCTTTTTTCATTCTCCCCCCAGGAGACAAGGGCTTCGGCCGGGTAGTCCCGGAGTTCCGGCTTTTTCCCCGACGCCTTGTAGGCTACCCGGAGGTCCGGACAGGGAAGGAGGTCCAGGACTTCGTCTTCAAACCCGATCCCGGAGTTTTCCAGGTAATTTATTATGTCCCGGTACTGCATGGCGGGAGCCCTGAAGCTTTTGCTGCGCTCGTCCCAGGTTGCGTTGGGCACCCGGACGTTTCCCTCGATGAGGAGAGTACCCTGCTTGAAGCTGAGCTTGATCATTGTTTATTAAGAGTCGGGGCATGGTATATAACGGTTAAGGAATGCAGAGGCTCTTATGCCGGGTTTTGGGGGCGGGTTTTGAGGCAGGGTATTAATATTGATGAATTTTTTCAGGTGTATAGGGTGTAAGGAAAGGATTTTTGTCCTGGATTTTTCTTTTCAGGGAAAAATTCTTCGTTTTTCAAAATAAACTTTTTATATTTGTGGGGCAGAAGATTATTATCAGAAGATCAGTAGCTTTTAAGATCAGTAACTTAGTTACTTTCATTTATATAAAAACGGGCATTAAAATATGTAAGTACAACTTTGCTGATAAAGGAATGACTGGGAATAAAAATAAAAGGAAATCCATATGTGCCCGATAGACGATCCTGCATGGAAAAATAACAATCCTGTAAGGGAAAATTTCGTTCCCGAGCCCCTGCCCCTGGAAGCCCTTTACTATAAATACGGGATCGAACGCAGCCATGCCGACAACGTGGCCAGGAATGCGCTGGAACTTTTCGACCTGCTTGCCCCTATCCACGGGCTGGACCTGAAGTATCGGCAGCTCATGGAAATCGCGGCTCTTGTCCACGATACGGGGATTTCGACAGACCTGGAAAAACACCACAAAGTGGGACGGGATATCCTGTTTCGGCACCCTCCCGCAGAGCTTCCGGAAAGCCTCCATCCGGTGGTGGCCTGGACGGCTTTTTTGCACAGGAAAAAGGCAGGGGAGAATAAGCTGGAAAAGCTCCGGAAAACCTCTTTTGCAAAAATGCCTGAAGAAATACAGGACATCACCCTGAAAGTGGCTGCCCTCCTGCGGCTTGCCGATGCCCTGGACTACAGCCGGATGGAGAGCAGGCTGGGAAGTTCAAAGTTCGGGAAAAAAGCCGTCGTATTTGAGATAAAAGGCCCGGGGGCTGCAATCGATGCGGAACGGATGGCAAAAAAAAGAGACCTCTGGGACTTGCTTTTTGACACGAAGCTTGAGTTCAGGCCCGAATCGAAGAAATGAGCCGGAATGCAAAATTGTGATTTGAGAAACCTTAATTTAATAATTATGCAAAAGTTGGGATTTGGGAAACCTTTATTTAATAATTTTTCAAATTATGATATCTAAAAATTTTTTGAAAAAGTTGGGGTCTGAGAATTTTTTGAAAATGGTGGCTTAAATGACTTATCTGGTGCTTGTCCGTCACGGGGAAGCCAGGTTGAACCTTGAAAAAAGGTTTGCTGGCTGGCTGGATACCCCACTTACTGAAAAGGGAATAGAAGATGCTTTGCGCTGCGCTTCGGACCTCGAAGGTATCGACTTTGACCTTGCGTTTACCTCAAGGCTGGTCCGGGCCCGGGAGACTCTTCTCCTGATTCTCTCAAAGCAGAAAAAGCCCGGGTTCATGGTGCATGAACCTGGCGCAGAAGCAGGGGCAGGATTAGAAGGGGAAACCGCTTCACATCGGGAGTGGTATTCCTGGCCTGAAAAACTCGGGGACGAAGTGATCCCTATTTATTCAAACGAAGCCCTGAACGAACGCTATTACGGACTTTTGCAGGGGAAGAAAAAGAAGAAAATGAAAGAAAAATACGGGGACGAGCAGATATTCATATGGTGCAGGAGTTTTGAAACCGGGCCTCCGGGAGGAGAAAGCCTTAAAGACATCTCCACCCGTGCTGTGCCCTTTTTCGAAAAGGAAATCCTGCCTGCCGTAAAGGAAGGGAAAAATGTCATAATCTGCGCCCACCAGAACAGTTTGCGGGCACTTATAAAGCACATCGAAAATATTTCAGATGAAGCCATCCCTTCCGTGGCGCTCGCAACGGCAACTCCCCTGATTTACAGGTATTCCGAAGGCAGGCTGGTGAAGGACAAAAGTTGATTTGAGGAAGAGTTTAGATCTATTTCGCTGGTCCTGAAAAGCCCCGAAAACCGTTTTTCTATCCGAGTCGCAAGAAAGTGCCTCCGCCAGCTTGCCTGGCGGCCCTCTCCAAAAAGAAAAAAGAAATTTTTGAATGAATATTTATAGATTGGATTTGTCTCTATTTTGTTTGCGTTTTTGATTTATAGAGTTGTTTTGGTTTTTGTATTATTTTCTTCCTTCTTTATTTCTTTCTTTTCCTTTATTTTTTTCTTGTTTCTCATTTTCATTTTGGAAAGGCCGGCCGCCTTCGGCGCCCGTGGACAAGAACGACGTGAGGTGACTAGTTCCGGTTATATGGCGTATAATTAAGGATTCAGAGCCGGCCACTTTTTGTCTTGCTCAAAGCGTCAGCTGAATACTGCAGGCGGACCCATTTTTTTCGTTTACAAGTAGCCCAGCGGCAGGATATAAAGCGGGTCTTCGTTTGTCGGGAGCTTTAGCGCTTTTCTTACTTCCTCGTCCTCAAATGCCCCGATGGCACAGGTCCTGACTCCCAGTTCCGTTGCCAGCAGATAGATATTTTCGGCTACGTGCCCGGCTTCCATGACCGCATAGCGGACACCCCTTTTCATGTATGTGCTGGTTATGCGCGGGTACACCGCGGAAATCACCAGGCTTGCAGGAGCGTTCCTGATCATGGGCTGGGAAAGGGCAGCTTCTGCCAGCTTTGCTCTCAGGTCTCCCGAAATATCCTCGATCAGGGAATGCTCTTCCGAGATGTACCGGTACACTCCCGGCTCGATCCCCGCCACGTTTCCGGCAACAAGGTGCACTTCCAGCGGGTATAGAGCCCCGGCTGACGGGGCTGTCCTGAACCCCTCTTTCGAACTGATCCCCTGGGCAGCCCAGAGGAAGCGGGCCACGTCCGATTCGGAAAGTGCCTTTTCCGAGTATGAACGTATAGATCTCCGCTTTGCAAGAATTTCTTCAAACGAACTCCTGCCCGCAGCTCCCTGTTCAGGCAGTTTGATTTTCATCGGCAAGTCTGTAAGACCCTGGTCTCCCATATCTTTACCCCCTTAATTTTAGTCCTAATTTAGTCCTAA
>DUKH01000133.1:0-26232 GCA_013329415.1 Methanosarcinaceae archaeon | reverse complement strand
GTCCTAATTTAGTCCTAATTTAAGACCTAATTTAAGACCCCATTCTTGACTGTTAATAACATTTCATTCCTTTTCTGTTTCATGCAGATAATTTTGTGATCACTTCGTGATCATTTCATGATCTTTCCCATCGCATCTTCCGAGATCCTGGCAGGCGTCCAGGGCGGGTCCCAGACCATTTCGACATCGGCTTCATTTATGCCTTCCATTGCCTCGACCTTCCGTTTTACGTTCTCGGCTATAACTTCCCCCATAGGGCAGCCTGGCATGGTCAGGGTCATTTCAATATGGACATGGTCGCCTTTCACCTCAACTCCATAGACAAGCCCGAGGTCAACAATATTGATCGGGATCTCAGGATCATAGACGGTTTTGAGCACTTCGATGACTTCGTCTTTGCTGACGATGGTACACTCCCCCTTTTATAAAAATACACAGTTGAAAGTTAAATACGTTTCTGCGAAAAAAATGGAAATTGGAGATTTAAAAGTTATGGAGGTAAAAAGCGCCCGGCTATCTGGATGAAAAAAGTGCAATGAAGCCCTGGCTTCATTGCTTTTTTATTGTGCTTCGCTTCCCCTTCTTCTTTTTTCCTTCTTCTTTTTTTCTTCTTCTTTTTTTCTTCTTCTTTTTCCTTCTTCTTTTTCCTTCTTTTTCATTATTCTTTTGCAACAGCTTTTGCCGCCACGGCCATAGCCCTTATATTTTCGAGCTTCGTTCCGGGGGGAATCCCGCAGCCCGGGGCGAGGATATCCACTCCCTCAGCAATGCATTCGAGAGCCTCTGCCCGGACGTCTTCTGGCCTTCCCAGGAAGAGGGTGTCCGGGGGGTTGATGTTGCCTATGATTGCGACCCTGTCCCCCACAAGCTCTTTTGCCTTCCGGATGTCCACCAGATGGTCAAGGCTGACACCTGCAACTCCTGTGTCTGCCATCATCCCCAGAAGAGGGGTTGAATCCCCACAGATGTGGAGGATGGCCGATTTGTCCAGGCTCTGGACAAGTTTGGAGCAGGGAGGATAGGCTGCCTCCTGGTAGAAGTCACTCCCCAGGAGCTCGCTGCCTGCCGAAGGATCTATGACAACGACCGCATCGGCTCCGGCTTTTTCAAGAGCACGCCCGTAACTGACCAGTACTTCGGTTGTGAAAGAAAGCAGGGCCTTAAAGAAGCTCGGGTTGTCGAACATGTCCATCAACAGGGCTTCGACACCCCTTATCTGCCCGGCAAGGGTAAAGGGCCCGGTAATCCCGGCTATGATCGGGAGGCCTGGGTCCTCTTCTTTCACGAGCTTTATTGCCTCAAGCACCACAGGCATCCTTCCGGCTTCGGAGGGATCCGGGACTTCCAGGGAGTAGAATTTCTCCGGATCGCTGAGAACCGGGTCTTTGATGGAAGGTTGGGAATCGGAATTTCCTCCGTGTATGGCAGAACCCAGGGCTTCGGCTTCGACACAGAGATCGAAGGGGACCCTTACGCTTTCAATTCCTCCTAACCGGTTGGCGGCAAGGGCCAGTTTTGCCATCTTCTGTGCGCTGGAATGTGCTTCGGGCCAGGATGCCCCGGTTTCCTCCATCATCTCAACAGTTGCGGTTTGAAGAGGACAGGCTACAGAGACCCTGTCCACTTCTTCTCGCGCAAGGGCAGCAAGAAAACGTTCTTTATTGTTCATTGCAATCCTTCATGTACATTTTTTTAGCTATGTAGCTCTATGCTTCTCTTTTTGCTTGTCAGTTAGCTTTCTTTGCTGCTACGAGCTCTTTGACAGCTTTGATGGCTTCCGGGGCATTTTCTGCGTATGCATCCGCGCCTATTTCACCACAGTAGCGCTGGGATACGGGACCTCCCCCAATCATGATTCTGGTATCCGGGACTTCCTCCCTTGCAAGTTCGATCACATCTTTCATTCCCATCATGCTTGTGGTCATGAGGGCAGACAGCCCGATAACATCTGCATTGTGCTCTTTTGCGGCCTCGATAAACTTATCGGGGGCAATATCCTTTCCCAGGTGGTGGACCGTGAAACCTGCGGCTCCCAGAAGGCTGACTACCAGGTTGATCCCGATGTCATGGACGTCACCGAAAACCACGCCTGTGACCACATCTCCCGGTTTCTCCGATGATTCTACGTTTACATGGGGCTGAAGGATCTCCACTGCCGAGTTCATGGCCCGAGCTGCAATCATAATATGAGGGACAAACATTTCCCTCTTATCATATTTTTCACTCACGATGCTCATCCCATGAGCACAGCCTTTCATGATCGCTTCATAGGCATCTACCTTTTCTTCGATCACTTTGTTTGCAAGTTCCACACAAAGATCCTGCTTGCCTTTGACCACAGCTTCTGCCAGGCTTTCAAAAATTTCCTCTTTAGAAGTCATATTACCACTCTGCCTTTTTAATGAACTTTTTCCCGCCCCCCCTTGTTTGAAGTGAAATGCAGGGGACGGTTTTGGGTCTGTTTGAGTTTATCGATTTTTTTATCTTAGCATGCTTCGTCCGTTAGTCTGTTCGCATGTTTGCCTGTTTGCATGCTTCTTCTGTTCGCATGCTTCTTTTTACTCTTTTTTTGCCAGGGTTTCACGTTTTGTGGTGCAGATGGTGATGAGAACTATGGTGCAACGTTCTCATTGCAAAAGCTGTTTTTACGGCATTTAAACCATCCTAAGCCGCGATTTTTCATAGCTTTTATATATGGTGCTGAATGGTGTTCATCTCCCAGGTCACATATAAAATATAATTATTTGGTTATTCCGCATCCCTCTACGTATGGGAAAATAGCATTATGCGAAGTGATATGAAAAAAATTTGTGATTGATCTGATTGATAAACTATAAATATGATGGTTTAGGTTGGAACATTTATCACAATGTTGCTCTGGAGAAACAAAAAGATTAAAGCTAATTTTTGGGTTTTATTGAAAGCCATTCTGGCCGGTCAGACTAATCGTGATTTAAAAACTTGTTGGCAACAAATCCTCTAAAATAGCATTTTCAGGGAATTTTTGTTTCACTATCCTGTTAAATCCTCCTGATAGGGCGCAGGAGATCTATCATGACTTTATGTTTTTACCGCTTTTGGCATGAATCTTTTTTAAAACTTATTCAGAATATCTTTTTTCATAAACTATTAGAGTAAATTCTTTTTTGGCTTTTTGATAGATTCTTTTTCTTCTTCTTCTTCTCCATCTGATTTTTTTGGATAAGTCATGTGGATGAAAAACAGCCGATTATCTATAGAGAAAATATTATAAAGAATGGTATTGGTGGGGATTTGTGTATGCAACCAGTGGGAAATAAATCAATAGTGATATATAGAAATGATTAATATATTACTAGCAGTGGATGCTTTCACCAGATCCATCAATCTGACTTAGGGGGACAAAAATGGATTCCGACAATCTAAACCTTGGTGTTACCGACCAGATCGTAATGAAAAAAATATTTCCTCTTGTACAGCATTCAATTGAAAACGGTATAGAGCCTATTTTCTGGATTAATTCCGAAGGTCGTTTTATCTACGTCAACAAAGCAGCCAGTAGATATTACGGCTATTCCCGGGAAGAACTACTTACAATGATGGTCTATGACGTTGAAACTCAATTTTCAAAAGATAGCTGGGATGAAGATTGGGAAAAAGCCTGGACCAGTCACAAAAAAGAAAAATTAGTCCTGTTTGAAGGCTATTACCGCAAAAAAGACGGTAGTGTTTTTCCTGCCGAGACAACGTTGAACTATATTGAGTTTGAGGGTGAAGAATATCTTTTCGCATTTATTAACGATATCACTGAGCGCAAAAAAGCCGAGGAGGCGCTTCAAAAATATGCGGAAGAAATGAGGCGTTCTCATGAAATGAAAATAATGATTGAGAACGTTATAAATAATAGTCCGGTAGTCATTTTTTTCTGGAGGGCTGAACACAACTGGCCTGTGGAATTCGTATCTAAAAATATTAATCAGTTTGGGTATGCAGCCGAGGATTTCACATCCGGAGAACTTTTGTACGGCGACATAATTCACCCCTCCGACATCCTGAAAGTAAGGAATAAGTATACCGGGAGTCTGGAAGCCGGTTTGAAAAACTACATTCAGGAGTACAGGGTCTTGACGAAATCCGGCGAGGTACGCTGGGTTGAAGAAAGGACTTTTATCGAGTATGATGAAGATAATACGCTCACTTCCATTCAGGGTATTATCGTTGACATCACAGAGAATAAAAGGAGCAGTAAGTTCCTGCAAATTCAGTGCGACCTTGGAAATGTCCTTGCTTTCAACAATAATTTACAGGATACATATAAACAGGTACTTGAATTGGCTCTCCATATAAGCCCCTTCGATTCCGGCTGCCTTTATGTGTTCGATAAATCCACAGGTGCCCTGGATCTTGTAGCCTACAAGGGTTTGTCTCCCCAATACGTTGAAAATGATTCCCACTACAATGCGAATTCTGTCTTTGTCCGTTTGCTCATGTTAGGAAACCCCGTGTATAAGACCCATCCGGAAATCAGTTCCATGACGGCTGTTAAATTTCCCCAGGATGAAAAATTGCGTGCTACAGCCCTTATGCCAGTGAAATGCGGGGGAAAAATTATAGCTGTGCTCAAGCTTATATCACACAGCAAGAACGACATTCCGGAAGCTTCGCGCAGTTCGCTTGAAACTATTGCTTCTCAGGTGGGGGTAGTTATTGAACGCGTAACGGTTGAAGCAGAGTTTAATAAAAAAAGCAGTGACTTTCAAAATCTGTTTGATGTACTTGAAGATTTTCTTTTTATACTCAGCCCGGACGGATGCATTATCTACTGCAACCCGGCATTTGTTAAACGCCTGGCTTATTCAAAGGAAGAGCTTCTGGGTATGAATATTCTTGAACTCTGTGCCCGTTCTCAGATGCTGGAGGCAGCCAGGATTTTTTCTGACACTGTAGCTGGAAAAAGGTCTTTTAGCGATATTCCGTTTTTCGATAAAAATGGAATAGCAGTTCCGGTTGAGACCAGATCTGTTAAAGGGGAGTGGAATGGTTACGAGGCTATAATATGCCTTTCCCGGGAAATTCTTGACCACAGGTGAGCAAATCGGGATTTGATTTGTATTTGATTTGTAATCCTCCAGTACTTATTTTTGGAGCTACTCCGGACAACGATGCTCATTCTCATGGCAGGGAGTTCAAAATTCCGGAGCATGATAGCCCTATCACAGCGCAGGTGCAGCCCTGAGAAGGGTTGGGTGTGCAAAATCTCTTTTCCGGACTTTGATTGATAAGCAGGCTTTTATAATATGAGGAAAAAACCAAATTATTATTAATGAAATATTAATCTCTTTTTAACCCCTTTTTGTAACTATTTTGTAAAGGAGTGTTATTTATTTTTATCAGAAGATTCATCTCATATTTATAATTTACTAAAATATCTCATCCTTTATTTTCCATATTCTGGCTTTCAACATATCGTTTTTGCCAGATTTCCATGGACTTTCCAGAAGTCAAGTCAAATATTACTATTTTATTGCAAAGAATCGGTAGTATTTGAATGGGATGGGTTTCTGATGGTTTGAAAGCGTTTAAATTATTTTTTTCAGTATTTTAATTTGTAGCTCTTCGAAGAGCTTCACGGGTGGAATCCTCAGGGTGAAATCCCGGATAGTGTCCCACAATCTCTAGAAAGTCAAAAACCCCGAGAATTGCAGGCTGGCAGATTCGCTCTCGATAAGGCCAATATGGTAAAACGAACAAAAAACGGTGAATTTAAAAAATCTATGAAATTTGACCCATTGCTTGCAGAAAATTAGGGACACTGCCACCTCATTGGAGTGAAGTTGAAGAGTTCCGATGAAAAATTTCAATGGTGCGCAATAAACAAATCTGAATACATTAGCTAAGTTCTAAAGTCTGAACAAATTTGCTGAGTCCTAAAGTCTGGACAAATTAGCTGAATTCTGGTCTTTTGAAGTGGATCAGCAGCTATACCCGGGTTTCCGGCTTCACAGGTGCATGTAAGTGCGGAAGTTTATGTGATTGCAGAAGGTGTGCTGAAATAACGTAAAACTGGCTAATAAGACGGCCAGCGATTTGTAAAAAAATTTGAGGTGTATGTATGAGCACAAAAGAAGAAATGAGTCATGGAGAAAGGGTCAGAGCAGCAATAGACCTCAAGGAGCCCGACAGAGTTCCGGCGTTTTGTACACTTAGCTGGGCAGTAAACTTAGCGGGCAATAACCTGAACTGCATTGGCAAAAAAGAAAAAGATGTCAGCATGCCCCAATTCCTCAACACACCGGCGATTCAGGCTGAAGCTCATTTCAAGGCAACTGAACTTTTTGATGCTGACTTTGTCTGGTGTTATTCGTCCAATCAACCTGTGGCAGTTGCCCTTGGATGTGAAACAAATCAGCCTTACTGGAGCACGACAGCGATTTCCAGAACGGCAATCGATAAAGTAGAATACTGGAAAAACCTGGAGTTTCCGAACATTGAAAAAGACCCTACAACCTCTAAGCAACTTGATACGATCAGGCTGGTGGAGAAGGGGCTGCATGAAAAAAGAGGAAATGATACTTTTATAGACGGGCTCACAAACGGACCTTTTACGATAGCAGGGCTGGTTCTGGGTATTGAAAAATTGATGTTTGCCATGGTCGACAGACCGGATGATACAAAAGAGTTTATTGATTTTTACACGGACGTAGCCATAGAAGTTGCAAAAGCCCAGCTTGATGCCGGTGCAGACCAGATTTTCTGTCCCGACCCTTCAGCCTCAGGAGACCTGATCCCCCCGGATTTCTACAAGGAATTTGCACTACCTTATGCACAGAAGTACTGTAAAGCGATTGTCGGCCATAAGGATAGGTATTCTTGCATGTATCATATATGCGGGGACACGGCTGACAGGTTGGAAGACCTGGCTTCAATAGGTGTAAGCTTCCTCAGCCTGGATTACAAAGTTAGTATGAAAGAGGCTAAAGAGAGGATCGGCGACAAGGTCTGCCTCTGCGGAAACGTAAACCCTGCGGAGACCCTTTTCCTGGGGACTCCTGAAAAGATCGAAGAAGAAGGGCGTCAGTGCATAAGGGATGCAGCTCCCGGTGGTGGGTACATCTACTGGTCGGGATGCGACCTTCCCATAGATTGCTCCCTAAAAAATGTGAAGGCATTCATGGAAGTTCCGATAAAATACGGAAAATATCCCATAAATTAATAAAAGTCATGCTGACAGTGCCTTTAATAACCATTTAAAGGACACTGATTTAATACCCCTTCAGTGTGTAATAAGTGATAAGACCTGCTATAATTCTCCTGTGCAATTGCATGTTTGCCATTTTGGTGCTTTTGCACAGGGTTTTTTGCTTCTGATCAGGAATTACCTGGTAGAAAATACCTGGTAGAAGAGGCAAATAGCTTTTTTCAATTGCTTCAGGCCAAAATCCACTTTTTTAAATCTTCAGGCACCCTGCTTGAGATCCTTTCCGGTGTCCACGGCGGGTCCCAGACAAGTTCGACCTTCGCCTTTTCCACCCCTTCTATTGCCTCTACCTTTTTCCGGATTTCCTCCGTGATGAACGTGCACCTGGAACAGCCCACTTTTGCAAGTGTCATCCTGATATGTACCCTGTCTCCATCTACGTCTACGCCGTAGACAAGCCCGAGGTCCACTATGTTGATTGGAATCTCGAGTCCGTAGACAGTTTTGAGAACTTCGATAACTTCGTCTTTGTTGACGGTGGTAGCACTTCCTCCTATGAAAAAGACGGAATTAAAAGTTAAATGCATTTCTGCGAAAAAAGTTGGAAGGTATGGCATTTAGAGGATATGGTTTCAAAAGGTGCCGGAAAATTGGGGAAAATGAAGAGAAACAAGGGAAAGAAGGGGAGAGGAAAAGAAGGGAATAAAAAATAAAAAAACAGGGCCATGAAGAGCTTTATGGCAGATCATGGCATTCTTTGAGTTTCCGATTTAGCCTCGCAGTTTCAGCCCCGCAGCTTCTCCCCTGCGTTTTCATCTCTGTAGCTTCATCCCTGCAGGTTCACCTCTGCGGTTTTAGCCTTATAAACTCAGCCCAGGAGCGGGTATTTCCCGTATTTTTTAGGCATTTCGTAGAAACGTTCGATGTTTTCAAGGGGGCAGTCCAGCGGGAAGTCGCAGCCTGACCAGAGGATGAAACCGCCTCCGGGGCCTGCGTCTGCGATGCACTGTTTGCTTTCGGCTTCGACTTTTTCGGGGGTCCCCATGAAAAGGGTGTCTGCCGGGTTTACGTTTCCGCAAAGGCAGACTTTGCTTCCTATCCTTTCCTTTGCCTCTTTCAGGCTTACCTGGTTGTCCAGGCTTATAACGCTCATGCCCACTTCGGCCAGGATTTCCAGGCGGTCGGCGGTGTTTCCGCAGATGTGGTAGTGATGGGCGTATTTATCCTTGTATTTGCGGATTGCTTCCGACTGCCTTTTTGCCGCTGGGAGTTCCAGCTGTTCATAGAAGTCCGCAGGGATCAGGTCCCCCGAGGCTGTCGGGTCCGGGGTAAAAATATGGTCGGCTCCGGCGTCGATCTGGGCTTTTGCACATTCGATGCCGACATCTGCACAGAATTCAATAAGTTCCTTCGTTTCATCGGGCTTTTCGATCATTGCAAACATCAGGGGCTCCACGCCCAGGAGGAAACCTGCAAGTGTCAGGGGGGCCATAACCGTTCCCGTAACAAAGATGTCATCTCCGCGCCTTTCATGCAGTTCCCTGTCGAGCAGCCTGATTGCGGAAAGCTGGACAGGGATTTTCCCGTCGGTGTCCATGTTCGGGAATTTCAGGTTTTTCCAGTCCTCTACTTTTTCGATGGCTTCTCCGACGACCTGCGGGATGCCCCAGGGAGGTTCGGCTTCCTTGCATCCCATTGGCAGGGCAACGACGTTGGAACCAACAAGGACATGGACAAAATCGAGGCCGAAACGATCCACGGCTTTAACCCAGGCGTCGGCGTAGATATCCGGGTTGTGGACAAATTTCGGGAAGTAAACGTCCTTTTCAGGTTTACCCATGCGGTTGATGTTGTCCCCGGCCAGGTTTACTCCCCAGCTGCATGGGCTAAACGCCGGGACCCTATCAGGTTCTTTCAGGTCGATTGCTTTTTTGATCCGTTCTCCATGACTCATTTCGTCCATTTTATGCCCTCCTTTCGGCTACGAGCCTTTTGACGGCTTTAATGGCTTCCGGGGCATTTTCGGCATAGGCATCCGCTCCGATATCGTCGCAGAAGTGCTGGGACACGGGTCCTCCCCCCAATCATGATCTTTACGCCCGGGA
Source organism: Methanosarcinaceae archaeon (assembly GCA_013329415.1). Classification (GTDB taxonomy): domain Archaea; phylum Halobacteriota; class Methanosarcinia; order Methanosarcinales; family Methanosarcinaceae; genus MTP4; species MTP4 sp9310u. The sequence continues at coordinate 16,950 of DUKH01000133.1, read as the reverse complement.
CCTCTTTCCGGGCCAGTTTTACCACGTCTTTCATGCCCAGCATGCTTGTGGTCATGAGGGCTGAGATTCCTATCACGTCAGCGTTGTTCTCTTTTGCAGCCCCGATAAACTGTTCGGGGGCCACGTCCCTTCCCAGGTGGTGAACGTTAAAACCGGCAGCTGCAAGCAGGCTGTTTACCAGGTTGATCCCTATGTCGTGGATGTCCCCGAAAGCCACCCCCATGACCACATGTCCCGGGTCTTCCACGCTTTCCACATTCACATGAGGCTGCAGGACTTCCACAGCCGAGTTCATCGCCCGGGCCGACATCATGATATGGGGGACAAACATCTCCCTTTTATCATACTTGTCACTCACAATACTCATCCCATGAGCACAGCCCTTCATGATCGCTTCGTAGGCATCAATGCCTTCTTCAATTGCTTGATTTGCAAGCTCCACAGCAAGGTCCTGCTTTCCGCCAACTACAGCGTCCGCTAATTCGTTGAAAATTTCTTCCCTGGAACTCATAAAACCACTCTGCTTTTACTCTGCCATTTTAAGAAGTTCCCGGATTCCGGAAATGGAAAAGTCCGGAACCGGGATTATGGGGTTTTCACGCGTTTTTAAAGCTTATTTTTTATTTCCAGGCGCCTTTATATCCATGTTCTATGATGTTTTTGGATCCTGCTGGGGTAGATTTTTTAATTCCAGGCGCCATTAAATCTCTTTTTGGGTTTTTGTGGTGTGTATTTTACGGTGCGAAGATATTATGATGAGAACAGGAAAATTCTATGTCCTTAATACCAACCCTCTCACCTATTAAAATATTAGATGCTGCATCAATTTAATCCCCCTGCAAGTCTTACAGTTTCCCAACCTTTTTAAAGGCTTGAAACCGGAATTTTGCATTTGAGGGAATGAAAAATATATTTAGACACTTATCCCACATGGCATTTTCGAAAAAAACAGGCATCCAGGGGCACTAATAAAAAAAATAATAACAATCTCGGATGAGAAAAATACAAATATTAGTATTTTCAAAACGAGAATTTTTAATAATATACTCTGTAATTTTTTCCAGGCCTTAATATCCTGATTATTCTCCCCCTTCAGCTTCTTCAGAAAGCCTGGAAAGAGAGATAAAAACTTCCCTTCCTTTCCACTTTCCCCTGCTAATGCGAGTTTCTGCAGGAATCTCAATCCCTTTTTTGCTTACGAATGGGATGGTGCAGGAGGATTTTATTCCTTCAAGGAGTTGGGAAAAATTGCCTGCGGCTTCAAGCACCTTATTCTGGGGGTGAAGGGAGATTATGCTTTTTCCTTTGAGCTCTTCCGGAGAGTATCCGAGTTTTTTTGAGACTGCCTGGTTACAGTGGACTACGCAACCGTCGACGTCGACTATAAAGAGAAAGTCTTTTAAGTCGTTGAAAAGGGCTTCCAGGTCGTCGCAGGTATTTTTCAATTCGGTTTTTTCCATTACCCGCCCGATGGCAACCCCAATTTCGGTAGCGATGGTTTCCAGGGTATTTCGGACATTTTGGGGTATTTCGTCTTCTGTGCGGGAAATGAGCTTGAGGGCTGCCACAAATTCCCCTTTGTATGAGATAGGGAGAAAAGCAGTAGCTTTCAGCGTCTCGTGAGGCTGGATTTTTACGTTTGTCAGGGAACAGATCTCGGAATGGTGCTTGTATACGGGCTGCCCGTTTCTTGCCAGCCGTGACATTACGGAATTCCCGTCATAGTGAGAAGCAAACTTCAAAAAGCTCGGAGATAGCCCTCTCTGGGTTTCCATGGAAAGCTCACCTGTTTCTTTGTCTATCAGGTATAAGCATCCAGAATCAATGGGACTGACCTGCAGTGCCAGCTCAAGTAGCTGCTTAAATGTTTCCTTAAAATCATCCGTTGTGATGAGCGCGATTCCCAGGTCGCACTGGATCCGCAGGAAATCGCTTTCCTGCTTGCGTTCGGTGATGTCCATGATAACGCACTGCAGGTAGGCAGCAGCTCCTTTTTCGTCTGTCTGGATGAAGGTCCGTTCATCGACCCAGCGGACCTGTCCGTCCCTGGTCAGGAGCCGGTATTCCTGAGTGAAATCGGTTATCCCTTCCGAGCAGTTCCTCATCAGGTTGTCTTTGATTTTTTCAAAGTCAGAGGGATGTATGATGTCGCCAAAAAGTAGCTTCCCACCTGTAAAATCTTCAACGCTATATCCGAACTTGCTGATGTTCTCGGAGATGAATTCCACAGGCCATTTGTGCTCGGGACGGCAGAGGAATACAACAACCGGACTGTTGTTTACCACCGTTTCCAGGACATTCCGGACTTTCATGGCGTAGAGCAGGTCTTCATTCGTCTTTTTCTGTTCCCTCATGTCCTTTGCAACCGTCAGGACCGTGGTCTTTCCGTCATATTCCATGGTATGCGTACTCAATTTGATGGGAATGACGGACCCGTCTTTTCGCACGTGTGCGGTATCAAAGGTAGCCTTCCCATCCCGGTAGATCCTCTTGAACTGTTTAGGGAGACTTTTTTTGTACTTCGCATCAAGGTCATAGGGCGTCATCTGCAGGAGCTCTTCCCTACTGTACCCGAGGCGTTTGCAGCTAGCCTCGTTCGCTTCGAGGAACTTTCCGTCCCTGTCATGGATTATGATGGCATCGTCGCTGTATTCCATAAGGGCTTTGAACTTCTTTTCCGAATATTCCAGCTTTTCCTCCAGCTTTTTTTCTTCCGTGATGTCCCTGATGAACCCTATATAATCCTTTATCCTTCCTTTCTGCCCGTACCTTACAAGAGTCCGGTCCGCCACCCAGCATACCTTCCCGGCCTTTGTCAGAACACGGTATTTCTGGGTATAGTCCCTGATTCCTCTTTCGGAATTGCTTATTATGCCAAAACCAAAGGCTTCCAGGTCTTCGGGGTGAATAAGGTCTGAGTACAGGAGCTTTCCGTCCGTAAAGTCCGCGGCCTCATACCCGAAAAGCGAAACGTTTCCGGAGACAAATTCCACAGGGAATCCAGCCTCTGCCTTCCGCAAAAAAATAACCGAAGGAACATTTTCAAAAACGTCTTTTACCTCATCAAATGACCCGAATGCCTCAAAAAAATCCGGTATCTCACTACCTGTCTGTTTCTTTCCGGAAAAACTGTTTTGAAACCCGTTTCTGCTGATAATGATCCCCCTTGCAAGATTTTTCAGGCTTATCTACTTATGTGCCTGTCCACAGTATATCTATTATAAAAATGAGATCTATTGAATAAAAACTATTCTTTTTGATAACCATTCCTTTTGTTCATCCCTTCAGCCTGGTGGAAAATTCACGACAGAAGGAGTAGTAAAAAGGAATGGTAGAAAATGAGAAAAAGGAATGGTAGTAAATGAGAAAAAAGAGCTTATGGCTTTCCTTCCATAGCTTTTTCAGACGTCTCCGATTTCCGAATAGATCCGTGAAAGTCCCTGAAGCGTGGAATACCCTTTCCGCGTGATGATGTAGTCTCCGCGTTCGCTCCTTTGCAGGATCATCCCCGTGTCGAGGAGTTTCTGGAGGTGGAAGAGAAGGTTTCCGCCCCGAAGTCCGGTGAGCTTCGAAAGCTCGGAGAAAGTTTTGCTTTCCCCGGAGAGGGCTTTTAGCATGAGGAGACGCTGTTTATTGGCGATGGGCTCGCAGATTTCGGGGACCATTTTTTCGGGCTGGAGTTCGCTGATGTCTCCTTTTTTGCCTCCGTCTTCCCGGTCCTCATAGATCTGGAGGGAACGCATGAACTTGACCTGCTTTTCAAAGAGGTCGGTAGCTTCCGAAAAGCACTTACTGCACTGGGGAGTTTTTGCTTCTTTTTGGAGCTCTTCGAGCTTGCCCCTGTACTGCTTAACGGTCTCAGCCCCGACCTTTCCCCTGCCAATCAGCCCTGCCGTTTCCTGCATGAAGTCCCTGAAAGCCGTTTCGCAGAACTCTCGCATCCCGCAGTCCCGGGTCATGTTGTTGTGCATCCTCTCATTTGCGTCCTCGCAGATGTAGTCAACCATGGGCTTCATGAAGTTCTGTCTCATCTCTGTCAGCATCCCTTCGATATGCTGCTGGTTTGCCCGCTGTAAAAAGCGGGAGAATTCGCTTTTCAGAGTCGTGACTTCTTCTTTTATTGAATGTAGTTCCTGGATGTAACTGGGTTCCGGATTACTGTTTGCCGTCTCCATTTTCCTCAACCTCGAAAATCAAAAGCAATTCATGATAAGGTTATTTTTCTGTACAAATCGAAATCTGTACACAATTATGACGCTCAGCTATATAAATATATACAACTATTCACTGTCTGGTGATAATTAATGGAGTTAGAAGACATCAACAACTTTGTAGAAACTGCAAATGAAGAACAGCTCAAAGCCTTTGGCTTCCTCGGCCAGTGGATGATGGAAAACGTCCCAAAGTACTGCACCTGCGCCTCAAAATGCAACCAGAACTGCGAGACGCAAAAGCCCTTGGAGGAGCCCTGCAGGCTGCCGGGCAGAAGTTACAGGGACAGTGAACGGAATCCATCAGGATTCTACTGTCTCTTCTTTTTTTATGATTGGATCTTCAACTTTTTTTAGAATTAATTTAACGTTGACCTGTTCTTTTTTCGGACCTTCGCCATTTCTCGTGGGTAAAACAAGGTTTCAATTCAAGACCGAATCTGTTTTTGTGAGAGCCTCATACAAAAAAACGGGGAGCCTTTTTTCCACACCGGTTCGATAAGGAGTTGCGGGAGCACAGAGTAGTAAATATACTAACGAAAAAACGTTCTTGCGACATTCATTACTTCAAACATTACTTCAAAAATGTCTTTTCTTTCTAACCAGCGCAACATAATGAATTTGATTTTCAGGGTGCATTTTTTATCATAATCTATCAAAAACTATCAAATTGATAGGAAAATTACCCTCAATATCTATCAAAAACCATTGAATTGATAGGAAAATTGCTATTAGAATTTATCAAATTGATAGGAAATGATAGAAATTGATAGGAAATGATAGAAAATAACTATAAAAAGCCGTCAAAGCATATCGAATTGATATAAAAAAGACATAAAATTACTATCAGAATCTACCAATATCTATCAAAATTCATCAAATTGATAGGAAGGAATATAGGAAATAACAACCAATATCTATCAAAATTAACCAAATTGATAGAAAGGAATAATATGAAACTCCCAGAAGTCCCTGATTTTTCAGCAGAAACCATTGAAGAGGCTGGAAAATACCTGCATGATGACAGGATTACTAAACTTGTCTCCGGGTACAACGAGAGATATCTGCACTGGGAGGAACTGAAGTACAGAAAACTTCCCACGGACCCGAAAATCATATGGAATTTAATGAAGAAGTCCCGGATATTAAAGGCAAAAACCCTGAAATTCGGGAACTGGGTATTCAAATACTCTTTAATAGATGAATTCCAGGAAAAATTACACATCCTGGACAAAACCGCTTCAGGAAATCTCCTGAGCAACCTTGAATCCCTGCAGGACAATAGAAAAAAGTACATAATCAGCTCCCTGATGGAAGAAGCGATAGCTTCAAGCCAGATCGAAGGAGCAGCGACTACCAGGGAAATTGCAAAAAGGATGCTAAAGGAAAACAGGAAGCCCAGAAACAAAGACGAAAAAATGATTGCAAACAATTACTCCACAATGAAGCACATTGTGGACTTAAAAAACGAAGCAATCACTCCTGAGAAAATCCTTGAAATCCACAGGATGACCACAAAAGGAATACTTGAAAACCCCGACTACGAAGGCAGTTTCAGGGAAAACGATGAGATCGCGGTTTATTCCCACGACGGAACGCTGCTCCATAAACCCGTAGAATACGGCAAAGTCCCGGCCCTGATTGATGAACTCTGCGCTTTTGCAAATAACGAGGGTGAAGAATTCATCCATCCCGTGATTAAGGGAATAATCATCCACTTCCTGATCGGGTACATCCACCCCTTCAACGACGGAAACGGCAGGACGGCAAGGGCCCTTTTCTACTGGTACCTCCTCAAAAAAGATTACTGGCTTTTCGAGTACATGGCAGTATCAAGGATAATAAACAGTTCAAAAAAGCAGTACAGAAACGCCTACCTCTACAGCGAATCCGACAAAACCCTCGCTGACTCCGGCGACCTCACCTACTTCATCAAATACAACCTCGACTGCACCCAAAAAGCCCTTAACGACGTCCTCGAATACCTGAAACGAAAAAAAGAGGGACAGTCTCAGGCCCTGAAAATCATAAAAGAATCCGAAACCCTGAATTTAAGACAGGCGGAGATCCTCAAGCAGTTTTTAAAACAGCCCGAAAAACCGGTCACGATTAAAGAAATAGTAACGACGTACATCGTGGCATACGCCACCGCCAGAAGTGACCTGTTCCACCTGGAAGAACTGGGTTACGTTGAGAAAAGGAAAGCCGGGAAGGAATTTATCTTCATCTTCAAGGGAATCGATTGAGGTTTGAGATCTTCTTTTCGGGGCTTTTACTTTTTCTATCAATATCTATCAAAACCAATCAAATTGATAGATTGGCAAATATCAATATCTATCAAAATATATCAAATTGATAGAAACTGATAGAAACTGATAGAAACTGATAGAAACTGATAGAAACTGATAGAAACTGATAGAAACTGATAGAAACTGATAGAAACTGATAGTTCAAAAAAACAAACCCCACCGCAAAAACCCTAAAACCCACCCTTCAATACTTCCTTACCATCTCCGCCTGCCACTCCGTTTCCGGCCACCCTCTCAACCCTCTTGACCTGTTAATCCTGTCCAGGTAGCCCACCACCTCATCCGCGGAAAAACCAAGGTCCCTGAGCACACACCCTATGACCGTCCCTGTCCTGCCTATGCCCCCCATGCAGTGGACAAGAACCCCCTCTCCCGCATCAATTTTTCTTCTCACCAGAGCCGCTGCCTGCCTTGCAAGCCACTCCTCGCTTGCAGGGTCCTGCGGCGGATTCCCATAGTGCAGGTCTTCCATCTCCGCAGAAAACAGCACCTTGAGGGGATAGGGGTCATAGGAGACCTCCGAGTCGCAGAGGCAGACAACCCCGGAAAAGCCCGCAGCAGCAATCTTATCCCAGGGAGTGAAAACTCCGGGGTAGGGCATTCCGGCAAGAAGCGCCGGCTCCTTGAGCACGACGTAGAGGTTCCGGGGCATTCTGATGCCGTCGATTACGGGCATCTCCAGCGGGGTTAATAGTGAGGGCATTATTCTGTGATTATGGGAGATGTGGGATATAAATTTTCAGTGGGTTGGGGATGGGTGAGGGGTGGGACTAAAAGGACTTTTCCATTTTAGGCCATAATTATAGAAATTTAAAATATAAAATATTCAAATAATATCGTCCACAAAATTTTAGGCATTGTAGCAGAAATATATATAATATTTCGAGACAGTTAAATATCCAAATTAACTTTCTGAATAAATAATTTTATGCACAAGGATGTAGAGAGTGTCGGAAAAGTCGATAATTGCCAAAATTTTGGAACATTTGAGCATTGGCAATAAATTTCAAAAGGCCGAAAGATCCATATTTTTTGATTGGATTTCTCGGTACTGTGTGAACTTAGGTGTGAACTTCCGACTTTTTCGACGCTCTCAAGTAGGATATATGGGAAAATAAAAGAGCATGGGTGGGCTGAATGCTAAAAATAAAAGAGCTAAACATGGGATACAATGACGCAGAAAATTATAAAAGAAGAGAAGATAAAGCTTTCTTGAATAAAGTTTTTTTAATCGATGACAACTTAAATAAAATATTACACAATAGCAAGTACTTTCTAATAGGTGAAAAAGGCACTGGTAAAACTGCCTATGCAGTTTATCATTCAAACAATGATAGAGATAATACTCTATCCTCAATAAAATACGTAAGGGAAACAAATTACCGTCAATTCATAAACCTAAAAAATACCAATAATTTACTTTTATCGGATTACACACTTATTTGGAAAGTTATTATATATTTATTAGTTTCTGAAGAGATTAAGAAATGCATAAACTGGTCAAACCCTTTGAAAGCCTTCAATAATTACAAGTTATTAAATAAAACTGTAAGAGAGTATTACAAAGATGCTTTCGATCCTGAAGTAATGTCTGCATTTGAATTCATTGTTAACTCTGAAGATTCAGTTGGATTAATGGATAAACACTTTGCAATAGAAACAAAAAAGGGTTCATCAGAAAAACAAACAAAAAATAAATTCCAAATGAATTTAAATTACCTAAAAACACAGTTTGAAAAGGCATTAGATTCAATAAAACTGAAGAAAGGTTTTATACTATTTATAGATGGGATCGATATTAGACCCGAAGGAGTAGAGCAAGAAGATTATATTGCATGTATCAAAGGGCTAACACATGCAATATGGGAAATAAATAACGATTTTTTAGCGAATATAAAGGGTCTACAAGGGCACAATATAAAAGTTATGTTGCTTATCAGACCAGATATTTTTAACAAAATGGGACTGCAAAATCAAAATAATAAAATTAGAGACAACTCTATATTATTAGATTGGAAAACCAGAGACCAGGAGTATAGGCAGTCAAATTTGTTCAAATTATCTGACAAGCTGTTGGCAGTTCAACAGAATGAAATATTAGATTTGGGGAAAGCTTGGGACTACTATTTTCCTGAGAATACAAAACGTAAAAAAGCAGGAAAAAAAAGGAACCCCTATTTTATAAACTTCATAAGGCACTCATTTTATCGACCTAGAGATATAATATCAATGTTGGACATTATGAAAACTTATTCTAAATCGAGAGATTCAGAAGCTGAGAAATTTTCGGATTTAGATTTCGAAAGTTCAAGGGAAGCTTATTCAAATTATTTATTGGGTGAAATTAGGGATCATTTAGTTTTTTATTATACAGAAGAGGAATACAATTCGTTCTTAAAGTTCTTTGGGTATTTAAAAGGAAGTACGAGTTTTCGTTACAATTTTTATATGGTTTGCTATGAGAACTATATAGAAGATTTGAATCGAAAAAATAAAAAAATTCCACCTTTTGCAGATACTCCAGAAGAATTCCTTCAATTTCTTTATGAGCTAAATATCGTATGTTATGTAGAACAAACTGTTAATGAAAATTATTATTACTGGTGCTATAAGGAAAGAAATTATGCCAATATGAACCCAAAAGTAAAATTTGACTCATTATATTACATCCATGAAGGTCTCTTCAAAGCTATCAACGTAGGGCACAAGAAAATTTTTGACTAAGTGATTCTTTTTTGTGCACAAACCTCAAAATTAGTAATTAAAAAGGGATTTAAATAACTCTGTAATAACTCGCAATCCCTCCCCCCATCCCATACCTATTAATATCCCCATCACCGTACTACCCCCAGAAAAACACACCGTAAATCCCATATATAGGTGACTTTACCAATGTATTCCGACCGAATCAATGCATTACCCCCATACCTTTTTGCAGCGATAGATGAAGCAAAAGCCGAAGTAAAGGCTAAGGGAGTCGACGTGATCGACCTTGGGGTAGGAGACCCGGACCTGCCCACTCATGAGCATATCGTGGAGGCTATGTGCGAGGCTGTGAAAGACCCGAAGACGCACAGGTATCCGTCCCACAACGGGCTTTATGAGTTCCGGAAGGCTGCGGTTGACTGGTGCGAGAAATATAAGGGCGTTAAGCTCGACCCGAACGGCGAGGTCCTGGCCCTGATCGGGTCCAAGGAGGCTGTGGCACATATCCCGCTGGCTTTTGTCAACCCCGGGGATGTCGTGCTCTATACCGACCCTGGGTATCCTGTCTATAAGATCGGGACCATGTTTGCGGGCGGAGAACCGTACCCGCTGCCCCTGAAGGCTGAAAATGACTTCCTGCCTGACCTGGACTCCATCCCGGCAGATGTGCTCAAGAAGGCAAAGCTCTTCTTCTTCAACTACCCGAACAACCCGACCTCAGCTGTTGCGGATATGGCTTTCTTTGAGAAGGTCGCCCAGTTCTGCAAGAAAAACGACATCATCGCGGTGCACGACAACGCCTACTGCCAGATGGTCTACGATGGCTACGATGCTCCTTCCTTCCTGGCCGCAAAAGGCGCAATGGACATCGGGATCGAACTCTATTCCCACTCCAAGACCTACAACATGACCGGCTGGAGAGTCGGTTTCGCTGTCGGGAACAAAGACCTCGTCAAGGGTCTCGACAAAGTCAAGTCCAACATCGACTCCGGCACCTTTGAAGCCGTGCAGCTCGCAGGCGCAGCAGCTATGAACGAGTCCCAGGCATGTGTGGACGACACTAACAAGATCTATCAGGAACGCAGGGACACCCTCATCGAAGGGCTCAAGTCCATGGGCCTCGAAGTCAAGCCGCCCAAAGCCACCTTCTACATCTGGGCCCCCGTGCCAGCAGGCTTCACCTCCATGGAATTCGCCAAAGTCCTCCTCGAGGAAGCCGGAATCGTAGCAACCCCGGGCGTCGGCTTTGGGGACGCAGGCGAGGGTTTCATCAGGTTCGCACTCACCCAGCCCGTACCCAGGCTGCAGGAAGCTGTCGAGCGGATGAAGAAGCTGCAGTTCTGATCCGAATCAAACACAAATTCATTCAAAAGATCTCAGTCAGGCGGCGTGATCCTGAAATCCGCCGTCCCCATTTTTCGTTTTTGATTAAATTTTACCCCTGTTTTCCTGTGTTTTGCACTTGTTTTTCCTGTGTTTTATCCTGTTTTTCCGGTTTTGCCCCTGCATGTTCTTTTAAGCAGTCTGATCCCAGAGTACATTTGACTCAAATATAATCAGTAGCCAAGGGCCTCCCCGGTTGCCAACCCCGGCAGCAGCCCGCTCGCCAAGGCGAGCGGCCTTTCCCTGAAAATTGTGAAAAAGAAGAAAGAGCTGAAAACCTTAAACGCCTGCAACCGCACCATACCAGACCAAAACAGCAGTTTTCATTGCCAGTGAAATATTTGTGGCTAAACTATTAATTCCCAATGAAATGTTTCAAAAACCCGCATCGATCACCCCTAACTATAGTCAATTCCCCAAATTATTTCACCAATCTCAATTGAAAGTTTAAACCACAGACAGCATGGAAAACACGGAATAAATGAAATAGGGCACAATCATTCCGTGCTTTCTGTGTCTTCCGTGGTTATAATATAAGTGTAAATCTTTGCGTTCGGGACTATAATCACCCCTAACCATTAAGATGAACTCCAGAAATCTCAAAGAAGAAATCACAAAAGGGAAAAGTTCCGAGCTCATAACGAAAGCTTGAGTACTCTTATTTAGGAGCCCTTGCATAATTACATAAAAGGTAACAGGGAGGGGGCCAGCCATGATAATGAAAGTAAAATTTCTCGACTCGGTGCAGGAGATCACGGAGGAGCCGGAAATTGAAGTCAAGATCCGGAAAGGGGATACCGTATGTACGGTTCTGTGGGCTCTAGCCTATCATTACGGGCATGATTTTTATGCCGTGACCGTCGGGGATGAAAGTGAAGCCCCGAAAATCAGGATTCTGCTAAACGGCAGGAATATAGAAGAATACTCCAGCTGCCTGGAAGCCGACGTGAAAGGCGGGGACATACTTGAGCTGAGGGAAAGGAGTTGAGCTGAGGGAACGTAATTGAGCTAACCTCGTGAAAAACGTCAACATAACCAGAGAGATTAATTTATATGCCTGAATGCTCCCGATTCACCATTTCCCTTCACTTTCCTGGACGCCTTCATTTAAGATTTCCATTCATTTAGTCAGCTTTGTGCGTCTAGACCTGTTTTTACTCCAATAAATTACAACCGGACTTATTCTGTTTTGATTTGTCAGCGTCTTCATTTTAAATTACTGCCTGCTCAAGCCTCGCTTCGCTCGGGACAAAAACGACGGGAATAAGGCTATTCAGGTTGCTCCGGCTTTTTAAGTCCATCCGAAAAAAACCTAACCCTGAAGACCATGCCCCCAAAAAGCCCGAAAAGCACTTCTTTTTTAAGCCATTACTTCTTTATCAGAACAGCATGCCAGAACCCACCAAAGAACCCGCTAAAGCGCCCGAAAAATCCACCATCAAAGAGCATTTCCAGCTCAAGGAAACCATCGTAACAATCGCAGCTGATGAGCAAGCCCATATCGAAGCCGCAAAAGAGGCAATCCGCTTCCACCGCTCAGCCCTTGAAAACTATATCCTCTCAGACCCATTTTTCAAACTCACCCTCGAACCCCATACCTGTCCTTCCGATGCTCCTGAAATCGTCCGGAGGATGGTTGAAGCCGGGAACACCATGGGAATCGGGCCCATGAGTGCGGTTGCGGGTACTGTCTCGGCTCTTGCCGTGGAAGCCATGGTTGAAGCCGGGGCTTCTTATGCGATTGTGGACAACGGGGGGGACATTGCTATGATCAATGACAGGCCTGTGGTTGTGGGGATTTATGCGGGACAGTCAAAAATCAAAAACCTGGGCTTTGTCTTCGAGCCCCGGGACTCGATCACCGGGGTCTGCACCTCAGCCGGGACCGTTGGCCCTTCGATAAGCTTCGGGATGGCAGATGCTGCTGTTGTTTTTTCTGATAATGTATCCCTTGCGGACTCGGCTGCAACGGCTCTCGGGAATGCCGTGGATGTAGGAAAAGAAGCTGTGGAGAAGGCTTTTGATGTGGTGAAAGGAATTTCCGGGATCAGGGGAGCGGTAGTGATCCAGGGGGAGTATATAGGCATGTGGGGAAAAGTGCCGAAAATTGCAAGAGCAGATGTCAGGTACGAATACATCACAAAAGCGTGATGTTACCATGGCGTGAACACTTTTATTAAGGAACTTCTGCATAATCATATAATATACATTCCAGTAAACATTCCAGTAAACATTCCAGTAAACATTCCAGTAAACATTCCAGTAAACATTCCAGTAAACATTCCAGTAAACATTCCGGCACTTATCTGGCGAGCTCTGATTTAATCCCTTATTTGAACTCTGTTTTAGAGTTGGGGAGAGCAAGAGGAAAGAGGACCGGGATTGCAGAATTCCTTGTCATGAAAAATTGAAAATATACCCATGGAGGAGGCTATTGATGTTAGGGGGCTATGTAGGAAAAATCCTTGATGTTGACCTTGATAGTGGAAAGCTTGTTGATTTGCCGCTTGATGAAGAAATGGCAAAGATGTACCTTGGGGGAAAAGGACTCGGCCTGAAAATTGTATATGACGAGTTCAGGGCGGACATGCAGCCCTTTGACCCGGATAACCTGCTTGTTTTTGCAACCGGACCTGCGACCGGAGAAAAGATCCCGACCAGCGGGCGCTACCATATCGTCTGCAGCAAATCTCCCCAGACCGGGACCGTGGGGAGCGGGAACGCAGGCGGGAAATGGGGGCCCTACCTGAAGTTTGCCGGCTACGACGTGGTCATAGTCAGGGGGATTTCAAAGGAGCCTGTCTACCTGGAGATCGTGGACGGGAAAGCCAGGCTTGTGCCAGCCCCGGAACTCTGGGGCATGACGGTCTATGCGGTCACGGATGAGCTTGTCGAAAGGATAGGAAACCCGAAAAAGACCTCCGTTGCCTGCATCGGGCCAGGAGGAGAGAACCTGGTCCCCTTTTCCGGCATCATGAACGACAAGTACCGGACCGCAGGGAGGACAGGGCTTGGGGCTGTCATGGGCAGCAAGAAGTTAAAGGCAGTCGTGGTTTCGGGAAGCAAAAGGGTTGACCCTGCAAACCCGGAACTTTTGAAAGAGAAAGTTGCTGACTCCATGGCAAAAATCAAGGAAAACCCGGTCACGGGCCCCAAGGGAGGGCTTCACACCTACGGGACCGCGGTCCTTGTGAATATTCTCAACGAAAGCGGGGCTTACCCGACCCGGAACTTCCAGGAAGCCTACTTCCCCGAAGCCGATGAACAGAGCGGGGAGACCCTGGTCGATAAGTACCTGACCGGCCGTGGGGGCTGCTGGGGCTGCCCGATTGTCTGCGGGAGGAGGTCCGATGTGCCTGAAGGTCCCTACAGTGTCCGGGATACCGAAGGCCCGGAGTACGAGACCATCTTTGCGTTCGGTGCCGACTGCGGGATAAAGGAGCTCGATGCCCTGATAAAGGCCAACCACCTCTGCGACGAACTGGGGCTTGACACCATCTCCATGGGAGGCACGATTGCCTGTGTCATGGAACTTGTGGAGAAAGGAAAAATCCCAAAAGAAAAACTGCACGGCATGAACCTGCGCTTCGGGGATGTCGGCTCAATGATCGAAGCCATCTGGAGGACCGCCTACCACGCCGGAATCGGAGCCGACCTTGCCCTGGGCTCGAGAGCCCTTGCGGAAAAATACGGAGCACCGGAACTCTCCATGGCTGTCAAGGGCATGGAACTGCCCGCTTATGACCCCCGCCCGATTCAGGGGATAGGCCTGAACTATGCAACCGCAAACCGCGGCGGCGACCACGTCTACGGCTACACGATCTCTCCCGAAATCCTGGGGCTGCCCGAAAAGCTCGACCCCTACGCCGTCGAGGACAAACCCAGATGGACCATCATCCTCCAGGACCTGACCTCAGCCATCAACTCGTCGGTTGTCTGCCTCTTTTCCTCGTTTGCCCTGGGCCTGCCCGAATATGCGGGGATGCTGGCAGCGGTTACGGGCTTTGACCTTGACGCCGACAAACTCCTGAAACTCGGGGAAAGGGTCACAAACCTGGAACGGCTGATGAATAACAAGTACGGGCTTGACCGGAATGAAGATATCCTCCCGAAGCGCCTTACCGAAGAGCCGGTCCCAGCCGGCCCCGCCAAAGGTCAGATCTCCCACGTCCCGGAAATGATCAACGAATACTATGCACTCCGGGGCTGGGTTGACGGAAAGCCCACGGAAGAGAAACTGAAGGAACTGGAGATTATCTAAGCCAGAGGGATTGCCTGAAAGCTTTCCTCTTCCTTTCCATCTTCCTTTCCACCTTCAGTTCCACCTTCAGTTCCGTCTTCCCAGCTTTGGCTTTATTTCCTTTAGAGTTTTTCAGGAGAGATAGACTTGAAAGTCCGCGTAAAGTTCCTTGCCACAATCCGGCAAATCACAGAAGAGCCTGAAATCGAGCTTGAGATCCACCCCGGCGACAGCGTGGGAGCTGCCCTGCAAGCCCTGCAAGCCCGCTACGGGACAACGTTCAAAGAAGCCACAACAGGCACAACCGCCAGCGGGATTCCAAAAGTAAGGTTCCTGGTTAACGGGAGGAACACCGACTTTCTAGAAGGGCTCGAGACCAAACTGAAGGATGGGGACGTTATTGTCCTGATCCCCCGGTTGCCGGCGGGTGATTTACCCCGGAAACCATTCAGCCCAGGCACTAGAGGAATCCCCCCGCCAGCTTGCCTGGCGGTGCCTCCCCAAAAAATAAATAAAATTGCGTGCGGCCACCCCGACCTGAACAGGCTGTCCCGCAATTACTGTCAGTAATAACTGAATACCTTCTTTTTCGATTTAAAGGTATTATATGCCTTATTTTATACATGTTTTTGCCCTGAAATTGAATTGTCGGACAGCCTGTCCAGGTCAGGGTATTCGTGACCTTCCGCGCTCCTGTCGTAATAAACAATTCATGTTTTTTATATTTTAAATGCTATTGAGATTTTTATTCTTTTCGTATGTCCGACAGTTTACCCGAAAAAAACAGGCTATCCATACAAAACAGAACATTCTCCCATCGCAAGCCTGCACCACCCCGGAAATTTCAAGAATGATTCCATGAATAACGAAGAAACGAAGAAAACCTGCCTGAGAAAAGCTGAGAACGGGACCCTGGGGTAAACTTATTTTGAATAAAGTGGATTAGGGTAAAAACGAGATAAGGGTGAAAGTTTGAAAGCACTGGTTATCATAGACATGACTAATGACTTCGTGTTTGAGAAATACGAACATGAAAGCAAAGAGTATGATGGGCGGCTCGCAGCCCCGCTGGGGAAAACAATCATTAACCCGATAGTGGAACTCGTGGAAAAGGTTCTGAGCAGGAGGAATGTCGCGGTGCTCAGGCTTTCGAAAGACCATTACAACGCCTTTACAAACCCGAGACTCGAACTGGAGCTTGCGGAACTGGGCATTGGCGAAGTGTTCATAACAGGGCTGGTTGACGAGGTCTGCATTTACCACAACGCCCTGGGCTTTCTTGAAAGGGGGCTTCGGACAAACGTCGTGAAGGGCTGCACTGTCCCCTTCAATGTGGAAAAAGGAAAAGAGGCCCTGGGGGAACTCGAGGTCTGCGGGGCAAAGATGGTAGACGACATTCCCGACGATATTGAACTCATCCTGCTCCTTGAAGACGAACACGACGAAAACTCGGAAGAAATCAAATCCGGACAATGGCCGCCCCACAACATGAAAGAGACCCCCGGGGCTCTTACGGTCAAAAAAATAAGGGATGCCCTTGAAGAAAGGAAATAAAAAGGGCTTTGTCGAAAACCGATCCAAATCAACCCGGATAGGGGAGATGTAATTCTCTATCCAGCCACTCCCGAAAACCTTTTTCGATTGCTTTTCAGGTACCGGCGTTCTAACCGGTCGTCGAAGCCGACCGGCTTTTCCAAAAGTACATTTAAAGGACTGAAAATAGTATGGAAGTTTCCAAAAATTATTTATGGATAATTAAAAAAATCAGAATATTGACATGAAGTAAATCGAATAAAAGGAAAAGCTAAGAACGGCAGCTAATAATGGCAATTTATTTTGCAATCACTTCTTTTCAGATATTTCGGAAAGAGCCACCCGCTTTGCGGGCGGTGAGGGCCCTTGTTCTCGACATGAAGAAAGAAATTCCTCGAGTTGGAATCAATATTAAACCTACCACAAAAACCAGGGCCATTTCAAGCAATATGGCAGGATTTCTACAGACCCATAAAGAGGAAAAAAGGAAAGGGAGAAAGAAATGAAAATGAAAGGAAATGAAAGAAAAGAAAAGAAAATGAAAGGAAATGAAAGGAAATGAAAGAAA
>DUKH01000164.1 GCA_013329415.1 Methanosarcinaceae archaeon | reverse complement strand
ACTTTAACATTCTAATTCACTTCAACATTCTAATTCACTTTAACATCTTTTATCCACTTCAATTTTGGTGTCCTGTAGAACAAAATCCTGCCCTTTAGATCAAAATCCTGAAAAATAAAAAAGAAAGATGGATCTCAATCCGTAAAGTTGTCCATCTCGCACCACTTGCCCTCTCCTTCCCAGACCCTTACCTTGAGGGGAAAACCGAACTTTTCGTGGAGACGGGCGTGGATGTTCTGGCAGAGGTATTCGGAACTCGGAAACTCGATGAGGTCGTTGAGGAGTACGTGGTCGTATTCCTTCAGGGTTTCCTTTACACCTTTTTTCAGGTCGTAGAAATCGATGACCATTCCGCTTTCCCGGACTTCCCCTTCTATAACTACTTCGATTTTGTAGGTGTGTCCGTGCACCCTTCCGCATTTGCCGTGCCCCGGAAGGTAGTGGGCACTGTCAATGTAATCAATAATTCCTAATCTCATTTTTGTCATTATAAACACCCCCACATTCTGTGGGTTTGAGGTATGATGCGCGTATCAATTTTTTCAAGCAGCATACTTTGCAGTTCTATAAGGGCTCTTACTGAAGCCTGCGCATTTATCCCGGCTTTCGGGCTTTCCATTCTTGTTTCCGGCTGGAGGATCACACAGGACACATACCCTGCGATAGCGTCCACCGCTGAAACTATGCTTGCAGGGTCGCTATCCCTGCTTACCACTATCTTACAGAAGCAGTCCCTGGTCTCGCTTTTTCTCAGAGTCCTGAAACATTCAACCGTATTTTCAATATGGGCTTCTCTGGTTTCCCTGGCTTCCGGGTTTTCCAGGCCGAGGGCCTCCGGGAGTTTGAAATCACCTGCCACGTATGCGACTCTGTCCTTTACCTTCCTGGCCTGCTCCGGAAGGGTCATGTTGGATTCCAGGTAAAGGGGCGCAGATAATTCCAGTTTATCAAGCTCTTCAATGAAGTCCGTGTGCAGGAGTGGTTCCCCGCCTGTAAGGGAAATCGAGTGCAGGTTCTTGAAAGGCTGCAGCATGTCTTTGAGCTGCAGGGCACTGATGGGGTTTTTTGCTTCCTCAAAGCTGCCGCTGCCTTCTCCCTTCTCATAATCACAGGTTCCCTGGTTTGAAAAATCCGTGTCGCAGTATTTGCAATTCAGGTTGCAGCCGGAAAAGCGGACAAAAGCCTGCCTGGCTCCCACGTATGGCCCCTCTCCCTGCACTGAGCAAAAGATTTCCCTGATAGGAGCGGATTCCCTGCATGGGGCCGATAACAGCTCTGTGACTGGGCCTGGCCCTGTTGCGGGGATTTCTGAGATGGACCTTCCTGAAATGGGTATCTCTGGAGTGGATATTTCTGATGCCGATATTTCTGATGTGTACACTTAAACAACTCCCAGGGGCCGGGATTTCCGGAGGTCCTTTTCGATGTCTTCAAACTCCCGGACGTAGCATTCTCCTATCTCCTGCATGATCCTGGCTATGTCTTCGGCTTTTTTGATCCCGGCTTCTTCAAGGTTGGCGTACACGTCGTGGGTAACATTGATCCCGAAATGGATTTTCTGGGACACGGGGGAGGTGCTTGCAATTGAGACGGTCAGTTTTTTCCCTTCCAGGAAAAGGTCGTCTCCTTCCCTTGTGGTGGCAATCCCGCGCTCAGCCAGGTATTCCCTGACGATTGCGGTAAAAAGGCGCTGACGCGCATAGATAAGTTTCGGGTCTGTCGAGTCGAAGTGTTCTATTATAAAGCTCACCATGTCTTCGGACCAGATGGACTCATTTGCCCGCCTGTCTTCCAGGTCTATCATGTGCTCGATTTTGACGTCGCAGGAGCCCCTGAAAACTACGATGGAGTCTTCCTGCACCCCGAAGCTGTTGTAGGCCCAGAGGGAAGAGATCTGGCTCCCGTCGTAATCGAACTTTTCGGATAGGATAATGGATTTCATGTAATGCTCCGTGAATTCTCTGTAAGTTCCCTGTAATTCTCCGTGAATGTGCTGAAAATCCCTGTGAATTCTCCGTTAATTCCCTTTGAGCTCTTCGTGCCTCTTGCTCGGGTTTTCAGGTTCCGGTTTTAAAGCCCCAACCTTTCCAGGAGCGGGTCTTTTGTCCCGATTTCCCTGAAGGCCCGCTCCCTGCGCCTGCAGCTCTCACATGTGCCGCAGGGCTTTTTTCCGCCGTGGTAACAGCTCCAGCTGTATTCCAGGGGGGCTTTTGCTTCCAGGCCTTTTCTTACGATTCCGGGCTTGTCAAGCTCTATGAGAGGGGCAAGCACCTTTACCCCGTTCTGGGTGGAGTAGGAGAGGCACTCGTCAACGGCCCGGACGTATTCAAGAGAATTGTCCGGGAAGGTCCCGGCTTCTTCCCCGTTAAAGCCCACGATAAGGTATTCGCAGTTCCGGCTTTCGGCAAAACTGGCCGCAATGTTTAGCATAACTCCGTTCCTGTTGGGGACCCAGACTGCTTTTGCCGAGGCTTCGGTGATTTTGGCAGGGGCGTTTCCCGAAATATCTTCAATGGACAGTTCCGGGACTTCCGCGTCCCTGTTCACCAGGGAGCTGGTGGTGATCCCGGCAAGCCAGTCCAGTTTTATTACCTGCTGCTCGATCCCGAAATGTTCGCAGACCTTTTGCGAGTATTCGATTTCCCGCTTCGCGGAACGCTGCCCGTAGTCAAAGGTCAATGCCATGTCAATTTCAAGGCTTTCCGCAGCAATCGAGAGGGCAGCAACCGAGTCCAGGCCGCTGCTGAGGAGTGGTATCGCTTTCATCCGTGATCACTGAATCAATTGTAAAAATATACTTTTTGAGCCGTATTTCAGTATTCTATACATGCCCTGCATATATTCTTTTAATACTCTTCCGGTATTCTACTAATATTCTCTGGATAATATATCTGTAGTGTTGAGATCTATTATTTAAAGATAGCTGTTCCTGCAGGGGCCTCCGAGTAGCTCCTTAATCGCCTCTGAATAAGGGTCCATGATTATCTCTAGAATAGCCTCCGAAGATCCATGATTATCTTCATAATAGTCCCTGATGGTTCATGGTTGGCGTCAGGATGATTCCTTTTTCGCAATTTTGTAGCGGCCGTTTTTGTAATTGGGCCTGGTTTCGGGGGATTCATTTCAGTGGATTTATTTCAGGGGATTCCTTTAGGGTATGGGCAAGATATTAACCGAAAGGGGGAGCTCTGTGGCCCTGAATAGCTTGTTAACGGCATGAACTCAGGGCATCTCTTAAATCCCAGTAAATCTAATATTATGCAGGAGGTGGGAATTCTTGATCGGAATAATGTCGGATTCACATGACAACCTGAAAGCAATCCAGAAAGCTGTGGAATATTTCAATAAAAAGCAGGTAAAAGCAGTACTCCATGCAGGGGACATAGTTTCTCCTTTCACGGTGAGGGCTTTTAAAGAACTGGAACCGAAGCTCTATTTTGTCTTCGGGAACAACGACGGAGACAAGGTAACCCTAACGAAATGGTTTGAAGAAATTGGGGCAGTTTCCTGCGGGGATTTCGGAGACCTGACCATTGACGGGCTGCATATCGCCCTCCTGCACGGGACAAATGAGACCCTGGTCAAAGCCATTGCCGAGTGTGAGGACTTTGACGTGGTGGTGTGGGGCCACACTCATGAACCCGGAGTAAAAATGATTGACGGGACCCCCGTAATTAACCCGGGGGAATGCTGCGGGGTTCTTTCCGGAAAAGCCACCGTTGCAACCGTTGAGATCGCTAACCTGAATGTAGAGATCACGGAACTGGACCTGGACTGAGCTTTTCAGTCTTTCGTCCAGTTCTCTTTTACAAAACATTTTTCACTAACTTTTCTCAGCATTCTCTCCCGGATTCAGGCCTTTTCCCCGGGCGAGCCGGTTTGCAGGTCATAATTGGAACTTTTCCGCGTCTGTAAAAAATAGCAAGTTATAAGTTCTTGAAGACATTCTCTTTCAAGATATTTTGAAATAGCTCTTTTTCAGAGGTTTAATATCATGGAAGCTACGGAAAAAAATAATCTGGAAGCTCAATCCGGAACTGAGAACGGACCTGATGCACCTTCCCGGGGAAAAGGGAGAACTCTTATTTTTGCCTGTTCGGGCCTTTCGAATACGGGAAAACTCACCATGCAGGCTGCCAGCACCCTTGCTTTCAGAAGACCTAACGTGTACAGGGCTGCGGCTGCACATAAGGGATCTGATGCTGCTGAAGAGGCACTCTCCGAGGGTTTCAGGGTCCTTGCCCTGAACGGCTGTGAGGACCGCTGTGCAACGAAAAAGCTCGGGGAAGCAGGCTTACATGCCGATTGTTCCCTGATGGTCACGGAACTCGGGATTGAAAAAACCAGGCCGTCGGACATTAAAAACGAATATATTGAAAAAATTATCCGGGCAATCCGGGAAGTGTGAATGCCCTCCGTTTTCTGATATATACGGGTAAAAAAGGTCCTGGCCAAAAAGCGGGTTGTCCACCTTTTGTGGTTGAGATTTTTGAGTATGAAATGAATTATGGATGAAATGAATTATGGATGAAATGAATTATGGCTGGCTCGAATCCCAAATTCTGCCCCGTACAACCGGAATTTGCCGTATTGAGCCGGTTTTGTCCCGGACGCAGTCCGGCTTTTCCAAAGTGCAAATAAATAAGAAGAATAATACGTGAAAGTGATGGAAAAACCTTCATGTTGAAGTAAATAAAGAAGAGAGGTCTATTTTAGTTTCATTTAATTTTCATTTTGGGAAGGCGCCGCCAGGCACGCTGGCGGGGGCACTTTTCCCTTTTGGATTGAAAAGCGGTTTTCCGATGTCTATGAAAGTATCTTCCGGGCCGCTCGCTTTCTCAGCTTCCTCTCCTGAGGATTGCGGTCAGTTCGTCTGCGTTTGGCATCCTTTCTTCGATCTTTGCACAAACGGCTTCGATGTCATATTCGAGGCGCAGGAGTTCGACTTCTCCTGTTTCGGTATCAAAGACCGCACAGCCTGCCCGGGTGTCCCCGTCCCTTGGCTGGCCCACGGAGCCCGGGTTGATTATGGGGAGGTTTCCAAGTTTCCGGTTCAGGGGGATATGGGAATGTCCTACCACCAGAAATTCTGAGTCCATGGGTTCCATCGGTTCTGCAAGCATTGCCAGGATATCCTCGTCCGGGGTCTCAGGCTTTATGTATTCGAAAATGGAGCGTGGACTGGCATGAGTTATAAAGAGTCTTTTTCCGTCGATTTCTTCCCTGAGGACAAGGGGGAGTTTTTGCAGGTACTCCATCTGGCTCCCGTCAAGGATTTCCCAGGTGTATTCCCGGGTCGCAATGGAGAGGTGCTTGTACTTGTAGCCGCACTGACAGTCCATCTTGAAGGCAACGGCGTTGTCATGGTTGCCCCGGATGGTGGGGATTTTTTCTTTCCGGAGGAGATCAATGCATTTGTCCGGGTCGGGCCCGTAGTCCACGATATCCCCCAGGCAGATGACGCGGTCGTGGGGGACTTCGAGGACGGTCTGCAGGGCTTCGTAGTTCGCGTGGATGTCGGCGATCAGCAGGAGTTTCATTATTTTTATTATCCTCTCTAATGATATATTTTGCTTTCTATTTAGTTAACAGTGTTACGTTGTGTATTTTTTCTAGCCTTGCGGGTAATGGATGTGAAAGGTTTGATAAAAGAGGGATGTTAGATGTTTGGTCATCGGGGGCCTGATTATTAGAGACACGGCGTGTGGAAAAATCAGATTGGAAAAAAGTAATTGGGGGCAATGGGGTGTTTTTTATGTGTTGATTCCCCGTACCCCTACTCCCACAACCAGCAGCTTTGTTTCCATCGGAGGATGGGTCCAGCCGTCGGGGGACATCGTCTTTTTCTCAACGGAGATTTCCACCTGTTTTCCGCTCAGGCCGCAGTCTTTCATGTAGTCCGTGACCAGTTTTTTCCCTAGTTCGGTTGCGGTATCCAGGGCTTCGACGTACCTTTCTAACTTCAGGCGGCCTGTGGGGGCGAAGACCAGGAAGTTGCTGTCAGGCTCCGTGAGGCTCTTGGGGCGGATCAGGATTTCCACTCGTTTGATGCCTTTTCCTACCAGGGCTCCTACGGCGTTTCCTACCTCGGCGTGTTCGGGGACAAGGATGTCGGCGTCTATGATCCCTTTCATTTCTTCCCGAAACGCCCGGACCGGGCCTCCGAGCAGGACTACGGGGATGTCCAGTTTGAACTGGGCGGGAAAGCCTCCGTCGAGGATCTTTTCCACGGAATTTTTCGGGACTCCTTCAAGGATATAGGAGAGCAGGTGAAGTGTCATATTCCGTGCGACCCTGTGCTTTACTGCACTGCAGAACTCGTGTGGGGTCATGCGCATGAGCCGGGAGAGGCGTTCGGCCCCTATCCGGGAAGCTTCTTCGTTCCAGTCCGTGTAGTCTCCGAGCACGTGCATGGCATCGGTAGGGGTAAAGGCGATTGCCTGGACAAGCCTCTTCTGGATGAGAGAGTCGAAGACCTGGGGCATGGGGTCTTTTTTGATCAGGAGGGCAATTTCGGGGACGGATGCGGGTTCGCTTCCTATTGCGTCCAGGATTTCGGCTTCGGCTTTACTGAGTTCGCCCGCAGGGTAGCCCGAGCGCACGAAAAACTTTGTGGGCTGGATGTTCTCGCAGAGGTCTTCTCTTGGAGGGATGGGGGTCCTTTTGAGGGTATTCAGGAATTCCGGGTATTGCACCGCGGCTACACAGAGGGGCACGACCCTTCTCGGGCCGATGAAAAGTTCCCTGTCGCATGTCCAGACGTGGCTGTCCCCGCCCGTGGCTGTGGTCTCCATGCGGATTGCCCTGACCCTGGTCTTCCAGCCGCCCACAACCGCACCTTCATCGCTCAGGTCCGGGACGCCGGAGCAAATCGAGGAAATGTCCGTGCTTGTCCCCCCCACGTCCACCACGGCGCAGTTTTCAAGCCCCGAGAGGTAGGAGGCCCCGACAAGGCTTGCCGCGGGCCCGGAAAATATGGTTTCGATGGGTTTTTGCAGGGCGTCCCTTATCCCCAGCACCGAACCGTCGCACTTGAGCATAAGGAGCCTTGCATCAATGCCCCGGGCTTTGATGTCCGTGATAATGGACTGCACAAACTGCCGGGTTATGGGGATTAGCTGGGCGTTCAGGAAAGCGGTCACAGCCCTTTCGTAAGCCCCCAGTTCCTGAGAGAGCTCGTGCCCGCAGACTGCAGGAAGGCCTGTTAGCTCGAGGACCCGGTCCCTGGCTCTCAGTTCATGTTCAGGGTTCCGGGTGCTGAAGTAAGAAGAGATGGCAAACGCTGAGACCTTGTCTTTTACCTGCAGGGCAAATTTCTCGATTGCACTGAGGTCCAGGGGGGACACTTCTTCCCCGTTGTGGTTGTGCCCGCCGCCGGCGAAGAGTACGTGCTTTGTAGGAAGTTCTTTTTCAAGGGGGTGGTCCCCGATGAGAATCAGGGCTACCGGAAAACCGGTCCCTTCGAGAATGGTGTTAGTTGAAAGGGTTGTTGAAACCGAAACCAGTTTTACGTGTTCAAGGTACTCCGGGTTCAGGCTGTCAATTACGTTTTTTATGCCGGTCAGGAGGTCGGGATAGGTGGTGAGTGCTTTATTGGAATCAACAATCTTGCCGTCCGAATCCCTTATAAGCACCGCATCGGTGTAGGTGCCTCCTGCGTCAATGCCCAGGCTGTACTGCATATTAAACTCCTTTTTGACTCTGTTTTTATTTGAATGCTTGCTGCATATTGGTTGTGTAAAGTTTTGTGATAATAAAGTTTTATGGTAGATTAGGTGTCTCGAAAAATAAATAAAAGTAACGGATTCGGTTTCTCACTGTGAACTCTCAAATCGGCATCAGAAGCACTGTAAGGCTGATCCGAGTGTATTGCCGGGTGAGTGAGCCAGGAGGAGTAAGCTAGGTGAATAAGCCTGGGGAGTAAGCCGAATGAACGTGAGGAATAATTCATGTGAATAAGCCTGGTGAATAAGCCAAATGAACGTGAGGAATATGCCATGTGAATAAACCTGGTGAGTAAGTCGAATGAACATGGTGAATAGTTTCTGTGAATAAGCCGGGTTGAATGAGGTCCGAGATAGTCCAAACTAAGCGTGAAAAAGAGGGGTCATAAATGAAAGTCCGAATTCATCCCTGAAATTATCTGTATAACCTGTTTTTTCATCGATTTTTTGGTTCACAGGATTTTATGCTTCAGGATGATATCAATAAAATCTTGTGTTTCTCTTTTTACATCCTCACTGCATACTATTGCAGAAATTGCAACCAGGCTGTCAGCCCCGCTTTCGATTACATTTCTGCAGTTCTCTTTGTTTATTCCACCGATAGCAACCACGGGAATTTTTATCGCATTTTTAACTTCCCTTATACTATCAGGCCCAATTCCCTTTCCTGCATCTTTTTTGGTTGCAGTATCGAATATAGGGCCAAGTCCGACATAATCAGCACCATTCTGTTCCGCTTCAATTGCCTCATCCCTGTTATGGACGGTAAGTCCGATTATCTTCCCTGTACCAAGAAGTTTTCTTGCAATATCAATTGGCATATCGTCCTGGCCTATATGCACCCCATCGGCGTCAGCCGCTAAAGCAACATCAATTCTGTCATTGACCAGAAATATCGCATTATCTCTGCATAGTTTCTTGATTTCGGATGCCTCGTTGATCATTTCTTTTGTGTTTTTGTTCTTCTCCCGGTACTGGATAATCTTGCAGCCCGATTCAACTGCATCCCCTACATCGGATAAAGTGCCTTTCCTTGAGAGTTCGGAATCCGTCACAAGATAAAAGTCAATCTCGTCTAACAGGAATTTTTTCTGGTTCATAATTTTCATCTTTATCAAAGATTAAAATTCTCCGGATACTTTTAATCCGGGATTAACATTCTTCAAAATTCATCTTATTTTTCACGGTTTCATCTGAGAGATTGAATACCTCATCATACAAATTCACCTTGAAACTTCCCGGACCGTTTGATTTTTCGGCTGCAAGTTCTCCTGCAACTCCAAAGTAGCACAGGGCATCCCTGGACGCGTCACAATAATCAGGATTTACTGCCGCAAATGAAGCAATTATTGATGCTGCTATGCATCCGGTCCCGACAATTGACCCCATTAGCTCATGCCCGTTCTTTACAATAAACGTCTTTTTCCCGTTACTTATTATGTCTGCTTTTCCTGTCATCACAACAGTGCATGATTTTGATTTTGCAAGTCCTTTTGCAACCTGTCCGGGGTCAGCATCTATTGAAGTTGCTTCAACTCCTTTTGTTTCGGCGTTTTCGCCTGCCAGTTTTGCGATTTCGGAATAGTTGCCTTTGATGACATCAATATGAACGGAATCAAGGATTTTTGCAGCCATGTCATCCCTGAACCTGGTCGCTCCGACCCCTACGGCATCGAGTACCACAGGGATTCCCTTCTCGTTTGCAGCAGCAGCGGAGAGAAGCATAGAATCGATAATTTCAACTGTCAGGGTCCCGATGTTAAGTACAAGAGCGGATGAGATCTTTGTCATGTCAGCACATTCTTCAGGGGCATGAGCCATCACAGGGAGGGCACCGATCGCTCTTGTCATATTTGCGCAGTCGTAAATGGTTACCCAGTTAGTGATATGATGTATCAGGGGTTTTGTTTCCCTTATTGTTTTTAGCGGGTCTTTCATGATATTCCTCGATAAACGTTTTAAGCGCTTCTTAGTCTGTAATCCGGGCAGTGTGCCAGATCCCACTGCCCGTTGTTCCTGAAACAAAATTCTAAAAAGCATTCATCCATTGCAACTGGTATAAATGGTTCCGATTTATCATCTGCAACATTGCCGTATAATACTTTTTATAATCTGAGCGTAAAACCCAGGGCTTTATTTCCGGGAGCTAAGCGTCACTTAACCCTGCTTACGTATGTAACTTTCTGCTGTTTCTCTACTAATGTTTCCGGTGGAACATAAGAAATAACCCTCACTCAAAATGCGTTTTCACTTATTTTTGGGCCACGTTCAGAAGATGACTTTTCAAGGGAAGTCTGAACCTTTGATGAAAGCCGGAACCTCTGGGGAAAATCCGTTCCATAATTTACCTTCAGGGGCATGAAGTAGGGATTAAAATTAGGATTTAAATAGGGGTTAAAATAGGGGTTAAAATTAGAATTTAACTTTGAGGTCAGGTAGGGATTAAAATTAGGATTTAAAATTAGAATTTAACTTTGAGGTCAGGTGGGGATTAAAATTAGGATTTTAATAGGGGTTAAAATTAGAATTCAACTTTAAGGCCAAAGTAGGGGTTAAAATTAGGATTTAGATAGGGATTAAAATTAGAACTTAAATTTGAGATCAATTAGGGATTAAAATTAGGGGTTAAAATTAGGGCTTAAGTGGGGGTCTAAGCGACCCCCGAAAACCCGGATTGTGGGAGGTCTGGCTAATAAGAGGCCTGGCCAATAAGGTGCCAGGCCAATAAGAGCTCAGGCCGGGATTTTACTTGCTTTTTTGAATTTTTGTTTCCCGGCATGTTTTCCACCATCTCTCTGTTTCCAGTTTCCTCCTTGTTTCCGGCCTTCTCCCTGTTTTCCACCATCTCTCTGTTTCCAGTTTCCTCTTGGCCTATCATTTTTCCTGTTCTTTCCCTGGGCAATGTCCACAAAGGGTTTTCTTCCCTTTGTCTTGTTTTTAAACATGCCCAGCAAGACCTCGGCCTGGGCGAACGGGACGGATACAAAGGAAAAGTGGGGGAAGATCTCGATATCTCCTATTTTCATCTCTTCTTCCCCGGCTTCTTTCTTTATGAAATCGCAGAGCTTTGTCGGGGTCATGTCGTCGGCTTTGCCCATGGCTATGAAAAGCCGGGTTTTTCCTGTTTTGTCGACATAGGAATTGCCGTTGATTTCCGAATAATTGCTCTCGTCGAAGGCGTCCTTGAAAGTGTATTTCAAAAGGGAAGCCAGGACCATTTCTTCGGGATATTCTTCCAGAAGGGTTTTGCTCATCTCAAGGAAGTCTTCGTGTCCCCCTTCTTTTATGATGGCTTCGAGGTCGTTTTTCACCCTTGTTTTCCTGGCTTTGATGACGTCTTCTATTTCGGGGAGCATACCTTTTTTGATCTGGGATTTCGCACTCTTTTTTATGTAAGTCAGCCTGCGGTATTCCGTAGATGTTACAAAGGTAACTGCAGTCCCCTGTTTTCCTGCCCTGCCAGTTCTTCCGATCCTGTGCACGTAGGACTCCGGGTCCTGGGGAAGACTATAGTTAATTACATGGGTCAGGTCCATGATGTCGATTCCCCGTGCTGCAACGTCGGTTGCCACCAGGATGTTGAGTTTCTGCTTCCTGAACTGGTTCAGGATCTTTTCTCTTTCCTGCTGGCTCATGTCCCCGTTAAGGGCATCGGCGGCATAGCCTCTGTCCCCCAGTTTCTGGGCAATCTGGGTGGTGTCGTTTTTTGTCCGGCAAAAGACCAGTCCGTAGAACTCTTCTTCGATATCGATGATCCTGCAGAGTGCTTCGAACTTATCGCTGTCCCTGACTTCGAAATAGATCTGCTCGGTCAGCTCCGTGGCATTTTCCACGTCACTTACGGAGACGTGCTCGTAGTTTCGCATGTACTTCCGTGCAATGCTGATAATCGGTTTTGGCATTGTTGCGGAAAAGAAGAGCATCCTTTTCTCAGGTTTTGAAGCCTTCAGGATTTCCTTCACATCATCGATGAAACCCATGTTCAGCATCTCATCGGCTTCGTCAAGCACGAAGTATGAAATGTTGTCAAGCTTCAGGCTCTTTCGCTGAATGTGGTCAATGACCCTTCCGGGGGTCCCCACAACGATGTCCACTCCGCTCTTCAGCATCCGGAGCTGCCGGGTCATGGACTGTCCCCCGTAGATCGGGACGATCTGCAGGTTCTTTTCTCCTTTAAGGGAGTTGAGTTCTTCCGAGACCTGAATTGCCAGTTCCCGGGTAGGGGTCAGGATTATTGCCTGGACCTTTCCTGATTTTTCAGGAATTTTTTCAATAATGGGGGCCCCGAATGCTGCTGTTTTACCGGTCCCTGTCTGGGCCTGCCCGATAATGTCACATTCTCCTCCCAGGAAGAGAGGGATAATTTTTTCCTGAATAGGGGTTGGTTCTTCAAAACCTTTCTTTTGCAGGGCTTTCAATGTGCTTTCCGAAAGTCCAAGTTCCTTAAATTTTGCTAATTTTTCCATGTACTCACTCTAAGTTGACAGTATTTTTGATTCCAAATTTGATCGCGATTCCGCTTTCAAATATGCTGGTTCCGAATTTTGCCGGTTATGACATCTTTTGAAGCATACCCTGCAGTCTAACTTACGACAGGTCTTTCCCGTAACAGTTAGAACCACATGTTCCATAGGACAGGTTCTCACAGGCTCTTTTCCGATTTCCACTTGCCCCAATCAAAACCAGGCATGAAATCCAGCTGAAGGTTCCAGGCATGAATACCTGATGAAGCAGCCGTATAAACGTCTAATATCAACGGCCCGGTGAATAGTGATTAAAACCAGGAAAGTTCAGTAGCAGTATTAACAAAACTTAAACAGCAAAAATATGAGTTTTTTGGATAAGTTCCGGCTATTACTTTTGACTTTTCCCCTGGATGCAGACAGGTACGGGGGTAACCTGTATTCGAATATAAGCTATCTCCTACACAGGAGTTACCTGTATATAATTGTTCTCCATCCCTGCCAGGATTCCGGGCACGGCTTTTTTGTCCGAATATCCGGGGGGACAGAAAATACAGGGTCCAATGGTAGTGAATTCTCTTTTTGAAGGACCATTGTCCTTATAGAAAAGTCCAGTGTAATGAATCTTAAATGCCTGCTGCAGGTCCCCCTCTGCAGAATCTGATGCGGATAATCCCCTGCCCCCGGGCACCTTCGGGATATCAGGCGCTTTTGAGTGTTAGTCTGTTTTTAATTCACTTATCGAATATATGAGCAGGAACACAATGGCCGCAATAAATGCCCCTTCTAATTCCGGTACATAATTATTCGAGATCATTGCTAAGAGGGTAAAAACAAAACTGAGTATAACTAATGTATAGTTATTCATATATCAAAATAGTCTTATCAATATAAATTCTTTTTCGTATGTCTTCCGGGTTTTAGCTTTTAAAATCGTTTTTTTCAACATATTATTCTGGTGTAAAACCTTCTATTGTATATGTTTTTTTGGATTGGGCATTTGTCTTTTACTTTTTTGGGGAGTTGTGGGTCTGACCATGATTAAATGAATTTATAAATGTTTAATCATAGTTTAATCGTATATCACTTTCCGCAGATGTCTTTTCCATTTTCACACTTTTTCACGCTATCGTTTTTTCTGAAAACTGCCCTGGTTATTCAAACGTTTATTTTTGAAATTTTAGGTTTTGTGCCTTCATTGAAAGCTTCCAACTCCTATTTATCGAAGATTCAGTTGAGATAATAATTGTGGATTTTCGAACAATTGTCCAAAAACGATAGCAAGAAAACTATGATTCTCCAGAGAGAAACTCTGAGGAAAGTCAGTTATGTTAAAAAAAGTTCCGGCATTGCTGCCGGAAAAATGCTGTTTTTATAAATGGAGCGTAAAACCCCCGGCTCTTTAGCTCAAGGGTAGTCCACTCGTTTACGCATTTACTTTCTTGTGCATTACGCTGGCATAGTGCATTATGTGCTGGTGTAGTGAATTAAGCTGGCGTAGTGACTTATGCTGGCGTAGTGACTTATGCTTGTGTAGTGCATTACGTGCCGGGGTATTCACACACCCGGGCATTTATGCGCTTGCGTAATCTCCCGTGCCGAGGAAGACCAGTTTTGTTTCCATGGGGGTATGCCAGCCAGCCGGAAGGATGTCTTTTTTGTTGATGTCGATCTGGATCTTTTCCGGGTCCATGCCCGAGTCAGCCATGTAATCCTGGATAAGCTGTTCCCCAAGCCTGTGCGCGTGGTCGAGGGCGTCGTTGTAGAGTTCGAACCTTTCCCTGCCTTTTTCGGAGAATACAAAGAATTCCATGTCCGGGGCTGCCATGGAAACCGGGCGGATAAGGATCTCGGCCCTGCGGATTCCTTTTGCGGCGAGGGCTCCGACGGCGTTTCCTACATCGGAGTATTCAGGGACCACGATTTCGGCATCAATGATTTTGTTCAGTTCGTCCAGGTAGGTGGAAACAGGGCCTCCTATCAGGACCACAGGCATTTCAACCTTGAATTTGGTTGGAGAATCGATGTCGAAGATCTTTCTGATCTCGGTTTTCTCTATTCCCTCCAGGAAGAAGGAGATCAGTTCCGAAGCCATGTTTTTGGCAAATTCTCTCTTAATGTGCAGGGCAAATTCTTCCTTACCCATATCCGATAGGGAGCCGAGCATTTCCGCTCCGATTTCGGAAGCTTCCGTTTCCCACTGGGAATAGTCCCCGAGCACGTGCAGGGCGTCGGTGGGGGTAAAGCCTATTGCCTGAATCAGGCGTTTCTGGATCAGGGAATCCAGGATATAGGACGCAGGGTACTTCTTGCCCAGGCGGGTGTACATTTCGGTAATAGATGTCGGGGTCTCGCTGATCACGTCCAGGAGCTCTTTTTCCCCTTTGCTGATTTCGATTGGTTTGTACCCTGTCCTGATGTAGAACCTGGTGGGCTGGACATTGACCCCCAGGATTCCTTTCGAGGGTATCGGGTTTGTCTTAAGTTGTTGCAGGAAACCCGGGTAAAGCACCGCAGCCCTGCAGAGGGGGATTACCCGATGGGGGCCGATTGTTATCTTTCTCTCTTTGACCCAGATATGGCTGTCTCCGCCCATTGCCGAGGTCTCCATCTTAATTGCCCTTACCCTGGTCTTCCAGCCGCCAACGGCTGCTCCTTCTTCGCTCATCTCGGGGATGCCGTTTTTGATCAGGGAGATGTCCGTACTTGTGCCTCCCACATCGATCATGGCGCAGGTCTCATACCCGCTCAGAAAAGCGGCTCCTACAAGGCTGCCTGCCGGGCCTGAAAAGATGGATTCGATGGGTTTTTCAAGGGCCTTTTTGATCCCGACAACGGACCCGTCACACTTGAGCATGAGGACTTTTGCGTCCATGCCGCGGTTTTCTATCTCCTTTCCCACGGTCTGCATGAATTTCTCGGAGATCGGAATCAGCTGCGCATTGAAGAAGGCGGTCACAGCTCTTTCAAAAGCCCCGAGGTCCTGGGAAAGTTCGTGGGCGCAGACCACGGGGAGACCGGTCAGTTCGAGGATGGCTTTCTTTACCGCGATTTCATGTTCGGGGTTTCGAATGCTGAAGTAGGATGAGACCGCAAAAGCTGAGACCCTGTCTTTTACATTCAGGGCAAACTCCTTTACGGCTTCCAGGTCAAGGGGTTCGGCTTCTTTCCCGTTGTACCCGTGCCCTCCTTTTACCTGGGCATAATGCGGGGTCGGAAGTTCCTGGTTGATGTCATAGTTCCCGACAAGGATTATCCCCACGGGAAAACCGGTTCCCTCCAGGATGGTGTTGGTGGAAAGGGTCGTGGAAACAGATACTACCTTTACGTTCCTGACATACTCTTCATCCAGCCCGTCAATTGCATTTTTGATCCCTTCGAGCGGGTCCGGATAGGTCGTAAGCGCTTTACTTGCGGCGACAACGGTGTCGTCGTTATTATTCACGATAACGGCGTCGGTATAGGTACCTCCTGCATCGATGCCAAGGCTGTAGTGCATGAGTGATAGCTCCTTTTTTGTTTTTTATCGTTCTCGTGTCTTGTGTGCTGAATAGGATATGTAATGAAAGTTAATACTCCAATCATTACATATACTTTTCGAATTTCTTTTGTCACTGTGAACTTCTAAAAATCACTATCAAATGCTCACTTATTTCATTTTTGACAGAACTTTTATTTAAATAGTTTTCCCTCGAAGGTTCTATGGCTTTTCGAGGTATGTCATGCTAACTTATACCTCCGGCCAGGAGCTACATCATGCTAGCAGGTATTTTATGCCGGGGTACGTCACACCAGCTTTTTTTTCACACCAACAGGTCTCTTGTTGCATAAACAGGCATGCTGCAGTTTCACGCGCTCTGATGTTATCCGGATAAATTGTATGAAAAAAGGCGATGCTGAAAAGGGCCGCAAATTCCGGTTTAAGGATTTCTGTTTAAAAACTTAAAATAGCAGGTAGTAGCCTGGATTTTTCCCGTAACTATCCGGTTTTTCGGGTGAAGTAAAAACTCAATCAGGAATTAAAATTCGGTTTCGATTTTCAAACCCCCGCCTGCCGCTGCGGGGATTTTTTGCTGCGACTTAAGTTAAAGTTTGCTGCGACTGAAGTTAAAAACAGGTTTTCAGGATTCTGAAGTGCCCGAAAGTCCTCAACCGCAGCCGCCGCTTTCCATGCTTCTTTTCTATGCTCCCTTTGTGTTTTTCACTCTTTTTTTCTCCTGAGGACTTCTTCCCTGGCTTTCTTATAACATTCCTCAACCAGTTCCGGGCTGCCCTTTATATTAATTACCTCGAACCCGTACAGGTCCGCAAATTCCCGGACTTTTGCCTCAAACTCCTGCTCATAGTGAAGTCCGGTGTCTATTTGTGCAACTTTTTTGTAGCCCGAAATGTCAAAGATCATTTTTGTCATTTCCACGTTTTCGGGCTCTGGTGTGACCCTGGAAGCTATCAGCATTTCTTTCCAGTTAACCGCCCCCACGGGAGTCAGGAAATACGTGCCTGCGCCGTTGGATGCCAGCTTTGAAAGAAAATCTTCCCTCCCCCCGAGCACTGCGCCTATGCAGTCATCTACCATGGAACCCTCCCTGTCCTTCAGGATGAAGACCGGGCAGTCTGAGGCTGCAAAGTCCCTTTCGACGTTTCCAAGCACGTTTCCGCAGAGCCCGTAAAAGAGCAGGATCCCGTCGGAATATTCCTGCATCTCTGCAATGGTCTCGTAGACCTTTTCCCTGAGCTTTTCGGGCACTCCGTCCAGGGCAAATTCCAGCAGCATCACGATGAGTGTGAATCCACTGCTGTCTTTTCTTACGGACAGCTCAGGGATTTTTTCCAGGGGCAGGACCCTGTGAGGACTCCTTATCTCTTCCAGTTTCCGGATTATTCCGGAGTTGTTTTCATTTTTGACAACAATAACTTCTTCGAGTTCGGGCCCTTTTTCGATAAGGTGCACTACCTCATCCTCAAAAATCCGGCACCCGATGATTGTCATTACTGGCATTGAACGTCTTCCCCCTGCAGGCAACTGAGGCTACGAATCGGTGGATTCAGGAATTTCCGGATCTGTCCTCCGGATATCCGTTGCTCAGTTTTGCCTCCCCAATTTTTCCAGATGAGCTTATTTCATATATATACTCTAATTTATATATCCATTCTTATTTCCTTCTTTCCTCTCTTAAATCCCCTTCTTTTATTCTTCAGTTTTTTGTTAACTTTCTAAATGTATATATCCATCTTTTTCATAGTTATGCGGTGTTTGTACTTTGAGTTTACAGTTTGAGTTTACACTTTATGTTTGAGTTACCTAAAATGGGGCAATTCCTGATGAAATTCGAGTATAAAGTAAGAAGAGCTACCCTTGCTGACCTGCACAAAATTATGGCTCTGTACCGGGAGGTCGCACTGAATTCAGGTGGGATTGCAAGGGAAGCCGATGAAATAACCGGGGTGTATGTCAGGAGTTTCATCGAAAAAAGCCTTGGGTCGGGGGTTATCCTGGTGGTCGAAAATCCCTCGGACCCTGAAGAACTCATTGCGGAAGTCCACACGTATACCCTCGGAATAAAGGTTTTTGCCCACGTTTTCAGCGACCTGACGATTGTCGTCCGCCCTGGCTTCCAGGGAAGAGGGATTGGGAAGTTGCTTTTTGGCACTTTGATGGAAGAAATCGAAGAAAAGCATCCTGAAATCCTCAGGGTCGAGCTGATTGCCAGGGAGAGCAACGAAAAGGCCATCGGGTTTTACAAAAAGTTCGGTTTCAAAGTCGAAGGAAGGATGGAAAACAGGATTGACGGCAAAACCGGGAGGCTGGAAGCCGACGTCCCTATGGGCCGGATCAGGCCTGGCCAGACACGGCTTTGAGCGGGCAGCAGGCTTGAGTGGGCCGGGATAATATACCTAATTTCTTATTTTTGAAGTCTCATCTTTCCGTTTTACTCATTCAATGGCTTTCGGTTTGCAGACCATGGCCCCGGGTTTGCAGACTTTGTGGCAGGCCCCGTCGCCCACGCATCTCCCCTCATTGACAGGCACGGCAACTGTTTTCCCGTCAATCTCCCGAAGTTCATATACTCCCTCGGAGCATACGCGGACACATTTTCCGCAGCCTGTACACTTTTCGGCGTCCACGTATTCAATGAATGCGGGAATCCATTCACTGCCGTCTTTCCGGATGCCTGTCAGGTATTTTTTGTTCTGGTCTATCCCGCTGCAGCAGGAACAGCTTGGGGTTGAAAGCGTTTTCATATCAATCACTCATGGACGAATAACCATAATGCACTGTTGGAAAAC
>DUKH01000221.1:8693-12198 GCA_013329415.1 Methanosarcinaceae archaeon | reverse complement strand
TGAACGTAGGGGAGACCTGGACCTATACAGGGATCTATACCGTGACCCAAGAAGACATAAGCACTTATGGGGGCGGAGACGGATTCATAGAGAACACGGCAACAGTAAGCAGTAACGAGCTCCCGGATGAAACCAGCTCTGTGGAGCAGCCAATTAACATTAAAGAGACCGATGAAAATACCGTGACTGATGAAGAAGATACGAATTCAGAATCAGACACAATAACTCCCCCGGAAGAGAGTGAAGATGATGATTCCAAAGACAGTGATTCCAAAGACAACGGTAGCAGCCACCGCAGCGCAGGAAGTCGAGGTGTTGGCGGCAGTTCCCCTGAACCTGCAAAAAACATTGAGGTTAAGGAACTTTCGCAGGTATTCATAGAAAATAGCAACAATGTAGAAATCAATTTCAGAAAGAATGCCACCTGCGTTATGTCTGTTAACTTTGACGCAAAGAAGACTGCAGGCAAGACCACAACCATCGTCGAGATGCTGAAGGGGAAATCCTCACTGGTTTCCGAAATGCCTACCGACGCAGTTTACAGGTATTTTAATATCTGGATTGGAAACAGAGGGTTTACAACCCCGGAAAATATCGAAAACGCGGTTATATGCTTCAAGGTCGAAAAATCTTGGCTACAGGAAAATGACATCGATGAATCTTCCATCATCCTTAACAGGTATAATGATGGAAAATGGGACAAGGCTCCAGTCAGCCTGCTAAAGCAAGACGATAAATTCCTGTATTTCACAGCCGAAACTCCTGGATTCTCTTCCTTTGCAATAACAGGTAAAATGAGAAGCGTTTCGGAAGAAAATTCAAAGAATATACAGCCTGAATCAGAGCCCGAAATGCTTAATGAAAAAGGTATTGGAAATAAAGGAATGGGAGCTGAACAGGAAGCCGAGCAGGAAGAAAGCACAAGTGCACCTGGATTTGAAATAGTTTACTGTATGACCTGCCTGCTTGCCCTATACCTGTATAAAAGAAAGTAAAACAAGCAAATAAGGAAAAAATAGAGCTAAAGGAATTGAATTAAGAAAAATAATTGGATGAAGGCTTGATCCCTTCATCTTATTTTTTTTCATTCAGACTTGTGGTTTCTGAAACTTTTTTAGCCTCAACAACTTCTTTTTACCGGATTTTTAATTTTCAAGTCTGTTTTTAACTCTACTTTCAAAGATGGTTGATTTTCCGTTATCTTATGGCTTTGTTTGTGTATTACTAGGAAAAGAATAATCCTTCCGATTTTGTTTTCATTAAGATGGAAGGAATTTCCCTAAGTTTAATGAAGAAAATAAAGATGCCTGTTTTGTGTCCATTTCTTCCAACATTATTTTACATAAGTTTGATTTTTTTTCTTGGACTATAGCCAATCTGATCTCTGACAGTTTTTCAATGAGTATTCTCATAGAAAATCCATATCTCTTTGTTTCCCAGGCTAGATATCTGTAGAAAAGTAAGCCGATTATAGCCAGAAACACATGAACTTTGATATTTTCATCTTTATGGTGATACACAGGTCCTACAGGGACAAACAAATGATCATTCAACAGCTTAAAATCCTTCTCTACAGCGTCTTTGTTGTTGTATGTCTGCACAATTTTCTTAGTATGCCACTGATGTTTATCCGTAAACAGTAGATTTTTCACACATGATTTTTCACACTTTTTTTCATTCTCCTCATCAATCCAGAACTTCAACTGAGGCTTCTTCTGATCTTCCAGAGCATCAATTATTTCATATTTTACAACGCTTCTGTATTTTTTCATAATTATGTCCGCAACCTCTGTTTCAACGCTGCTCCTGCTTCTTGCTTTTCCTCTGTTGCTTTCTAATCTCCTCTGTAGATCCTTCAGATTCTCAATTATTTTTGATTTATTTGATTCATAAGTTCTTTTTTGAAGTTTATAGGTTCCTTCATTGAAAGTAATTACTGTTGTAAATTCGGTCCCGTAAAATTGGTGCTTTGTACGATATCCATAAATTTTGTGGCCTTCTGAGCTTTTATACAGAAATTGGTATTCAGATAATGGTACTTCAAGGAGCTCTTCTGCCTGATTTGCCTTTAGAGCTCCTACAAAATTCATCTTTGAAGTTACCTGGTTAATATTATCCTTTGAATTGTTTCCCTTGTCGAAAACAAGGACCAGATCTTCTGAACATATGTTCAATTCAGTCAATCGGTTTATGATTTTATCAATTAGGCCTGAAAATTCTTCAGAATCATGAACATTTCCAGGATATGTTTCGTGAATAAAAGGTATATTGTCCTCATTTGCAGCCAGTGCCACACAGATCTGATTTTTGTCTTTACGATGCTTTTTATTATACCCTTTACGGAGAAGTTCACTTTCTCCATCGTAATTGGTAGCATAGGTAAACCAGTTTGATTCGTCCACAAACAATACTGAGGGAGTTAATCCTTTTTCTACGAGAACTCGACACAGATCATCCCCAATATTTTTCATAGTTTCAGAATCAATGTAACTCATTTGATTCAAGAAATTCTGACAATTTAATTTGTGTGGAAAGTCCCACATAAAAGATAAGGAAGATTTTTTAAACCATTCTTCAATGCCGTTTTCACTTAATACTCCATGACTTTTTCCTACTATATCAAGTAAAAGATATTCTCCGACGCTTAAACCTTCGATTGATCTTTTCTTGGTGTGTTTATTCACGATGTCAACAAATCCAAGCTCTTCATTCACATGGAGAAGTGCGGCAAGTTTACCATACTCGAAGGATTGCATTTTTATGTAAGGTAATGATTCACACTGTTTTTTCATCTCAACAATATTATCTGCGGTTCCGAGATACACCTGAGAAACTATCCTCGGTTTTCCGTTCACCCTTGCAGATTTTACCGCATAAAAGTACGCATTACCATTAATTATTTTTTTTATGATTGTAGTCATAAGTGTATATAGGCAATACATTTATAAATAATTTCGGAAAAAAATCAATAACTAAAGAGCTTTTAAATGGAATTTAATAATTAGGTAATACAAATGAGACTTTGCAACCATGCTCCTTGATAGTGGTTTTTATTGCAAATTATGGCAAAAATCGCGTTTCTTTGAAAGCTGAGTTAAAGGTTTGATGCCTACTTTTTTGACTATGACACATTTGTGAACTTTCGGTTTTTTGCTGATAACCGGGGTTACGTGAATGGTGTATTCCGGGCTGTCTTGTCCCGCGCCTGTGGCGCGGCTGGAGCAGGTCAAACATAGAAAAAAGAGCTGAAATAAAAATACCAATGCGACCTGCAAAGAGAAATATTGTAACAGACCAAAATTCGAGATTCGGGAGTAGACCAACTATATGGAAAAAAAGCTGCCCTTGTTTTTATGTAAGATACCATTCAACAAAAAAAGCCAGAAGTAGAGATATAAACATAGTACACACAAGTGAAATTGAGAAAATATTTTTTTGTTGAAGGGGTAGGCATCTGTGTATAGATACCGTTTTTAAAGACACCGTTTTTAAAGAATCGTTTTTA
>DUKH01000221.1:6718-8355 GCA_013329415.1 Methanosarcinaceae archaeon | reverse complement strand
TTAAAGAATCGTTTTTAAAGAACCGTTTTTAAGACACCGTTTTTCACAGATGCCTTGCATGCCAAATTCCCTTTACTGAATATAACACTAAGGGTGTACTGAGAGTTATTGCAAAATTTTAGAAGTGCCGTGAATTATTAATACAGTAAAAGTTTTCTAATAAAATCAGCCTTATGATCATGAAATTCAGGACTTCCGGGTTTCATGCTAAGGCTGGAAACCTGCAATTTACAGAATGTTTTTCCCCGAAGTAAGGCAAATTGAAAGTAAAATATGCGGGAAGCTTCAGTGATAATTACTTTTTGTAACGTTGTTTAATTCTTGAATCCCAACTTATTCAGACTTCCTTTTCCGCAAACTTCTACGGATATCAGCCGCCTCCGTATGAACCACACAAGCTTCATCAATCTGGCCCCTACTGGAAAGCAAAGTACCCACGTTGTCTTTGACCTTTGCCAGAGAAGAAAGGTGCTGCACATTTTCGGAATCTGCTTCAAGTAGCTTTTCATAAAGCCCAAGCGCCCGGTTGAACCTTTTTTCTGCTTCTCCCGTTTGCCCGAGCCGGAAAAGAAGTTTCCCGATCTTGTTTTCATTTGAAGCCGACCATTCAGTAAGAACGAGGTCTTCACCGCCATCTTCGGCAACATCAGCATCGTCCGCTTCAAACAGCTTTATGACCTGAAGGGATTTTTCAAAATATCTCAGGGACCTTTCGAAGTCTTCAAGACTTGAAAAGACATCCCCTACCACGCTATAAATAACAACAAGGGATTCGGGTTTTCTGGATGCAAAGGCAGAGTGCTCGGCCCGGACAAGCAAGTCGAGGGCTTGTTCAAGGTTTCCCTGATTGTGAAGATTGATGGCTTGCTGCAGTAATTCGAATGGGTCTTCTGATGAATCAGAAATGTCTAAGGTGTCTGGTTGCATTTTGTTTCCTTACCATTAAAAAGAATATTTGGGTATAACCATATACAAAAATAAAAATGAAGTTTTTTTAATCGGATATATACGGACATCTTATAAGATTTACCTGCAATCTGACATACAACCCGATATTATTTAACTCATTTTTTCAGAGAACAACAAAATATACTTTAGAGATATAGGGCAATGACCTCAACCAGTTCATTCTTGACCAGCCCTCCCTTCTCGATACCCTCCAGAAACAATGCCTTCCCAACTGGCAAGCCTTTTTCCCACAGTAAATCCCAGAACCAATTCCTCAATCAACCCCAAAGTCGATTCCTGAAGATTTCACTGGAAAAAGTAGTGGTGGAGCAGGAGCTAATTGTCAAGAATCTGAAGATACCGGGACCGTTAGATGAGATGCAGGAAAAAGATTGATGCTCTTGAGAAGTTCAGGGAGAAGCTGGAAGAGGCAAGTTTCAAGCGGATTTTTGTCCTTACCGGCACGAGATGTACGCTGTTTTCGTGGCCTGTTGGTAAAAAAATAATAATCAAGTTATATTTTAATAGTAAGCTTTTCTGAACTTGTTTTCGAGTGGAAATGAAGGGGTTGAAAACTTTTTAGCTAAGCTGTTTATTTACTCATTTTATATTTTAACCTTTCGGGCTGCAGGCAAATTTCAGTAAATTTAATCCCTGATACCTTAAGTGAAAAGAAATGAAAAGAAATG